>NZ_FMHZ01000002.1:1032500-1334444 GCF_900090315.1 Micromonospora citrea | reverse complement strand
TGACATCGCCCAGGGAACGAAAGGGGCCGCCCGGGCATCCCGGGCGGCCCCTGAAAACGAAGTTCAGAGCTGTCCCACCGAGGTGATCCGGACGACCGCCGCGCCGGCCTCGTCGGAGGCGGCGAGGTCGACCTCGGCGCTGATGCCCCAGTCGTGGTCGCCCTCGGGGTCGTCCAGGATCTGCCGCACCGTCCACCGGTCCCGGCCCTGCTCGATCATGAGCAGCGCCGGGCCGCGCGCGTCCGGCCCGGTCCCGATCGCGTCGTAGGAGTCGAAGTACGGCTCCAGCGCGTCGGCCCAGGCGTCCGCGTCCCAGCCGTCCGCCGCGTCCAGCTCGCCGAGCAGGTCCCAGCGGCGCAGCGCGGCCAGCTCGACCCGGCGGAACAGGGCGTTGCGCACCAGCACCCGGAAGGCGCGCGCGTTGCGGGTGACCGCCGGCGGCCGGTCCGCCAGGGACGAGGCGACCTCCGCCACGTCGGACGGGTTGCGTAGCCGCTCCCACTCGTCGATGAGGCTGGAGTCGACCTGGCGGACCAGCTCGCCGAGCCACTCGATGAGGTCGACCAGCTCGTCGGTCTTGGCGTCCTCGGGGACGGTCTGCCGCAGCGTCTTGTACGCGTCGGCGAGGTAGCGCAGCACCAGGCCCTCGGAGCGGGACAGCCCGTAGAACTGCACGTACTCGGTGAAGGTCATCGCCCGCTCGTACATGTCCCGGACGACGGACTTGGGGGAGAGCTGGTGGTCGGCGACCCACGGGTGCCCCTGCCGGTACATCTCGTACGCCGACTCCAGCAGCTCCGCGAGGGGTTTGGGCCAGGTCACCTCGTCGAGCAGTTCGAGGCGCGCCTCGTACTCGATGCCCTCGGCCTTCATCGCGGCGACCGCCTCGCCACGGGCCTTGAACTGCTGCGCGGAGAGCACCTGACGCGGGTCGTCGAGGATCGACTCGATCACCGAGAGCACGTCGAGGGCGTACGACGGGGACTCCCGGTCGAGCAGCTCGATCGCGGCGAGGGCCAGCGGCGACAGCGGCTGGTTGAGGGCGAAGTCGAGCTGGAGGTCGACGGTGAGGCGTACCCGCCGGCCCGTCTCGTCCGGCTCGGCGAGCTGCTCGACGACCCCGCCGGCGCGCAGCGCCCGGTAGATGGCGATGGCCCGCCGGATGTGCCGGCGCTGGGCGGCCCGGTCCTCGTGGTTGTCGGTGAGCAGGTGCCGCATCGCGGCGAACGCGTCGCCGGGGCGCCCGATGACGTTGAGCAGCATCGAGTGGCTGACCTGGAAGCTGGACGTGAGCGGCTCCGGCTCGGCCTCGACCAAGCGCTCGAAGGTGGGCCTGCCCCAGCCGATCGACCCCTCCGGCGGCTTCTTGCGCACCACCTTGCGCCGCTTCTTCGGGTCGTCGCCGGCCTTGGCGAGGGCCTTCTCGTTCTCGATCACGTGCTCGGGGGCCTGCACGACCACGCGGCCGATGGTGTCGAAGCCGGCCCGGCCGGCCCGCCCGGCGATCTGGTGGAACTCGCGGGCCTTGAGCAGCCGGGTGCGGGTGCCGTCGTACTTGCTCAGGCCGGTGAACAGCACGGTGCGGATCGGCACGTTGATCCCGACGCCGAGCGTGTCGGTGCCGCAGATGACCTTGAGCAGCCCGGCCTGGGCGAGGGTCTCGACGAGCCGGCGGTACTTGGGCAGCATGCCGGCGTGGTGCACGCCGATGCCGTGCCGCACCAGCCGCGACAGCGTCTTGCCGAAGCCGGAGGTGAACCGGAAGTTCCCGATCGCCTGCGCGATCATGTCCTTCTCGGCCCGGGTGCAGACGTTGACGCTCATCAGGGCCTGGGCGCGTTCCAGGGCGGCGGCCTGGGTGAAGTGCACGACGTAGACGGGTGCCTGCTTCGTCTCCAGCAGCTCTTCCAGGGTCTCGTGCAGCGGCGTCATCGCGTACGAGAAGATCAGCGGGACCGGCCGCTCGGCCGAGCGGACGACGGCGGTCGGCCGGCCGGTGCGCCGGGTCAGGTCGTCGACGAAGCGGGTGGTGTCGCCAAGCGTGGCGGACATCAGGACGAACTGCGCCTGGGGCAGCTCGATGAGCGGCACCTGCCAGGCCCAGCCCCGGTCGGGCTCGGCGTAGAAGTGGAACTCGTCCATGATCACCTGGCCGACGTCGGCCCGCTCGCCCTCGCGCAGCGCGAGGTTGGCCAGGATCTCGGCGGTGCAGCAGATGATCGGGGCGTCGGCGTTGACGCTGGCGTCGCCGGTCAGCATGCCGACGTTGTCGGCGCCGAACACCTCGCAGAGGGCGAAGAACTTCTCCGACACCAGCGCCTTGATCGGCGCGGTGTAGAAGGTCGTCCGGTCGTCGGCCAGGGCCGCGAAGTGCGCCGCGATCGCGACCAGGCTCTTGCCGGAGCCGGTCGGCGTATTCATGATCACGTTGGCGCCGGAGACGATCTCGATGACCGCCTCCTCCTGGTGGGGATAGAGGTCGAGGCCGCGCTCCTTCGCCCAGCCGGCGAACGCGTCGAAGAGGGTGTCGGGGTCGGCGCTTGTCGGCAGCGCGGCGGTGAGCGTCATAGCGGGTCCCATGGTGCCTGGATCATGCCCCTGCGCGCCAACCGGCCGCGTGGCAGGCGGCGTTGGAGGAGGCGACGCGGCGGGCCGGGTGAGGCGTCAGGAAGGGCCCTTCGTGCAACGGAATCCGTGGCAGGGAAGCCCTTGCTCTCACGATCGGCGGTAGATCAGGTCGAAGATCGGGCGGCCGGCGGTCAGGGCCCGACGCTCGAACTTGGTCACCGGGCGGTGCGGCGGGCGGGGCGCGAAACCGTCGTGCGCGTTCACCAGTCCCGGGTCGGCGTCCAGGGTCTGGCGCATCGCCTCGGCGTACTCGGCCCAGTCGGTCGCGCAGTGCAGGGTGCCGCCGCGCGCCAGCCGCGAGCGCAGCAGCGCGACGTGCGCCGGCTGGATGATCCGCCGCTTGTGGTGGCGGGACTTGGGCCAGGGGTCGGGGAAGAAGACGTGCACCGCGTCCAGCGACGCCTCCGGCAGGCCCGGGACCAGGTCCAGGGCGTCGCCCTCGGCCACCCGCACGTTGCGCAGGCCGCGCCGGTCCACCAGGTCCAGCAGGTTGGCGATTCCGGGCGTGTGCACCTCGACCGCCAGATAGTCTCGATCCGGGTCGGCGGCGGCCATCGCAGCGGTGGTGTCGCCCATCCCGGAGCCGATCTCCACCACCACCGGGGCCCGGCGACCGAACAGGCCGACGAGGTCCACCGGCGTGCCGGGCTCGTCCGGGACGCGCAGGCCGTGGACCGGCCAGAGCCGGTCCAGCGCCTCCGTCTGGCGGCTGCTCATCCGGCCGCGGCGCGGATGGAAGGTGCGGATGGCCCGGGCGGCGGGCGGCGCGGGCGCGGCGGCGGCGGCGAAGTCGGTGGAGGTCACAACGACCCGAGCCTACGCGACGGTCGCGCCGGATCGGATGTGATGTTCGCCCGGGGATGAGAGGATCCATCCCGTACGGCAGACCGGGTGTCTGGTGTTGCCCGGCACTGCCCCAACGCGCCGGGAGGGGGCGTCGTGTCGGTGCACCGCGGCGGTCTGGCGCTGGCGATCGCGACCGCGATCGTCGGCCCGCTGCTCCCGCCCGCGCCCGCCGACGCCGCCCTGCCGGAGACCGCCCCACGGGCCGCCGCTCTCCCGGCCGATCGACTGTCGGTCGAGGCCGCCCTGCCCAACGCCGCGGCTTCCCCGGCCGATCGCCCGCCCACCGACGCCGCCCTGCCGGCCGCCGCCCCACGGGCCGCCGCTCTCCCGGCCGATCGCCTGCCGGTCGAGGCCGCCCCTCCGGCTGCCGGTGCCGTGCTTCCGGCTGCTGGCCCGCCGGTCGCCGCCGCCCCGCGCGCCGTGGCCCTCGGCGGTCGCGTCGGCGTTCCGGCCGCCGCCGGCCGGCGGGCGGAGCCCGCGCCGGTGGGTGCGCCCCAGCCCGCCCCGCCGGAGCACGCCGTATTCGTCGAGGTCAGCCCGAGCACCGTGGAGCCGGGCTTCCTGGTCGGCATCCGGGCCAGTTGCCGGGACAACTCGATCCCCGCGACGGTGGTCTCGGACGCGTTCGGACGGGTGCAGGTGCATCCGCAGCGCGGGCTGCTGACCGCCGCCCCGATGGTGCGGGAGCGCACCCGGCCCGGCAACTACCGGGTCAAGCTGGAGTGCCGCGACGGCGAGACCGCCTCGACCATGCTCCAGGTGGTCAAGGCGGTGAAGCCCAGTCGCGGCCCGGCGACGGGCTTCGGCGGAGGCGCCGGCGGGTTCACCGGGGGTCTGCTGCTCCCCGGCGGCGTCGCGCTGACCGTCACCGGCATCGTCCTGGCGGTGCTCGCCGCGCGCCGGCCCCGCTCCGTCCGTGGCGTCGCCCGACGGTAGCCCGTCATGGCCACCACGCCCGCCCCGCAGCCGGCCGCCGCAGCGGCCCGGCGTCGGCCGCCGCCCGGCCGCCGCCCCTGGTCGGTGCCGCTGGCCGTGGTGCTGGTGCTGGTCGGGGTCTTCGCCACCGGCGCGGGGCTCGGGCGTACGGCCGGGCCGTTCGACTGGGCCGCCGACTCGGGGGAGTCGCGTCCGACCCGCGGCGGGGACGGCGCGCTGTCGGCCAGCCGGCCGGTGCGGCTGTCGATCCCCTCGATCGAGGTGTCCGCGCCGGTGGCGCCCGTGGGCCAGGCCCGGGACGGGTCGATCGCCGTCCCGCCCCTGGACCGGGCCGACGAGACCGGCTGGTACGACCGGGGCCCGACCCCCGGCGAGCCGGGCCCGGCGGTGATCGTGGGGCACGTGGACACCAAGCGCGGCCCGTCGGTCTTCTACGGCCTGCACAAGCTCCGCCCCGGTGACACGGTCGAGGTGACCCGCGCGGACCGCTCGGTCGTGGTCTTCCGCGTCGACTCGGTGGAGCACTTCCCCAAGGACCGGCTGCCGGCGGAGCGGGTCTACGGCGACGAGGGCCCGCCGGGCCTGCGCCTGATCACCTGCGGTGGCGACTGGCTCGGCGGCCGGACGGGCTACGCCGACAACGTCATCGCCTTCGCCACCCTGCTCTCCTCCCGCCCCGCCTGAGCCCGTCTGCCGTCAGGTGACGGCCGCCTGAGCCCGGCTGCCGTCAGGGACGGCCGCTTGAGCCCGTCTGCCGTCAGGTGACGGCCTCTTGAGCCCCGGCTTTGTCAGGAACGCGGTGCTTCGTCAGGGACGCGGTGCGACCTGCTGGACGACCTCGAACTCCAGCAGGGTGGCGCCCGATGCGACCGGGGGACGCTTCTCGCCCGACCCGGCGTGGGCGGCGCGGGAGGGGCCGGCGGCCCAGGCCTGGTAGGCCTCCTCGCTCTCCCACTTCGTGTAGACGAAGTAGCGGTTCTCGCCGGCGACCGGGCGGAGCAGCTCGAAGCCGAGGAAACCGGGGGAGTTCTCCACCGCGCCGGCCCGGGCGGCGAACCGCTTCTCCAGCTCCTCACCCGCGCCGGGAGGGACGTCGATCGCGTTGATCTTCACGACTGCCATGGCTCCACCCTAGTCACGCCGCCCGCGGTCAGAACGACTCGACCGCCGGAACCAGTTCGGCGTCGACCACGATCGGGGCGTGGTCGGACGGGCCCTTGCCCTTGCGGGCCTCCCGGTCCACGTACGCCGAGCGGACCGCCCTGGCGAACGGCGCCGAGGCGTACACCAGGTCGATCCGCATGCCCTTGTTCTGATGGAACATCCCGGCCCGGTAGTCCCAGTAGGTGAACGGGTGCGGGCCCTTCATCGGCGTGGGCACCACGTCGGAGAGGCCGAGGTCGCGCAGCTCCGCCAGGGCCGCCCGCTCGGCCGGCGTGACGTGGGTGGAGTGGGTGAACACGCTCGGGTCCCAGACGTCGGCGTCGGTGGGCGCGACGTTGAAGTCCCCGCAGACCGCCAGCGGCAGCCCGCTCGCCAGCTCCGACTCGAGCGCGTCCCGCAGCGCCGCGAACCAGGCCAGCTTGTAGGTGTAGTGCGGGTCGTCCGGCGCGCGGCCGTTCGGCACGTACACCGACCAGACCCGCACCCCGTCGCAGGTGGCGGAGATGGCCCGGGCCTCGGGCTCGGGGAAGCCCGGCTCGGCGGGGAACCCCACCACCACGTCGGCCAGGCCGACCCGGGACAGGATGGCCACCCCGTTCCACCGGCCGTCGCTGTGGCTGGCCACGGTGTAGCCCAGCTCGCCCACCTCCGCCACGGGGAACGCCCCGTCCGGGCACTTGGTCTCCTGCAGGCAGACGACGTCCGGCCCGGTTCCCGCCAGCCACTCCAGCAGCCGGGGGAGGCGGGCCTTCACCGAGTTCACGTTCCAGGTCGCCAGGCGCATGGGTCAAGCCTGCCCCATCGACGCCCGCGCCGCCGCGTCAGGCGCCCGGGGTGTCGCCCGGGCGGGTCTGCTCGGCCAGGAAGCGCTCCAGCTCGGCCCCCAGCTCGTCGGCGGTGGGCAGCGCCCCGGCCTCGGGGGCGAGCAGGCTCCGCTCGCCCCGGCCGCGCGCGAACGCGTCGTACTGCTCCTCCAGGGCCTGGACGAGCTGGGCGGCCTCGTCGGTCTGCGCGACCTGCCGGTCGATCTCGAGGCGGACCACGTCGGCGGCCGAGCGGAGCCCGTCGCGGGGCAGCAGCAGCCCGGTGCTGCGGGACACGGAGGCGAGCAGCACCTCGGCGGCGGCCGGGTACTCGGTCTGCGCCACGTAGTGCGGCACGTGGGCGGCGAAGCCGAGGGCGTCGCGGCCCAGCTCGCCGAGGCGGAACTCCAGCAGGTGCCCGACGCTGCCCGGCACCTGGACCCGCTGCAACCACGGCTCGTAGCCGGCGATCAGCTCCCGCCGGGTCGCGTGCGCGGTCACCCCGGCGGGCCGGGTGTGCGGCACGGCCATCGGGATCGCGTTGAGCCCCACGGTGAGCCGGACGTCCAGCCGCGTGGCGAGCGCGCCGACGGCGGCCACGAAGCGCTCCCACTGCAGGTCCGGCTCGGGGCCGGTGAGCAGCAGGAAGGGCGTCTCGTCGTCGTCGTGCAGCAGGTGCAGCTCCAACGCCGGGGCGTCGTACGACTCCCAGTGGTCCTCGACGAAGGTCATCACGGGTCGGCGCGACCGGTAGTCGAAGAGCTGGTCGACGTCGAACCGGGCGATCGGACGGGAGTCCAGGGAGGTGAGCAGCTGCTCCCTGGCCAGTCGGGTGGCGCTGCCGGCGTCGACGAACCCGGTGAGGGCCTGGATCAGGACGGGCTGACCGAGGTCGGGCAGCTCGTCGGTGAGTTCGTAGAGCTCGTGTGGGTCGAGCACCGGTGCGGACCTCCCTGGTCGTGCGTACGGGTCGCCGCGCGGGGGCGGCACCCGTTCGGGGAACGTACCCGCCATCCTCGTGCATTCCTGCCGGCGGCTGTCCGGGGGGCGCCGGCCCGACCAGCAATCGGGGCGTATCCCCGCAACTCCACCGTCGGGCGTCGAGTGATGACCGTCAGGGTGACCAGCGTATCGGCCGGAAGGGTGAGTTTGCGGATCTTGGAGGCGGTGCTGGCGCTACGTCCGTCTTCCGTACGCCGAGGGCCGCCCCGGGTCCGGCTGCGAGGTCTGACCGGTCCGCGAGGTGCGTCCCGCCGGATCCCCGCATCGGGTGGACCGTCCGGCCGGAGGGGCTGGTTTCGTGAAAAATGCCACGAGATCACCCCGGGTGATCGGAGTTTGCGTCTGCCTAGCCTCGGCTGATGCGTGACGACCGCACCCTCGACCACCAGATCACCCCCGGTGACCCGATCGACCGTTCGGACGATACCCCCTCGCACGACCGGTCGACCGGCCTCCGCTCCGCCGGGGCGTACGCCCGGCTGCTGCGGACCGGCCCCGTCCGGGCCCGGGTCGCCCTCGCCACCGGCGTGCTGTGCTGCCTCGGCATGACCGCCGTCGCCCAGGGCGGCCGGGACGACGGCGGCGACCCGGCCCCCGTCGCCGCCCCCTCCGCGCTCGCCGAGCGCGCCGAGCCGGGCCCGGCCTCCCGCGACGTGGAGCGCGTCCCGGTGACCGCACCCGCCAGCCCGACCCCCGCCGCCGACCCGGACACCACCACCCCCGCCCCGAAGAAGACCAGGCGCAAGCCCGTCGACCCCGCCCCCGTGGCCGGCCTCGACAACGCGCAGATGGAGAACGCCGAGGTCATCGTGCGGACGGGGCGCAAGATGGGGATGCCGCGACGGGCGCTCGTGATCGCGGTCGCCACCGCCATGCAGGAGAGCAACCTCTACAACGTCGCCAGCGGCGTGCTTCCCGAGTCCCAGAACTACCCGCACCAGGGCATCGGCTGGGACCACGACTCGGTCGGGCTGTTCCAGCAGCGTTCCAGCAGCGGCTGGGGCGAGGTGGGCCAGTTGATGGATCCGGCGTTCGCCACCCGGCAGTTCCTCTCCGCCCTGGCCGAGGTGCCCGGCTGGCAGCAGATGCGGCTGACCGACGCCGCCCAGGCGGTGCAGATCTCCGCCTACCCGGAGCACTACGCCAAGCACGAGTGGCGGGCCACGGAGGTCGTCGAGGCGATCCTGGAGGCGGGGCAGTAGTCTTCCAGCGACCACAGTGGACGGTTGCTCTTCGGGCGTACCGGGTACAGAGGTTGTCGCTCCGAGGTACACATGGAAGAGGCACCACCGACTGGAGGACGACATGTCTCTGATGCAGCGGATCAGCACCTTCCTACGCTCGCCCAAGGGCCAGCAGCTGGTCGACCGCGGCCGGCGCGAGCTGGCCAAGCCCGGCACCCAGCAGAAGCTGAAGGGCCTCGCCGCCAAGCTCCAGAACCGTCGCTGACCCCCTCGACGATCTCCGACCCCCCGGGAGACCCTGTGACCGATTCCGCGCCCACCGACGGCCAGCCGGTTCCGCCCGCCGCGGAAGCGCCCCAGCCGCCGGCGGTGGTGCCCGCGCCCCCGCAGGACGTGCCGGAGGCGCCGCCGCTCAAGCTCTGGGACCGGATGCGGGAGGACCCGCAGTACGCCCCGGAGCACCTCGCCCTGGAGGCCGTACGCCGGCTGGGGCCGGAGGCGGCGCAGTGGGCCGCGCGGGCCCGGGCCGAGCAGCCCGGAGCCTCCGCCGAGGTGTTCGCCGAGCAGGCCGTACGCAAGTTCGTCAACCACGCCCGGCTCTCCGGCGCCGTCTCGGGCGCCGCCGGGCTGCCCGGCGCCGTGATCGACGTGGGGGTGCTGGCCTGGACCCAGGCCCGGATGGTGCTGCACATCGCCGCCGCCTACGGCGTCGACCCGCTGCACGCCGACCGGGCCACCGACCTGCTGGTGCTGCAGAAGGTGCACAAGGTCGCCGAGAGCGCCCGGCTCGCGCTGGGGGTTGCCGCCGGTCGGGAGCGCGCGGGCGCCCTGTTCGGCAGCGGCGGGCAGAACCCGCTCGGCAAGGTCATGCTGCGCCTGGGCGTACGGCTGGCCCAGATGGCCGGGGTGCGCGCGGCGAAGCGCGTCTTCGCCAAGGTGGTGCCCGGCGCGGCGATCATCCTCGGCACCTGGGCCAACTCGTCGGCCACCAAGGACCTGGCCACGCGCTCCCGCGCGCTCTACCGCCAGCACGGCAACCCCGGCGTCCCGGAGCCCCGCCGACCCTGACCCGTCCGGTGGCGCGCCCGGGCGCCCGGCCATCGAACGGGAGCCCGGGCCGGGTCGTCGGGCGGGACGGGAGCCCGGGCCGTCGGTCGGTTCGGGAGCCCGGGTCGGCCCGTCGGGCGGGACGGAGTCCGGGCGGGGCCGTCGGGCGGTTCGGGAACCGCGCCGGGCCGCCGGTCGGTCAGGAGCCCAGGCCCGAGGCGCGCCAGGCCACCTCGGCCAGCCGGTCCTGGCCGGCGGCGTTGGGGTGGAACCAGTCCAGCGGGTTGACCAGGTCCAGCCCGAAGCGCACCCGGTGCACCGCCCCGCCGTCGTAGCGGCAGCGCGAGCCGTACGCCCGGCACGCGGCGGCGAGTTGGGCGTTGTAGTCGCCGATCCGCTCCCGGACGGCCGCGCGCCGCGCCCGGTCCAGCGGATCCGTCGACTCCGGATCGGCCAGCAGCGCCGGGCAGACGCCCCGTTTCCAGGCCCGCACCGCCCGCTTGTCGGTGTGCCCGACCTCCCAGAGGCGGTACAGGTCCGGAACGCTCACCACCAGCACCCGCGCCTTCGGCCGGCCCTGCCGCAGCACGCGCAGGCCGCGGTCCACGTCGGCGCGGAACCGCGTCACCGGGGTCATCGCCTCGATGCCGCCCCGGCACACGTCGTTGGCGCCGATCAGCACGGTCACGTGGTCGACGCGGTCGCGTACCGCCTGCTGGGCCTGCCCCTCCAGCGAGGCGGCCCGCGCCCCCGGGCGGGCGTGGTTGTGGGCCCGGCCGCGGATGGCGGGGGTGCGGTCGAGCAGCCGGCGGTAGATGCTGTCCACGCGCAGCCCGTCGCCGGTGGACCAGGAGTTGCGCTGGCACGAGGTGAGCGCCAGGCAGGAGCCGAAGCCGGTGCTGATCGAGTCGCCGAGCGCCGCGATGCCGCCGCCCGCGCCGGGCGACGGTGTCTCGCGCGGCGGGCGGGAGCCGGGCTCCCCGCCGCCCTCGCAGGCGAGCGCGACCAGTGCCAGCAGGCAGGCGACGGCGGTGACCCAGCGTCGAGGCATCTCTTCCCCAGTCCCGCAGCGGAGAGCAACAGCGCGGTAACTCTACGCGCGGGGCGGGGTGGTGCCGCCCGCTGCTGTCGACTATGCGGCAGAGGGCTGTCCCGGGGCGGCTCCGCGTGCTAGGGCCTCGGCCGCGCGCCGGCCGGTCAGCGCGCCGGCCGGTCAGCGCGCCGGCCGGTCAGCGCGCCGGGCGGTCAGCGCGCCGGCCGGTCAGCGGGCCGAGCGGTCAGCGGGCCGAGCGCCACGGCGGACGCTGGCCGTGCAGCCACCAGTGCAGCGCCCGGGTGATCCGGGGCAGCACCAGGTAGGTCATCAGGGGAGTCAGCGTGAGGGTCATCAGCAGCACCCGGGCCGCCAGCGGCGTCTCGGGAAGGAAACGGCTGGTCAGCAGCGTCGCGGTGAGGCTGAGCGGGAAGAACGCCAACCAGATCGTCACGGCCTGCTTCCAGCGCGGCGGGGAGGGCGGCGGGACGGTCGGCTCGGCGCTGACCGGCACGGTCTCGACGAGCTGCTCGCGCGGCGGGTCGAACCAGCCCTCGATGCCGGTGCGCCGCTCCACCCGGGTGTGCTCGACGATGCCCTGCGCCGAGGAGAGCCACCAGTGCCGCTGCGGTGACTCCTCCCACCGGCGCAGCGTCTCGTGGTCGGCGAAGCGGTAGATGATGTGCCACTCCCCGGAGCCGGGCGCCGTGCGCACCCAGCCGGACCCGAGGAACCCCGGGAACGCCTCGGCCAGCGCGGTGCCCGCCCGCATCCAGGCCACCATCTCGCTGGTCCGGGCGGGGTCGGTGCGGCGCGCGACGGCGACGGTCACCGGCAGCGCGTGGGTCGTGGTCATGCCGACCATCCTCCCCGGTCGGAGCCGGATCGGGCCGTTCGCGGCGCACCGGTGTAACGCAGCGCACCGGTGGCACCGTCCGCCACCGGAGGCGGTGGCGGACGGTGCCACCGGAGGCGGTGGCGGGTTAAGCCGGCCGATCGGGGGTAGGTCGGTGCAATGACGAGATCGCAGCCCCGGCGCGCCCGTGGCACGGTCGGCCACGCCTACAGCGCGCTCAACATGCGCCTCCTGCTCGCCGGGTTCGGGCTGGTCACCATGACCGTCTTCGCGGTGCTGGCGTTCCGTGCCGACCTGGTGTGGCTGGGGGTCCTCTGCGTGGTCTTCGCGGTGGTCGCCGTGGTCGACCTGGTGATCATCCAGCGCCGCCGTGCCGCCCGCCGCCGGGAGGAGCCGGGTGCCCGCCACTCACTCTTCGAGTGACAGGAGTACGAGATGCCCATCGCGACCACCAACCCCGCCACCGGACAGGTGCTCAAGAGCTACGACCCGATGTCGGAGGAGCAGATCGACGCCGCCATCGGCCGCGCCGACCTGGCGTACCGGCAGCTGCGCGGCACCACGATCGCGCAGCGGGGACGGTGGCTGACCGCGGCGGCGGAGCTGCTGGAGGCCGACCGCGACGAGACCGCCCGGCTCATGACCACCGAGATGGGCAAGACGTACGCGGCGGCGAAGGCCGAGGTCACCAAGTGCGCCGCGGCCTGCCGCTTCTACGCGGCGAAGGCCGCCGAGTTCCTAGCCGACGAGCCCGCCGACGCGGGAGCGGTCAAGGCGATCCGGGCGTTCGTCCGCTACCAGCCGATCGGGCCGGTGCTGGCGGTGATGCCGTGGAACTTCCCGCTGTGGCAGGTGATGCGCTTCGCCGCGCCGGCGTTGATGGCCGGCAACACCGGCCTGCTCAAGCACGCCTCCAACGTGCCGCAGACCGCGCTGCTGCTGGAGGACCTGTTCCGCCGCGCCGGCTTTCCGGAGGGGGCCTTCACGACGCTGCTCGTCGGCTCCGCCGAGGTCGACCGGGTGCTCAGCGACCCCCGGGTACGCGCCGCCACGCTGACCGGCAGCGAGGGCGCGGGCCGCTCGATCGCCCAGATCGCCGGGCGGGAACTCAAGAAGACGGTGCTGGAACTCGGCGGCAGCGACCCGTTCGTGGTGATGCCGTCGGCCGACCTCGACCGGGCCGCCGAGGTCGCCACCACCGCCCGCTGCCAGAACAACGGCCAGTCCTGCATCGCCGCGAAGCGGTTCATCGTGCACGCCGACGTCTTCGACGCCTTCGCCGAGAGGTTCGCCGCCAACATGTCGGCCCTGCGGGTCGGCGACCCGATGGACCCCGACACCGACGTCGGCCCGCTGGCCAGCGAGGGTGGCCGCGACGAGATCCACGCCCAGGTACGCGACGCCGTCGACAAGGGCGCCACCGTGCTCTGCGGCGGCGAGCCGCACGCCGGCCCCGGCTGGTTCTACCCGCCGACGGTGGTCACCGACCTGCGGCCGGAGATGCGGATGTGGTCCGAGGAGGTCTTCGGGCCCGTCGCCGGCCTCTACCGGGTGTCGTCGTACGACGAGGCGATCGAGGTGGCCAACGGCACCGCCTTCGGGCTGGGCTCGAACGCCTGGACCCGGGATCCCGCCGAGCAGGAGCGCTTCGCCACCGACCTGGACGCCGGCAACGTCTTCGTCAACGGCATGACCACGTCCTACCCGGAGCTGCCCTTCGGTGGGGTGAGGAACTCCGGCTACGGCCGGGAGCTCTCCGCGCTGGGCATGCGGGAGTTCTGCAACATCAAGACCGTCTGGGTGGGCGAGGGGGCCGCCTCCGCCGGCGCCGGGGCGCACGCGGAGTAGCCCGGGTCGGTTGGTCGGCGTAGCCGGGCGCCGTCATGGGTAGGGAATGACGCCATGACGGTGTTCGGCTTCCACGCGTCCCACGAGCAGATCCATCCCCGCGCCCTGCTGGACGCGGTGGTCCACGCCGAGCGGGCCGGCTTCGACGCCGCCATGTCCTCGGACCACTTCTCGCCCTGGAGCGAGCGGCAGGGCCAGTCCGGCTTCGCCTGGTCGTGGCTCGGCGCCGCGCTCCAGGCCACCAACCTGCCCTTCGGCGTGGTCAACGCGCCCGGCCAGCGCTACCACCCGGCGATCATCGCGCAGGCCATCGGCACCCTCGCGGCGATGTACCCGGGCCGGTTCTGGGCTGCCCTGGGCACCGGCGAGGCGAGCAACGAGCACATCACCGGCGACGGCTGGCCGCGCAAGGACGTGCGTACCGCCCGGCTGCGCGAGTGCGTGGACGTGATCCGCGCGCTGCTGGCCGGCGAGGAGGTCAGCCACGACGGCCTGGTCCGGGTCGACCGGGCGAAGCTGTGGACCCGGCCGGAGCAGCCGCCGGCGCTGATCGGCGCGGCGGTCAGTGTGGCCACCGCCCGCTGGTGCGCCGAATGGGCCGACGGTCTGATCACCGTGAACGCCCCGGCCGACCACCTGCGGCAGTTGATCGACGCGTACCGCGACGCCGGCGGGCGCGGGCCGCTGCACCTGCAGGTGCACGTGAGCTGGGCGCCGGAGCAGGCCGAGGCCGAGCGGTTCGCGTACGACCAGTGGCGCAGCAACGTCTTCGCGCCGCCGGTCTGCTGGGACCTGGACACCGCCGAGCACTTCGACGCGGTCTCGGCGCAGGTGCCGATGGAGAAGGTCCACGACGTCGTCAACGTCTCGGCCGACCTGGGCCGGCACGTCGGCTGGCTGGAGGAGTACGTGGGCCTCGGCTTCGACCAGATCGCCCTGCACCACGTCGGGCAGGAGCAGCGGGCCTTCATCGACGCGTTCGGCGCGGAGGTGCTGCCGAAGGTGCGCAGCGCCGGCTGAGCCGGTCCCGGCCCGGAGCCTGAGCGGTCCCGGCCAGGGTCGAGCGGCCCGGGTCAGGGCAGGCGGCGCACGAGGACCTGCCCGGGCCACGGGTCGCGGCCGGGGCGCTCGACCGTGAACGGGTCGGTGGGGGTGAAGCCCTGCCGCTCGTACCAGCGGACCAGCGCGCCGTCGTCGCCCGCGTAGCAGTCCACCCGGAGCAGGCCGAGCCCGCGCTCCCGGGCCAGCTCCGCGGCGTGGGCGAGCAGCCGGCCGCCGATCCCCGCACCCTGGTGCGCCCGGTCGGTGACCAGCAGGTTGACGTACAGCTCGGGCTCGGTTGCCGGCGGCACGTAGTCCGTCGCCTCGCCCACCACCAGCGCGCCGACGGGCCGGTCGCCGAGCATCGCGAACCACAGCCCGCCGCCCGTCGCCCAGGCGTCGGCCTGCCCGATCCGTCGCGGATCGGTCGAGGCGGGCTCGGTGCCCCACTGGCCGGTGCGACCCCGCGCCACCAGCCATGCGGTGGCGTCGTCGAGCAGCCGCAGCACGGCGGGCGCGTCCGCCGGGCCACCGGGACGCAGACTCGGGCTTCGCTGGTCCGTCATGACGGACATGCTGCTACAACCACGAGTTTCGATGCGCCTCGACGCGGGCCGGCTGGCGGTCGGCCCTCGACGCGGGGAGGCCGGGCCAGGGTGGCGGTCTTCCCGCGCTTGTGCTGTCGAGCTGATGTCGTGGACGATTCACCGCTGCGGGCGACAGTCGCGCCGCAAGGTCAGGGCGTCCCGTCCGAGCCGCCGGAGCTGGCGTCGCCCATCGTGCCGGGATCCCCGCCGTACCCCTCGCCGCGGAGGCTGCCCCGCCCACGGCGCCGTCCTTCCCGGCGGGACCGCCGGATGGCCGTGCGCGCCGCCGCCAACGCCGCGTCCCGCCCGGCAAACGACGACGCCCGGCGTCTGCGCAGCGGCAGCACGACCAGGACGATGGCGACCGTCACCGCGATCCCGGTCAGGATCCACCCCGTCGCATCCACGGTCGTGATGGTAGGCGGGCTCCGCCAGGCTCCGGGCCGGCTGATCGTGGTCAGGGCGCTGCCGGCCGCCGGTCCTCGGTGAGCGCGACGAGTCGCTCGGTGGACAGGCAGGAGGTCAGGCAGCGTTCCTTGGCGTCGCTGGTCAGGCGGGCCGTCCAGTCGGTGAAGCCGCCGTCGCCGAGTTCGACCTCGTCGGCGCCGCCGCCGGCGGTGAGCCGCAGCGCGGCATCGACGTAGTAGCCCCGGCCGCGCCGGCGCTCCGGCTCGTCCGTCAGCGGTACGCCCGACGGGCCGAGCGCCGGGCGGACCGTGTCTGCGATCCGCTGGCCGACGACCGGGTTGTCGAGCACGGTCAGGCGTACCCGTGCCGCCATCGAGGGCGGCAGCAGGGCGGCGAGCACCGTGTGCCAGTACGCCAGGTGCAGGGTGAGCAGCCGTGCCTCGGTGCGCCCCGAGCCGGTGTCGCGGGCGCTCGAGACCAGCGTGAAGAGCCGGAAGTGCGCCGGAAGGCCCGGCCCGAAGTCCTTCGCCCGCAGCACCCGGTGGCAGGCGGCCAGGTGCACGGCGCCGTGGCCCGGCTGTTCCCGGCGGCGTACCGCGGCCTCGATCGCGAGGGCGTTGGTGGGGTCGCTGACCACCTCGGTGGCGCGCAGGGTCGTGACGATCCGGTCCTGGCTCACCGGCGCGACCGCCGAGCAGGTGCCGAGCGGTGCGACGGGGGAGAGGCCGACGCCGGCGAACTCCGCCGGGAGCAGTTCCCACAGGCGGGCCTCGACGGCGGCCAGCGCACGCGGGTCGGCCGTCGCCGGCCGGGTGAAGCGGTCCGCCCGCCAGCGGCGGACCAGGTCTGCCGGGCGTACCGTCGCCGCCCGGTCCCGCGCCACCGCCAGCAGCAGCGTGCGCAGGTCCGCCGTGGCCAGGCCGGCCAGGGCGGTGCGGGTGCCGTCCGGCAGCCGCCCCCACACCCGCCGCTCCGCGTCGTCCATCCGGCCACCCTGCCGTACGCTCCGGCGGCCGTCGAGCGGGAATCGGACGGTTGGCGGGCGGCACGCCCGTGCCGCGGTCCGACCGGAGTGGTGGCCCCCTCGGACGCGAGGGAGGCCACCATCCGGGTGGTGCGCTCGTCACCGCGGGCCGGGGCGGTGCGAGCGAGGTGACCGACCGCCGGCGTGGACCGGATCAGGAGAGCGTGCAGGCCGCGCCGTTGACGGTGACCAGGCCCGGTGCCGGGTTGGCGCCGCCGCCGGTCACCGCGTTGAAGCCGAAGGTCACCGTGCCGCCGGGGGCGATCCGGGCGTTGTACGACTCGTTCTTCGCGGTGACCGTGGCCCCCGACTGGGTCACCTTCGCCAGCCACGCCTCGCGCACCTTCTGGTCGCCGGTGAAGGCGAAGCGGGCCGCCCAGCCGTCGACCGTGGTGGTGCCCGTGTTGCGGATGGTCACCTGGGCGGTGAACCCGGTGCCGCCCTGCCAGGTGCCGTAGTTGGTGTACGTGGCGGAGCAGGTGGGCGCCGGCACCGCCGCCGAGTCACCCTGGTCGGCCAGGAACGAGGCGAGCCAGGCCAGCGCCGAGTTCCAGTTGATCGCCACCTCGTTGGTCGCGTACGAGTTGATGTCGTCGACGTAGCAGAACATCGGCTTGCAGCCGGCGAGCAGCTTGGCGGCGAACGGATCCTGCAGGGCGGCGTTCGGGCCGCCGGCCAGCGAGCCGGCGGGCGGCTTCGGCAGGTCCGGGTCGAGTTGGTGGCCGAAGATCCGGCTGTGCTGGTTCTCGGCGGCGTGCTCGCCCCATCCGGTCACGTACGAGATGTTCAGCGCGTTGCGCCCGAGGATGTAGTCCATCGTCCGCACCGCGCCGTCCCGGTACTTCGCGTCCCGGGTCAGGTCGAAGGCGGTGGCGAACACGACCGCGTTGTTGATGACGTTGCTGTTGCCGCCCCAGAAGTAGCTGTCCGGGTCGCCGGGCATCGGCAGCCCGTACGCCTGCCGGGCCGCCTCGGCGAGGTGGGCGTCGGCGGCGGCGGTCACCGAGGCGCGTACGCGGGCCAGGTCGGCGGCCGGCAGCCCGTTCGGCACGGTGGCGAGGTCGAGCCGGCCCAGCGCGGCGACACCCTGCCAGCCGAAGCCGCGCGGGTCGAACACGTTCCCGGTGTGGTGCGGCGAGGCGGTCAGGTCCGCCAGGTACGCCTGTTCGCCGGTGGTCAGGAAGAGCTCGGCGGCGGCCCAGTAGAACTCGTCGGTGACGTTCGTGTCGTCGTACGCGCCGCCGCCGGTGCTGTCGGCGGGGCTGGCGTACCGCGTCGGGTTGGCCTTGGCGGCGGCGTAGGCCGTCTTCGCCGCGGTGCCGCAGCGCTTCGCGAAGGCCGCGTCGTAGGGGGCGAACAGCCGCGCGCACTGCGCGGCGACGGCGGCCAGGTTGAGCGTGGCGGCCGTGGACGGCGGGTGCAGCTCGCGCTGCTCGGGGTCGTCGTGCGGGGCGAGCGGCAGCCCGGTCCAGTTCCGGTCGTGGATCTTGTGGTGGGCCATCCCGGCGAGCGGCTTGCCGGCCGGCACCTGCATGCGCAGCAGGAACTCCAGCTCCCAGCGGGCCTCGTCGAGGACGTCCGGCACGCCGTTGCCGCGCTCGGGCACCCGCAGCGTGCTGTCGCCGAGGGCGGCGCCGTGCCCGGCGGTGGCGGCCGTGCGGGTCCGCTCGAAGGTGTTCAGCAGCTGGTAGGTGGCGATGCCCCCGTTGACGACGTACTTGCCGTGGTCGCCGGCGTCGTACCAGCCGCCGCGCACGTCCAGCGAGTAGTCGCAGACGCCTGGCTGGCAGGGCACGGAGGTGTCCCCCCTGTTGGGCGCCACGCCGAGGTGCCCGGCCGGGCGGGCGTACTCGGCGCCGATCAGGTCGCCGTCGATGGCGATGCCGCTGCGCTGGGCGTAGAAGAACTGGAGGGAGTCGGCGCGCAGCCGGTCGTAGAGGGTGCCCGAGATGTCGAAGGGGTGGCTCGTCTCGCCGTCGACGGTCAGGGTCAGCCCCGCTCCCGGGGTCCGGTACGACGAGAAGTCGAGCGTCTGCACGTTCTGCCCGGAGGCGGCGTCGACGCCGCGCGGGGTGGTGGTGCCGCTGGCCAGGACGGCGCCGGCGGCGGAGCGCAGCTGCCAGGGCAGTGCCTCGGTCGCCGAGGTCACCACGGTGGCGTTCTTCGGCCCGCCGGGCAGGTAGCCGACCTGGTTGACCCGCACCCTCGGCCCGGTGTCGGGCACGTACGGCTCGGGCGGGTCGCCGCCGCGCAGGGAGACGTCGTCGAGGCAGACGGTCTGCTCGGCCGCGCTGCCGCCGACCTGGAAGATCAGTTGGGCGGCCGGGTTGCCCTCGGCGACCGTGAACGTC
Source organism: Micromonospora citrea (assembly GCF_900090315.1). NCBI lineage: Bacteria > Bacillati > Actinomycetota > Actinomycetes > Micromonosporales > Micromonosporaceae > Micromonospora > Micromonospora citrea. The sequence goes on along the minus strand of NZ_FMHZ01000002.1, from coordinate 1,315,686 downwards.
TTCTCGAAGCGCTGGGCGGTGCCGCCGGCGGTGGCGTCGACGCTGGCGTACGTGGTGTAGGGGGCGGTGCCCAGTTGCAGGACGGCCTTGACGGCGGTGCCGGGGGTGGCGGAGACGTCGAAGCCGAGGGTGTACTCGGCGCCGGCGACCAGCGGCACGCCGTCCTGGCCGATGCCGGCGTCCCACGGGTTGGCCAGGCCGCCGGGGACGGTGGCGCAGAGTCGGCCGTCGGTGACGGCGAGCGGGCCCGTGCCGTAGGAGAACCAGGGGGAGACTCCGGCGCTGAAGTCGCCGTTGTCGATCTGTTCGGGGGCGTCGGGGGGCGGCTCGGCGTGCGCCGCGCCGGCGGTGGCGCCGGCCAGGGCGAGGGTGGTCGCGGCGGCCAGCAGCGCGAGGCGGCGTCGGGGTGGCGTCACGGGTGGTTCCTTCCGGACGGCGGCGGGGGACGGGTGTGGCGGTGACGCGTGGGAGCGACCCGCATTGGGAGCGCTCCCAGGTGTCGCCCCGATGTTTCCAGTGCTCCCGGCCGCTGTCAATCGATCCGGCTGGATGAGTGGCGGGCGTCCGCGAGGTGGACCGTCGGCGTTCCGCCGGGGCGGGCCGTCGCGCCGGCGGGCGGCCGGCGGCAGTGAGATTCGCCGCGCGACGCGCCGAGGTCCTGATCTCCTAGAGACAACGGCGCCCTCGGCCTGGCAGGCTGCCACCCATGACCCTGAAGCTGCGTTCCGTGGGAACGAGCGACCGTGGGCTGATCCGCAGTGGGAACCAGGACGCCCTGCACGCCGGCACCTGGCTCGTCGCCGTCGCCGACGGCATGGGCGGGATGGCGGCCGGCGACCTGGCCAGCGCGATCGCCATCGACGCGGTCGCTCCGCTGGACGTGGAGACCCCGGAGGACGCGCTGGTGGCCGCGCTGCAGAGCGGCATCGAGCTGGCCACCACGCGGATCCGCCAGGCGGTCGCCGAGGATCCGGAGCGGCAGGGCATGGGCACCACCCTCACCGCCCTGCTCTTCGCCCGGACGGGCAGTTGCCTGGCCCTCGCCCACGTCGGCGACTCCCGTGCCTATCTCTACCGCGAAGGCGTGCTCAAGCAGATCACCCGCGACGACACGTTCGTGCAACTGCTCGTCGACCAGGGGGTGATCACCCCCGACCAGGCCAGCAGCCATCCCCGCCGGGCCGTCGTCACCCAGGCGCTGCAGGGCGACGAGGTGTCCCCGGCGTACGCGACAATGGTGCCCTGGGCCGGCGACCGCTGGCTGCTGTGCAGCGACGGCCTGTCCAACGTGGTCCGCCCGGACACGCTCGCCGAGGTGCTCGCCGAGCATCCCGACCGCGCGGAGTGCGCCCGCCGGCTGATCGACCTGGCGCTGCGGGCCGGCGGGCCCGACAACGTCACGGTGGTCGTCGCCGACGTCGTGGAGGAGTGAGCGGGCGTCCGCGAAGGGGCCGAACGGCCTCGGGGCGTCGCCGACGGCAGGGGCGCGCCCGGCACCTGACGGCCGACGCCGCACCCTCGCCGGCATCCGCCCGGCACCTGACGGCCGAGCCGCACCCTCGCCGGCATCCGCCCAGCTCAGCGGCGGCGTGGCGTGGCGTGGCGGGTGGGCGCGGCCGTGGTCGGGTCCTCCGGCCAGGGATGGCGCGGGTAGCGCCCGCGCAGCTCCGCCCGCACCCGGGGATAGCCGGTGCGCCAGAAGGACGCCAGGTCGGCCGTGACCGCCACCGGCCGCCCGGCCGGGGAGAGCAGATGCAGCAGCACCGGCACCCGGCCGTCGGCGACGCGCGGCGCGTCCCGCCAGCCGAACGTCTCCTGGAGCTTCACCGCGAGCACCGGCGCCGCCGGGTCGGCGTAGTCGACCCGGATCCGCGACCCGCTCGGCACGGCGATCCGCTCCGGGGCGACATCGTCGAGCCGCGCCGCCAGCGCCCACGGCAGCAGCCGGCGCAGGGCGCCCGCGACGTCGACCCGGGCCAGGTCGGCGCGGCGGCGGGCGGCGGCCAGCTCCGGGCCCAGCCAGGCCGGCGCGTCGGCGAGCAGCGCCTCGTCGCCCACGTCGGGCCAGTCGCCGGCCAGCGCGTGCCGGCAGAACGCCAGCCGCTCGCGCAGGGCCCGCGCCGCCGGGGTCCAGGTGAGCAGCCCCAGGCCGGTGCGGCGCAGGCCGGTCAGCAGGGCCGCCGTCACCTCCTCGGCGCCGGGCCGGACCGGCCGCTCGGTCAGCTCGATCGCGCCCAGCCGGACCACCTCGCGGGCCACCACGTCCTCGCCGGACCAGCCGACCTCCCGTTCGGCGCGCAGCAGCGGCCCGCCCGCCTCCCGGGCGGTCGCCTCGTCGAGCGGGGTGGCCAGCCGCACCCGGGCGGCCGGCGCACCGGGGGAGCGGTCCGCCACCGCCACCGCGAGCCACTCGGCGCCCGCCAGCCCCGACCCGGGTGCCAGCTCCGCCGCGGTCCCGCCGCTCATCAGGTACGCCGAGCCGCCCGGCCGCCGCGCCCGGGCCAGGCGCTCGGGGTGCGCCAGCCCCACCAGCAGCCCGACGGCCAGGTCGTCGGTCAGGTGGTCGCCGCCGCCGGGAGGGCCGGCAAGGGCACCTGCCCGGCCGCTCCCGGTCGCCGCCGCGCCCCGACCGTCGGCCGGCCGGGCCCGGCCGGGGTCGCCGGTCGTCGCCGCGCCGGCGCCGCGGGACGGGCGTGCCCCGCCCGGCCGCCCCGCCGCCGGGGCGGGAGCCTCGGGCAGGGCCGCGCGCAGCCGGCGTACCTCCGACCGCCAGCGGGCGGTGGCGCCCGGGTCCGCGCCCGCGCGCAGCCGGCGCCAGGCGGCGGTCAGGTCGTCGCCCGGCCCGGCGACCGAGTCCTCGGCGAGCAGCGCCACGATCTCGGCCGCCCGGTCGGCGCCCACCCGGGGTGCCCCGTCCAGCAGCGCCCGGGCCAGCCGGGGGTGCGCGCCGACGGCGGCGATCGCCCGCCCCCGGTCGGTGATCCGGCCGTCCGCGTCGACCGCGCCCAGCGTGCTGAGGGCGTCCCGGGCCACCGTCATCCCCGCCGCCGGGGGCGGATCCGGCAGGGCGAGCCCGGCGCCGTCCGGCGACCCCCAGGCGGCCAGCTCCAGGGCGAAGCCGGTCAGGTCGGCGGTGGCGATCTCCGGCTCCGGCTGCGCGGCCAGCCGCTCGTGACTGGCCGGCGACCAGCAGCGGTAGACGTGCCCGGGCGCCTCGCGGCCCGCCCGGCCGGCCCGCTGGGTCGCCGCCGCCCGGGACACGCCGACGGTGACCAGCGCGCCCAGGCCACGGGCCAGGTCCATCCGGGCCACCCGGGACAACCCGGCGTCCACCACCACCCGGACGCCCGGCACGGTCAGGCTGCTCTCCGCCACCGACGTCGCCAGCACCACCCGCCGCCGCTCGCCGGGTCGCAGCGCCGCGTCCTGCTCGGCGGCGCGCTGGCGGCCGTGCAGCGTGAGCACCTCGATCCCGTCCCGCAGGTCGGCCAGGCGGCCCGCGACGGCGGCGATCTCGCCGGCCCCCGGCAGGAAGACCAGCACGTCCCCCTCGCGCTCGCGCAGCGCCCGGCGCACCGTCGCCGCGACGTGGTCGAGCAGGCTGCGGTCGACGGGCCCGGCGCCGGGCGCGGGCACCGGCCGCGGCGGCGGCGCCCAGATCCGGGTCACCGGGTGCAGGGCCGAGGACGCCCGGACGACCGGCGCGGGAGTGTCCGCGCCGCCGAGCAGCGCGGCGAACCGGTCCGCCTCGGGGGTTGCCGACATCGCCAGCAGCCACAGGTCGGGGCGGAGCGCCGCCCGGGCCTCGACGGTGAAGGCGAGCGCCAGGTCGGCGTCGAGGTGCCGCTCGTGGCACTCGTCGAGCAGCACCGCGCCCGTGCCGGCCAGTTCGGGGTCGCGGTGCATGCGGCGCACCAGCAGGCCGGTGGTGACGACCTCCACCCGGGTACGCGGACCGGTCCGGCGCTCGCCGCGCACGGCGTACCCGACCCGCTCGCCGACCGGCTCGCCGAGCAGCGCCGCCATCCGGCGCGCCGCCGCGCGGGCGGCCACCCGGCGCGGCTGGGCCACCAGCACCCGGCCGGTGACCTCGTCGGCCACGGCCAGCGGGGCGAGGGTGGTCTTGCCGGTGCCCGGCGGGGCCACCAGCACCCCGGTGCCGGCCGCGCGCAGCGCGGCGACCAGCCGCGGCAGCACCGGCCGCACGGGCAGGTCGAGGGGCACGTCGGAGAGCACGGCCCAGTCTCGCACCGCCCGCCGGGGCTCAGCCGGGGCGTACCCCGTCGACGCCGGCGACGAAGGCCCGCCGGGCCGGCGCCGGGAACGCCGGCACCGGCCCGCGCCGGTCCCTGCTGTCCCGGACGGCGACCGCCCGTCGACGCCGGCGACCTCCAGGCAGTTGCCGTTGCCCACGCCGCGGGTGCTGGCTCGGTGCCGTGGGTGGGACACGGCGAGGGCCGGGTCCGCCGACCCGGCCCTCGCGCCACCACGCACACAGCGAGCCCTCAGTGCCGGACCCCGGCCGGGATCTTGCTCATGCGGGCACCCCTGGTCGGTTGGCGTCGGCGACGACATCGTCTGCGGGAACGAGCGGCGGTGTACCGCGAACGCGGTAGACGCGGCGCCGCCTGCCGCGTACGCAGCAGCCGAAAGTGCCTACGTAGGCGGGACGACCGGTGGCTGATCCACGGCCACGATCTAGGCACCGACGAACCCCGACCCGATTGTGGGAGGACCCCTGTGCGTGAACTGGCTCGACGAGGCGCCTCGCGTGCCGCGGCGGCCACGGCTGCGGCGGCTCCGGCGTCGCTGCTCCGTCCCGCCACCGCCACGGCTGCCGCCAGCGCACCCGTCGCCAGAAGCTGCCACGGCTTCGCCACCCACCGACACGACGTACAAAGGATGGAGCCCTGATGCGCACGCTCACCCGGTGGGTGTTGTCTCACCGCCTGCTGGTGGTTCTCGCGTGGGTGGTCCTCGCCGTGGCTGGCGGTGCCACCGTCAGCGGCACCATCGACAGGTTGAGCAGCGAGTCGCGTCTGCCGGACGCGCCCGCCCAACTCGCCAACGACGCTATCGATGAGCGTTTCACCGGTACCGGCGGCAAGAACGCCCCGCTGCTGCTGACCGTCACGGCGCCCGAAGGCGTACGCCTGGACGCCGCACCGTACCGCGACCAGTGGGGCGAACTGGTGAAGCGGGCGACGCCGGCTGGCGGGCGGAGCGTCTCGTACACCAGCGGCGGCGAACGCTCCCTACTGTCGGCGGACGGACGCACCACCGTCGCGCTGATCTATCCGCCCGCCGCCGCCGGCCCATCTCCATACGTCGAGTCGCTGCCCACCATCCGGCAAACGATCGCGGACGCTCAGATCGCCGGAGCGCCGGTCGAGATCACCGGTCAACCCGTGCTGTCCGGACGTGACAGCGGTGCCCCTCGAAATCCGATCGTCGAGACACTGATCGGTGGGGTCGGCGCCCTCGTCGTCCTCGCGGTGGTGTTCGCCAGCGGTCTGGCGCTCGTGCCGCTGCTCATGGCGGCCGTGGCCATTCCCACCACGTTCCTGCTGGTCCGGCTGCTCACCGGCGTGACCGACGTGTCGTTCATCGTGCAGTACCTGGTGGCGCTCATCGGCCTGGGCATCGCCATCGACTACGCCCTCCTCGTCGTCACCCGCTGGCGGGAGGAACGCGAAGGCATCGACGACGCCGACCCACATCAGCGCGCGGCCGCCATCATGAACGCCGCCGCCAGCGCCGGGCACGCGGTCGCCCTCAGCGGCGTCACGGTGGCGATCTCCCTGGCCGCGCTCGTCGTGCTGCCCGTGCCGTTCCTTCGCAGCGTCGGCTACGCCGGCCTGCTCATCCCGCTCGTCAGTGTCGCGGTCGCCCTGACCCTGCTGCCCGTCCTGTTGCACACCTGCGGCAGTTGGCTCGACCGGCCGCGCCGCGTGCACAATGCCGACAGCCGGCTGTGGACCCGCATCGCACGCATCACCACCCGCCGCCCGATCCTCGTCGCCGTCGTCAGCGGCGGGCTGTTGATCGCTCTCGCCGCGCCCGCGCTGGGGATCCGGCTGGGCCAGCCGGAAACCGGTGTCCTTGGGTACGGCGGGCGACCCGCCGCCGTGTACGCCCACCTCATCGAGGCCGGTTTCGGTGCGGGCGTCGCCCGCCCGGTCGAAGTGCTCACCCACGGCGACCCGGCCGCGCTCGCGGACCGACTACGGGCCATCGACGGTGTTGCCGGAGTAGCCGCTCCCGCGGACTGGTCGAAGGCGGGCGTCCACGTGGTCGACGTCTGGACCGTCCACGATCCCGCCAGCGACGCCGGACGCGACACAGTGGCCGAGGTCGTCGCCACCGCACGTTCCCAACCTGGCACCCTCGCCGGAGGCGGCCCCTCGCTGGACACCGATTTCGTCGACGCTGTCTACGGCTCCCTGCCGATCATCCTCGTCGTGGTCGCGCTGCTCACCTTCATCGTCCTCGCTCGGACACTGCGGTCAGTGCTGCTTCCGCTTAAAGCGCTGATCCTCAACGCGCTGTCCACGGCCGCCGCCTACGGCACCGTCGTGCTCATCTGGCAGAAGGGGTACGGCAGCGAAGCGCTGTTCGACACCCCCGCCACCGGCGCGATCACAGTCTGGGTGCCCATGGCGGTCTTCGCGTTCCTCTTCGGGCTGTCCATGGACTACGAGGTGTTCATCCTGCACCGCATCCGCGAGGCACACCTCGACCTGACCAGGCGAGGCAGCCAGAGCACCACGGTGGCTGCCACCGTCACCGGCATCAGCCGCACCGGCCGACTGGTGACCTCCGCCGCGCTCATTCTCTTCCTCGCGTTCACCGCCCTGGCCACCATCCCGATCACGGACGTCAAGATCTTCGCCACCGCGCTCGCGGCCGGCATCGTCATCGACGCCACCGTCGTACGAGGACTGCTCACGCCCGCCCTCGTCGCGCTGCTCGGGCGCGCCAACTGGTGGTTCCCCGCCCCGCTTGCCCGCCTCCTGATGGCCCCGCCAGTGAGAAATCCGAACGGAACGCCGCATCCCATCGTGATGCCCCCGGCCGCCGACACCCACCCACAGTTCGCCGATCGTCTCTAGCTCTCCACATCATCGGAAGGATCAACAATGCCGACGTACGTACGACACGTCACCCCCGTCGCACCCGCGCAGGCCACGGGACTGGTGGCCAGGGTCTACGAGCAGATCAACGCCGAGTCGAGCAGCATCGGCCCCGCCGTGCGGATGACCTCCCCGGCGCCGGAGATCCTTGCCGCCGGCTGGAGCCTCACCCGCGAAGCACAACTCGTCGGAACCGCACCCGTCCTCGACAAGACGCTGGTGGCGCTCGGCGTGTCACAGGCGAACCGCTGCAACTACGACACGCTCGCCTGGCTCGGCGCCCTGCGGCTACTCGGCCGGCCGGACCTGGCCGACGTCATTGACCGGGGCGAACCCCTCGCCGACCCGCGGCTCGCGGCACTGCTCGACTGGGCCCGATCAACCGCCACCCCGGGCGCACCCGCGACCCTGCCCGGCGAACCGGTCGCCGAATACTTCGGCACAGCACTGCTCAGCCACTTCATCAACCGCATGGTGCTCGCCATGCTGCCTGCCGACCTCACGCCCGGCACCCTGAACCCCGACGACGCGCCGGCCTTCGAGGGCGCCCCGGTCTTCCGGCGATGGCAGACCGACCGGGCACCTGGCGCCAGCCTGGCACTGCTGGCCGGGCTGCCCGAAGGGCAACTACCGGAATGGGCCGACGGCGCCCCGGCAGGCAGGGCGTACGCCACCCTGGCCGCCGTCGCCAGGCAAGGAGCCGGGCTGCTCACCCCTGCCGCCCGCGACGTCGTGTCCAGCGTCATCAGCGCGCATCGAAGCCGCCACACCACCGACAGCGACCAACTGGACGAGCCGCTGTCGACGCTGCCCGAACAGGAACAGACCGGAGCGCGCGTCGCCATCCTCGCCGGCCTCGCACCCGATGCCCTCACAGACGGCCAGGTGGCCGCCTGGCGAGCAACAGATCGGCGCTACTCCGACCACTGCACCGTCCACCTGCTCGCGTACGGCGCCATGACCGCCGTCAGTCACATCGAAACAGATCTCGTCGAAACCTACACAACTGGAGCGAAGAATGCTTAGCCGAACCGCACAGGCGCTCGCCTTGCTGTCCACCGGGCTGCTCGCCGGCGCGTTCGCCTACGCCCTCGCCTCCGTCGTCCCCACCTTCGACGCGGTTCCCCTGGACGTTCACCTGCAATATCGCACAGCGCTCATGTACATGAACGGCATCTTCATGCAGGCGCTGATGGCAGTCAGCCTGCTCACCTCATTCTGGCTCGCGATCACACTGCGACTCGCGACCCGGTGGTACGCCGCCGCAGCGGGCGTACTCGCACTCACCTCCCTGCTCGTCACCCGCTTCGGAAACGTCCCCATCAACGGAAAGATCAAGACATGGTCCGCAGCCTCGCTCCCACCCGACCACGCCGAACTCCTGCAACGCTGGGAGGTCTACCACCACATCCGCACCGCCACCGCAGTCACCGCGTTCGTACTGCTGATCGTCCTCATCGACAAGACACGCCGGGTCACGGCGGCGTCGATGTCCTGACCTCACGTGAGCGGTGCACCCGCTCATGGGGTAGGGGCGCCCGCCGCCGCGTTCTCGAAGGACCGACCCGCCACAGGACCCTGCTCAAGGTGGACCGCCGTCCTCGGCTCGGCGTCGCCATCGCCGGCGGTGTCCCGGCCGCCCTGGTCAGCGCCGGATGGCTGCACGTCGACGAATCGTCCGCCAACCTGGTCCAAGCGCTGGAGCGGACCGCGCCGCTGCTGCCGATGCGCTTCGAACCGAAGGCGATGCTGTGCGCACGGCGCAGCGCCAGGCGTGCTGGCCGCGTTCAAAAGGCGGGTGCGCTGGTGGGTGCGGCTGTGGCTTGTCGTTGATCGAGAAGTGAAGAGGTCTCCGGTAGGTAGTTCATCGACCAAGACGAACTGGAAACCGGAGACCTCGTGGCCACGACACCGGCGGCGAGGCGGCACGACCTGACCGACCGGCAGTGGAAGGCCTTGGAGGCGCTGCTGCCAGTGGGAAAGAAGCCAGGCCGGCCGCCGAAGTGGAGTAAACGGCAGCTCATTGACGGCACTCGGTGGCGCACGCGGGTCGGTGCGCCGTGGCGGGACGTGCCGGACTGCTACGGGCCCTGGCAAACGGTGTACGGACTGTATCGGCGCTGGCAGCGTGACGGCACGTGGCAGCGGCTCGCGACCGGGTCGCAGGCGTGCGCTTGACGCGGCCGGTGCGATCACGTGGGACGTCAGCGTGGATTCCACCAGTGCCCGGGTGCACCAGCACGCCGCTGGAGCACGGAAAAGGGGGCAACTTGCAGAAGGGCTCCAAGGGCGGCCGGCCACCGGTCTTCGACCCGGTGATCTACCAGCAGAGACACGCGGTGGAGTGCGGCATCAACCGGCTCAAACGCCACCGCGGGGTAGCAACTCGGTACGACAAGCTCGCCGTCCGCTACGAAGCCACCGTGCACATCGTAGCGATCAACCAGTGGCTACCCCGCTTCTGAAACGCGGCCTAGTACGTGCCGTCGAGCTGCCCCCGCAGCTTGGTCAGCGCGCGGGCCAGCAGCCGGGAGACGTGCATCTGCGAGACGCCGATCTGCTCGGCGATCTGCGACTGCGTCAGGTTGCCGTAGAACCGCAGCGTGAGGATCTTCTGCTCCCGCTCGTCGAGGGTGGCCAGCGCGGGGCCGAGGGCGACCCGCAGCTCGGCCAGCTCGAACTCGCCGTCCTCGCCGCCGAGCATGTCGCCCAGCTCCGTCGCGCGGTCGCCGTCACCGGTGGGGGTGGAGAGCGAGACCGCGTTGTAGGCCCGGGCGCCCTCCAGGCCCTCCAGGACCTCTTCCTCGGTGAGCTTGAGGTGGGCGGCGATGTCGGCGACCGTCGGCGAGCGGCCGAGGGTCTGCAGCAGCGAGCTGTTGGCGTCGGAGATGGCCAGGCGCAGCTCCTGGAGGCGGCGCGGCACCCGGATGTCCCAGGTGCGGTCGCGGAAGTGCCGCTTCAGCTCGCCGATGATGGTCGGGATGGCGTAGCCGGCGAAGTCGACGCCGCGCGAGGGGTCGAACTTGTCGATCGCCTTGATCAGGCCGACGGCGGCGGTCTGGGCCAGGTCGTCGGTGGGCTCGCCGCGGCCGCTGTAGCGGTGGGCGAGGTGGTTGGCGAGCGGCAGCCAGGCCTCGATCGCCCGGTCGCGCAGGGCGGCGCGGGACGGGTGGTCGGCCGGCAGCGCGGCCATCGCGTTGAGCAGGTCGGCGGCGCTGTCGGTGAGCGCCCGCGGGTCGAGCTTCTCGGTGGGGCCCGCCGTCGCTGTGGTCGCCCGCTCGCTGATCGTTGGCGCGGTCATGGGTGGTCCTCCCTGCACCTCGTCCGCGGATGAAAGACGTGACGCTTTGGTTTAGCTTCAGATGTCCGTTCGGGAGTCACCTTAGCCCGATCGGCCCGACGAAATCCAGCCGAAAGTACGATGTACTTAACGGAATTTGAACCATGTATGCGGCAATGCGGACCAAACGCCTTCGGATTGTGAGCCGGCTTACCTGGGGCGTACGGTCACCTGGGCATCGGCCGGACATCGACATGGATGCGTCCGTAGGGTCCGCGGGCCCCGCCGGGCGGCCCGTCGGGCGCGGATGACAGGTGTGTCAATGTCGGCTTTCCGTCGTTGTCCCGTGTACGAGACCGGCCGTAGCGTGCGGGTACATCCCTTCGGAGGTGCCGTGCTCGATCCCGCCGCTCCCCACCTCGTTTTGAACAGCCGAGCGCTGTTCTTCAGCTGGCTGCCGGCGGATCCGGAGGCGGTGGCGGCGCTGGTCCCGCCCGGGCTGACCCCGCACCCGGACGGCCAGGTCTTCATGAACCAGTACGTCGTCGACGACGCGAGCCAGACCTCGGGCTTCGGCGCCTACTCGCTGACCTACCTCGGGGTGTGCCTGACCGGGGTCGACGCCCCCGACGGGTGCAGCCCGGGCGGCTGGTGGACCCACTACGTGACCTCCAGCGAGCGGATCCGCGACTACGCCGCCGCGCGCGGCGCGCCCGCCGTCGTCGGCCACACCGACATCGAACGCGAGGGCGGGAACCTGGTCGCCGAGACGGCGATCGGCGGCGCGCCCCTGATCCGCGCGCGCTGCCAGGTCGGGGAGACGGGCCCGACCATCGCCAGCGGCCACCACCGCTACTTCACCGCCCTGGGCGGGCAGTTGCTCAGCGCCGTGTACCCGTTCGTCGCCGAGCCGGTCGACCCGTTCGTGATCGAGTCGGTGGAGTTCCTGGACCGGGGGCACCCGATCTACGCGCTACGGCCGGAGAATCCGCTCACGATCGGCTTCGGCTTCTACTCCCCGCGCGCCTCGTTCGCCTACCCGGGCGGCCTCGCCGTGCATGCCGACGCCGGGGCGGCCGTGCCGGCGGCCGCCCGCATCGGCGCCGTCTCCGTGCCGGCGTAGCCGCCTCACCAGGTGCCGGCGCGGCGCGCCCGCAGCGGTCGGCCGTCGGGGTCGTAGACCAGTCGGTACGCCGGCAGCGCCCAGAGCCGGGTGTACCAGGGCAGGCGTTCCGGCCGGTGCGGCAGCAACCGGCCCGGCGGCCGTGGGCCGACCCGCCCGGAGTCGTGCCACCGCCGCAGCGCCTCGGCGGCGGCGGTGATCGCCGCGACCGCGTCGGCCGGGTCGACGAGGTCGGCGTCCTCCGCGCTGTCGGGGTCCCGGTCCAGGTGCTCGCGCCACAGCCGCAGGCGCAACTCCCGGGCGAAGACCCGGGCCCCGTCGCCGAGCCCGGCCGGGTCGGTCGGAGTCCGGCCGTCCCGGGTGTCGTCCAGCACGGCGCAGGAGAGCTCGCTGTCGTGGGTCCAGGACCGGCGGTTGAAGTTGTCGCTGCCGACGCTGGCCCAGACGTCGTCGACCACGCACACCTTGGCGTGCACGTAGACCGGTGTGCCGGCGTGGTTCTCCACGTCGAAGATGTGCACCCGGTCCGGCGCCGCCCGCTCGCACAGCGACAGCGCCTGCTCGCGGCCGACGGAGTTCGGCGGCAGCGCGAGCCGGCCGTCCACGTCCGGGTAGCGCGGGACGACGGCGACCAGGTGCAGGTCGGGGTTCTCCCGCAGCGCGCGGGCGAACAGGTCGGCCACCTCGGTCGACCAGAGGTACTGGTCCTCCAGGTAGATCAGCCGGCGGGCGCGGCGGACCGCCTTGGTGTAGCCCCGGGCCACGGTGCGCTCGCCGTCGGGGGCGAAGGAGTAGCGGGGACGCACCGCCGGATAGGTGCGCAGCACCTGCACGTGGTGCGGGCCGCAGGGCGGCGGATCGGCCGGCTGGTCGGGCAGCGGGTCGGGGCGCAGGTCCGCGCCGCGCAGCCGGTCCCGCAGGTACGCCAGCGGATTCTCCGAGTCCAGCGGCATCGGATCGTTCCACCGTTCGCGGAAGGCGGTGTCCAGCGCGCCCACGACCGGCCCCCGCACGGCGAGCTGCACGTCGTGCCAGGGCGGGTGCTCCCCGTAGCGGGCGGACATCCGCACGGCCTGCCGGTCGCCCCGGTGCCCGCCGTCGTCGCGGCGGCTGTGGCACAGGTCGATGCCACCGGCGAAGGCCACGTCCCGTTCCGACGCCCGCGGGTGGCGCAGCACCACCAGCTTCTGGTGGTGCGAGCCGCCCCGGCGCACCCGCTGGTCGAGCAGGACCTCGCCGCCGGCGGCGGAGATCGTCTCGCTGAGGTCGCGGTTCTCCTCCTCGCTGTAGGCCAGGGCGTCGAGGTGGGAGCGCCAGATCAGGCCCTTGACCACCACCCCGCGCTGGGCGGCCCGCGCGAAGAGCTGCGCCACCGTCGGCCCGCCGGGGCGCAGGAGCTGGTCGGGGTCGCCCCGCCAGTCGGTGAAGAAGAGGTGGTCGCCCGCCTCCAGCGCCTCCACCTCGTCGACCAGCCGGTCGAAGTACGCGGCGCCGTGAATTAACGGCTCGGCAAGGTTTCCGCTGGTCCAGACGGGTAACTCTGACACCGGGTTGGCGCGTTCCCGCGCGCTGAGGAACCAGTCGTGCGGTCCCATCGCTCCAGCCCCCCGAGGTCGACAACGTCCTCACGGTAGGACCCCCGTCGCGGGTCCGCATCCCGACCGGCGCGCCGGTGACCGGTCGGTCGACCCCCGACACCGCCCGAAACGACGCGAGGAAACCGAGGAGGCAACACCATGCCCGGCGAGACGACGAACTCCGTGACCGAGTACCGCGAGCAGGCGGTGGAGAGCGAGCGGGGTGCGCTGGTGGCGGTGTTGCTCATGGTGATCCTGGGCGTCGCCGGCATCTTCGCCGTCTCCTGACCACCAGCCGCGACGCGCGGGCGGCGCCCCGGTGTGCGTACCGGGGCGCCACCGTGTGCGCCCGCGTCAGGGTCGCGGCCCCTGGCCGCCCGTGTGCGGCAGCCGCTCGGCCGGGACGACGCCGAGCCGGCCGGCCTGGAAGTCCTCGAACGCCTTCAGCAGCTCGTCGCGGGTGTTCATGACGAACGGGCCGTAGTGCGCCACCGGCTCCCGGATCGGCTCGCCGCCCATGATGTAGAGGTCCAGCGCCGGGGTGTGGCTGTCCTGGCGGGCGTCCGCCGCGAAGGTCAGCGCGTCGCCCGGGCCGTGCACGGCGAGCTGGCCGGTGCGCACCGGCCGCCCGTCGACGCCGACCGTGCCGCGACCGCCCAGCACGTAGACCAGCGCGTTGAAGTCCGGCCGCCACGGCAGGTCGACGCGGGCGCCCGGCTGCACCGTCACGTGGGTGATGGTGATCGGGGTGTGGGTCGAGCCCGGCCCCCGGTGCCCGGCGACCTCGCCGGCGATGACCCGGATCAGCGCGCCGCCGTCCGGCGTGGTGAGCAGCGCGGCCTCCCGGCCGCGGATGTCCTGGTAGCGGGGCGGGTTCATCTTGGCCACCCGGGGCAGGTTGACCCAGAGCTGGGTGCCGTGGAACAGCCCACCGCTCATGACGAGCTGCTCCGGCGGCGCCTCGATGTGCAGCAGGCCGCTGCCGGCCGTCATCCACTGGGTGTCGCCGTTGGTGATCGTGCCGCCACCGCCCTGCGAGTCCTGGTGGTCCATGATCCCGTCGATCATGTAGGTCACCGTCTCGAAGCCGCGGTGCGGGTGCCAGGCCGTGCCCCTCGGCTCGCCCGGCGCGTAGTCCACCTCGCCCATCTGGTCCAGGTGGATGAACGGGTCCAGCTCGCTCAGCGGCACGCCGGCGAAGGCCCGGCGGACCGGGAAGCCCTCGCCCTCGAAACCGCTCGGGGCGGTGCTCAGCCGGCGGACCGGCCGGAACGTGGTGGACTCGTCGAGCCGGGGCAGGCGCGGCAGGACGAGCACGTCGTCGACGGTGATGGCGGGCATCGGGGCTCCTCAGTTGTCGGGGTGGGGGGTCGACGCGTCGCGGTCCGCGCGCAGGCGCCGGCCGAGCCGCTCGAAGATCCGGGTGAGGCAGGCGACCTCGGCGTCGTCGAGGTCGTCCATCAGATGGGCGCGCACCGATCGCAGGTGGTGCGGGGCGGCCTCGCGCAGCGCGAGCAGCCCGGCGGCGGTGAGCACGGCCTCACTGCCGCGGCGGTCGTCGGGACAGGCCTCCCGGGCGACCAGGCCGCGCCGCCGCATGGTGGAGATCTGGTACGTCAGGCGGCTCGGGGAGAAGACCAGCCGGCTCGCCAGCTCGCCCATCCGCAGCCGCTGGCCCGGTGCCTCGGAGAGCAGGACGAGCACGTGGTAGTCGGCGAAGCTGAGCGCGCTGTCGGCGCGCAGGTCCTCCTCCAGCCGCGTGAACAGCCGCTGGCTGGCCTCGATGTAGGCGCGCCAGGCGGCGAGTCGGGGGGCGTCCAGGCTCTCGGTCACGCCACGACAGTAGCACTGTTTCAAAATTTAACTACACGGTTGTGAGCGTGCTTACCGGAATCCGGGGGGTGTGCCGTGCAGCTTTGAAGGGCCGTGGCCGGGCGGCGCGGCGGACCCGGACCGCGCCCGCACCGGGGCGCCGGCTGTCGGCCAGCGGCGCCCCGGGCGACGTTCACCGGTTCTGCGGCGAGGCGGTCAGGTGCATGCGGCCGATCATCTGCCGGGCCTGCTCGGCGAACTGCGCGTCGACGATGACCGCGTACTGGCCGGCGCGCAGCGAACTCGCCGAGGTGAAGTCGCGCCGGCCGCCGGTCATCGCGTGCGCGACCGCGCCGAACACGGCGCCCCAGATCGCGCCGACCACGAGGGCCACCAGGATCACCGCGACCCAGTTGTTGCCCGCGGTGAAGATGCCGAACAGCAGCCCGATGAAGAGCCCGAACCAGGCGCCCGTGCCGGCGCCCACCAGCGCCGCCCGGCCGGTGGTCATCCGGCCGAGCACCGTCTCGACCAGGGTCAGGTTCGTGCCGACGATGGCGGTGTGCTCCACCGGGAAGCGGTTGTCCGCCAGGTGGTCCACCACCCGCTGGGCGGACGGATAGTCCGGGTACGACCCGATCGTCACGGTGGGCGGGCCCATCTCCGGGCCGTTCCCGTCGCCGGCATGGGCGGCCGGCCGGCCGGCGGGACCGGACGGGAGGGTGTCGCCCCCAGGCATGCCGGGCCGCCAGCCCGAGGTCCCACTCGACGGTGTGCTCATCAGCGCCTCCTTCGTCAACCGCCCGCGTTCCCGCCGCCGCCCCCGGGTAACGCCGAACGGAGGCCCGGGCCCGCCGCCTGAGCGCAGGCGGCGGGCGTGGCGACGGGTCAGGAGCAGGGGGTGCCGTTCAGGGTGTAGCCCGTCGGGGTGGGCAGGGTGCCGCCGGACCAGGTGCCCTGGAAGCCCACGGAGGTCGTGCCGCCCGTGGGGAGGCTGGCGTTCCACGCGGCGTTGCGGACGGTGATCAGGTCGCCCGACTGGCTCCAGTCGCCGTTCCAGCCGTTGGTCAGCCGCACGCCCGGGCCGGGAGCGAACGTGAGGGTCCAGCCGGTGAGGGGCGCGCCCCGGTTGGTCACCCGCAGCTCGGCCGTGAAGCCGCCCGACCACGAGTTCGCGGTGTACGCGACGGCACAGCCGCCGACCGGCGGGGGAGTGCTCGGCGGTGCGCTGGTCGGCGGGGTCGTCGTGGGCGGTGCGCTGGTCGGCGGGGCGGTCGTCGGCACGGGGCCGGCGGCCATCGCCAGGTCGTACGCCCGCTGCGGCACGAACTGGCCGGCGGGCGCGATGCAGCCGTCGGCCTCGCCGGGCAGCTTCACCCACAGGTACGCGTCGATCGCCGGGTCGCCGGTGGCCGTGGTGCTCGGGGTGCCGATCGCCCGTCCGGCCGGGTCGCACCACTCGGAGCCGGCCGGCCCGTTGCCGTTTCGGCTGGTGTCGACGACCGCCTTGAGCCGGGACACCCCGGTCGCCGCGATCACCTGCTTGGCGTAGGCGACCTCGTCCGCGGTGCGCCGGTAGTTCGAGACGTTCAGCGAGATCCCGTCCGCGCTGTTGGCGATGTCCGCCCCGACGAGCCGGGCGGCGGCCTCGGCGGGGGAGAGCCAGGCCGAGTGCCCGGTGTCGAAGTAGACCTTCGCCGACGACGAGCCCGCCTTGAGCCGCTTGCCCGCGTACGCCATGGACGCCTTCGTCTCGGCCTGCTGGGCCGCGTTCTGGCAGCTCGTCATCAGCGGCAGCACGTCCGGCTCCAGGACGATGGTGGCGGGGCGCCCGGCGAGACCGGCCGCGACCTGGTCGACCCACTGCCGGTAGGTGGCGTGGTCGGGGGCCCCGCCGCCGCTCGCGCCGCTGCAGTCGCGGTTGGGGATGTTGTAGACCACCAGGATCGGGATCCTGCCGGCCGCGGCGGCAGCCCCGACCAGTGCGTCCACCTCGGCGCGTACGGTCGAGGTGTTGGTCCGGGTGAACCAGCGACCCTGCGGCACGCTCGCGATCCGGTCCCGGATCACGGCGGCGCGGGGGTCGCCCGGGTTGGCGGCCACCCAGGCCGCGGCGGCCGTGGCCGGGTCGACGTAGAACGCCGAGTCGGCGGCGACCGCGGCGGGCGCGCGGACGATGCCGACGGCGACGGTGGCGGCGACGGTCAGCGTCGCGGCGGCGGCCGCCGCGACAAGTGCCGGTCTGCTTCTCACGGGAACTCCAATCCATCGAGGAGCGCCGCTGGAAGCGCTCCCATGCATCGTCGTCAAACTACGTCGCCGACGGGGCGCTGTGAAGAGTTCCGGCAGGGGGGACCGGGCCGGGGCGCCCGGCGGTCTGTTCACGGCAGGAGGTCGCGCCAGCGTTCGGCCGACGCCAGAGCGTCCAGACTGATCCGCTCCAGGAAGGCGCCGCCCCTGGCCAGGCGGCGTCCCACGGGTGTGTCGAGCCCGAGCGTCTGCCCGGCCTCCTTCGTGATCTCCGCCGCCGCGAGCGTCTGCCGCGAGCTGATCACCGCCGAGCGGTACCAGGCGTCGTCGTCGACCACGTAGATGTCGCGCCGTCGCTGCGGATCACGCTCGCGCCTGATCAGCCCCTGCCGGGTCAGGTAGCCCACGGCCATGGAGACTGAGGCGGGACTGACTTTCAGCCCTCGGCCACGGCGCCCAGCCCGCGGACCGTCTTCGCGACCACCATCGCGGCCGGGCTGGCGTTCTGGCTCCCCACCCTGCTCGCCATGGTAGGGATCAGGCTGGAGTCCGTCGTGCCCGCGTGGATCACGGCCTGCTTCTACCTCTCGCTCTACGCCGCGATGACGCTGCTCATTTTGGCCTGGTCCCGGCGCGCAGGCTGGGGACACTGGCACAGGTTCGCCTTGGGCGCTGCCTGCCTAATCACCTACGCCTGGCACGGCTTCCCTCAACCGCCGAGTTCCCAGCGCCCGCGAACGTGGACCTCATCGGGCAACACGGTCTTCGCGCTGGCCGCCCTCGGGCTGCTCGCCTGTGTGGTGGTACGGCTCCGCCGCACCACTCCGCCAACTCGACCTCCAACTTGGAGTTTGCTGCGGGCAGCCAGGGTGTCGAGGCGTTCGGCGCCTCACGCCCGCACGAGGACCCGGTGCCACCGTCGGCACTCAGATCAGGCAAGGATTGAACTGTCAATAGGTGAATCAAGATTGGGAGAGCCACAGGCGCCCGGGAACTGCAAGGAATTGAGACCACCATCTCCGCCGGCAGGATTCCTGTCCGACGAGAAAAACTGTCTCTATGCTTGCCGCCGGAATGCCTGTGGCCCGTCCGGGGCCGAGGCGAAGCGCCAATGCGAGGATTTGCGAATGCGCCGGACTTCTGCTCTGAACAACGGCACTGCTGGCGTCAGCGAAACACCACCGGGCGGCAAGCGGCCGGCCTCTGCTGCGGCGGACGCCGCGCGCCGATCCGCGATCGACGAGGAACAGGAGTTCCTCGACTCGGCCACCGCTCGGCGCGACAGGCTCGCCGACCACCTGCAGGCCGAGCTCTCGTCAGACGCCCTGGACGCGTTGGAACAGGCCCGGCAGCGCATGCTCCGTCAGCAGTACGAAGAGCTGCGGCGAGCACGGGAAGGGCTGGTGTTCGGCCGCCTCGACGGCCTCGACGGCACCGTGCGACACATCGGCCGGGTCGGTCTCCGCGACGACGGCGAGGAGAGCGAGCCACTGCTGGTGGACTGGCGCGCACCAGCGGCTCGGCCGTTCTACACCGCGACGGCCGTCGACCCGCAGGGTCAGGCGCGGCGCCGGCACATACGCACGACGGGACCGGTCGTCGTCGGCGTGGACGACGAGCCGCTGGACGGGACCATGACGGCGGAACTCGTCGGGGAGGGTGCCCTGCTGGCCGCCCTCGACGAGCGGCGCACCGGTGTCATGTCGACGGCGATCTCCACGCTGCAACGCGAACAGGACGACATCATCCGGGCCGAGGCGACGGGCCCGCTGATCGTTCAGGGCGGCCCCGGCACCGGCAAGACCGTGGTCGCCCTGCACCGCGTCGCCTTCCTGCTGTTCACCCACCGGAAGATGGCCGACCAGGCGGTCCTGGTCCTCGGCCCCTCGCCGCGGTTCCTCCAGTACATCGGCCAGGTGCTGCCCGCGCTCGGTGAGACCGCCGTCGTCTCGGCGACCTGCGACACGCTGCTGCCCGGCATCCGCGTGGGCCGCGACGAGAGCCGGGTTGTCGCCGAGATCAAGGGCCGCGCCCTCTGGCAGCGCGCGCTCGAGCGCTACGTCGCGTCGTTGCTTCCCCGGCCTCGCGAGCTGAAGCTGCGCTGGGAGGGCGAGTTCCACGTCATCGCGGCCGAGACAGTGGCGCAGGCGCTCGCCTCGGCCGTGCAGGGACGCCCGTACCACCGCGCCCGCGCGGCGTTCGCCGAGCAGCTGCACCACCTCCTCGCCGAGGCCGTCGCCGAGCAGCGCGAGGCGCTGATGAACGAGATGGAGGAGGGCTTCGAGGACATCCTCGCCCGCGTCGACAGGAGCATGGGGCACGACCCCCGCGCCGCCCGGACGTCCACCGGCAGCGACGTCGACGGGCTGCTCTCCGAGGAGGAGATCGAAGACCTCCGCACCCGGATCGCCGGGAACGCCACCATCGCCCGGTTCGTCGAGGCGTGGTGGCCCACCCTCGACGCCGGAACCCTGCTGCGTGGTCTCCTGACCGACCGCGCCCTGCTGGCCCGGATCGCCCCGCAACTGTCCCCGGAGGAGATCGCCGCCGTCTCGGCCGAGCCCGCCCCGTGGGCATCGAGCGACATTCCCCTGCTCGACGCCCTCGCCGACCTGCTCGGCGAGGTCGACGCCCCGCGACCACAGGGCGAATTCGTCGCCGACCACGCCCGCCGGCAGCGCGGCTGGGTGTACGGCCACGTCGTCGTCGACGAGGCGCAGGAGCTCTCCGAGATGCAGTGGCAGATGGTCCTGCGGCGCTGCCCCAGTCGCTCCATCACCGCCGTGGGCGACATCGACCAGGCGGAGGCGGCGCACCGGCACACCAGCTGGGCCCAAGCGGTGCGGGCCGCTTTCGGGGATCGCTGGACCGCCGCGGAACTGACCATCTGCTACCGGACCCCGCGTGAGGTCATGGAGCTCACCGCACCCGTACTGAAGGAAGCGGGCAGCCACAACGCGCCGCCACGGGCGGTACGCTCCTCCGGCACCGCCCCCTGGGCGCTCACGGTCACCCCCGCCGAGCTCGCCGGCGCCGCCGCCCGGGCGGTGCGACAGCTGCGGCAACGGTGGCCCGGCGGGACGGTCGGCGTCATCGCCCCCGCCGACCGCGTCGCCGAGCTCCAGGCCGTGCTGAGCGATGTGCCGGTGCTCACCGCGACCCAGTCCAAGGGACTGGAATGGGACGCGACGCTGCTCGTCGACCCCCAGGGCATCACCGCTGAACCGCGCGGCTGGAACGGCCTCTACGTCGCGCTCACCCGTTGCACCCAGGAACTCGGGCAGATGGTGCTCACGTAGCGACCGCCACACCCCGTGGACGTGATCTGCGGGCGCCGGGCGCGCCCCTCCGAACGAGGACCGCTCTGCCCGAAGGTGGGCAGGGGTGGGCCGCCGTCGCGGATAGTCTCGGACGATGCGCCTGGTGATCACCGCCGACACCCACGTGCCGCCGCGGGCCAAGGACCTGCCCGAGCCGCTCTGGGCGGCGATCGACGCCGCCGACGTGGTGCTGCACGCGGGGGACTGGGTGGACGAGGCCCTGCTCGACGCCCTCGCCGCCCGGGCGCGCCGTCTCGTCGGCGTGTACGGCAACAACGACGGGCCGGCGCTTCGCGCCCGGCTGCCGGAGGTCGCCCGGGTGGAACTCGACGGGCTGCGGGTCGCGGTCGTGCACGAGACCGGGCCGAAGACCCGGCGTGAGGAGCGCTGTGCGGCCCGCTTCCCCGACACCGACCTGCTGGTCTTCGGCCACTCGCACATCCCCTGGGACACCGTGGCCCCCGGCGGCCCGCGCCTGCTCAACCCGGGGTCGCCGACCGACCGGCGCGCCCAGCCGTACGCCACCTTCCTCACGGCGCGGGTGGCGGCGGGACGGCTCGACGAGGTCGAGCTGCACCGCCTGCCGCCGCGCCGCTCGCCGGGTCACTGACCGCGGCCGGTCTCCTCCTGGAGCTCGTCGATCCGCTTGGACGCCTCGGCCTTCGTCAGCCCCTCCGGCGGTTCCTCGCCCGCCTCGCGGGCCAGCGTCGCCAGGTAGGACTCCTGCGCGGCGGTCGGCGGCTCCTCGCCGGTGACCCACTCGTCGGGATCCTTGATCGCGCCCTGCGGGTTGGCGCGGTTGCTGTCGCGGTCCGTCATCATCTCCACCTTCCATCGAACAGACGTGCCAATACCCCGTTGGGAGGCGGATGATGCGGATCTCGCGCGGATCGTCGCCCGCAACCGAGGGGGCCCACCCGAGCCGACGGGGCCTGCCGCCGCGCCGACATGCCCGGGTCGCACTCCACCGGACCCCGGGCGGCGGGCGCATACGATCACCGGATGAGTACGGGCCGGGCGGGTGTGGTGGTGGTCGGCGCCGGGATCGCCGGGGTGGCGTGCGCGGCGGAACTGGCCCGCGCGGGCGTACCGGTGGAGATCCGGGAACGCGCCCGGGTGGCCGGCGGCCGGATGGCCAGCAGACGCTTCGACGGCCGGCCCGCCGACACCGGCGCCGCCTACCTCACCGTCGACGACCCGGACTTCGCCGCGGTCGTCGAGGGCTGGCGGGCGGCCGGGCTGGCCCGGGAGTGGACCGACACGTTCGTCGCGTACGGTCCCGACGGCCGGCGCGACGTGCCCGGCCCGATGCGCTGGGCGGCGCCCCGGGGCCTTCGGTCGCTGGTCGAGCACCTGGCCCGGGAACTGCCGGTGACCGTCGACCGGCTCGTGCTCGGCGTCGAGCCCGGGCCGGTGGTGGACGGGCGGCCGTGCGAGGCGGTGGCGCTGGCCATGCCGGGCCCGCAGGCGGCCCTCCTGCTCGACCCGGCCCTGGCCGCCGCCACCCGGGTCGTCCAGGGCCAGCGGTGGTCGCCGTCGCTGACCGGGGTGCTGCGCTTCCCGGCCCGCCGGTGGGCCGCCTTCCGGGGCGCGTTCGTCAACGACCACCCCCTGCTTGCCCTGGTCTGCGACGACGGCGACCGGCGCGGCGACGGCGCGCCGGTGCTGGTCGCGCACACCACGCCCGAGTTCGCCGCCGGCCACCTCGCGCAGCCCACCGGCGCCGGGCCGGCGATCGAGCAGGCCGTCCGGGACCTGCTGGGGCTGCCCGACCGGGCGGAGCACGTGCACGTGCACCGCTGGACGTACGCGAAGCCGACGGCCGGCCCGGTCGGGACGCACCACCTGGACGCCGACGGCGTCGGGCTGGCCGGGGACGCCTTCGGCAGGCCCCGGGTGCAGAGCGCCTGGCGCTCCGGCCGGGACCTCGGTCGCGCCCTGGTCGCCCGCCTGACCTGACGGTCGTCGCCCGTTTCCGCCGCCGCTCCGCCCGGCCCGCCACCGCTCCGCCCGGCCCTGGCCGGCCGCCCCCGGCCCTGGCCGGCCGCCCCCGGCCCGGCCCGGCCCGGCGACCGGCCCGTCGCCGGTCCGTCAGCTCGTCGCGCCGACCGGCTCGCCGGCCCGGCCCTCCTCCGACGGATCGGCCGTGCGGTCGCCCCGGCGGTCCAGCAGTTGCATCACCGGGGTCGCCGCGACGCCGTGCACCACCACCGAGACGATCACCACGAGGCCGACGGTCGCCCAGATCAGGTCCGCCTGCGGGAAGTCGGTCTTCGCCGTGGCGTACGCGAGGTAGAAGAACGAGCCGACGCCGCGGATGCCGAAGAAAGCGATCACCCAGTGCTCGGCGGGCCGGCCCGGCGCGCCGACGAGGGCCAGCCGGCCGACCAGCGGCCGGACCACGAAGACCAGCGCCAGCCCGACCGCGGCGGCCGGCCACGTCAGCGGGCCCAGCAGGCCACCCACCACGGCGCCGCCGAAGAGCAGCAGCAGCATGACGGTGAGCAGACGCTCGATCTGCTCGGCGAAGTCGTGCAGCACGGAGTGGAACTCGTGGGTGCGCTCGGCGGCCCGGATCGCCCGGGCCGCGACGAAGACCGCCAGGAAGCCGTACCCGCCGACGACCTCCACCAGCCCGTACGCCAGGAAGGTCGCGGCGAGCGCGAGGAAGCCCTCGGCGTGCCGGGCCAGCCGCAGCTCGCTCGGTGCGCGGAAGAACAGCTTGCCCAGCAGCCAGCCGACCAGCCAGCCGCCCGCCACCCCGGCGGCGACCTTCCACAGCACGTCGACGGCGAACCAGCGGCCCAGCCAGTCGCCGGGGGCCAGGCTGGTCGTGGCGATGGCGATGGCCGCGTACACGAAGGGGAAGGCCAGCCCGTCGTTCAGCCCCGCCTCCGAGGTCAGTGCGAAGCGGACCTCGTCCTCGGAGTCCTCCACGTCGCTGGGCTCCCCGACCTGCACGTCGGCGGCGAGCACCGGGTCGGTGGGCGCGAGGGCCGCCCCCAGCAGCAGCGCGGCGGCCGGCACCAGCCCGGCCCACCACCAGCCGAGCAGCGCGACCGCGGCGATGCACACCGGCATCGCGATCGCCAGCAGCCGCCACGTCGACGACCAGCGGGCCCAGCTCAGCGGCCGGTCGATCTTCAGACCCGCACCCATCAGCGCGACGATCACACCGATCTCGGTGAGGTGCGTGGCGATGTCCGGGTACGCGAGGGGGTCGGGGTTCGGCAGCCCGACCGGCAGGACGAAGACCAGCATGCCGAGGCCCAGGAAGGCGATCGGCATGGACAGCGGACGGCGTTCGAGCACCCGCGGGAGGATCCCCGCCAGCAGCGCCCCCAGGCCGACCACCGCGAACGCCACGTCCACCGGCTCCACGCTCACCACCTCTCCGCTTCGCCCACGGCGTGCGGGCAGGCGGAGTCAGTCCTTGCCCCCGGAGGACTTTTCGTATTCCTGTCTGCTTCGACTTCCTGAACCCGCACCACGAACGGCCGACGCGGAGGGCCCGCGCCCTGCGGTGGCGAACGGTGGGGCGGCCCTCACCGTCCGGTGGTGATCGGTGAGTCGGCGAGGGCGGCCAGCAGCGCGGCGGGGTCGTCGTAGACGGCCACCGCGCCGGCCCCGGCCAGCTCGCCCCGGCTGGTGCCGCCGCAGGTCAGCCCGACGCAGGGGATGTCCAGCTTGCCGGCGGCCGCGACGTCCCAGACCGAGTCGCCGACGAAGACCACCCGCTCGGCGGCCAGCCCGGACTGCTCCAGCGCGGCCACCAGGATGTCCGGCGCCGGCTTGCTCTGCCGCGCGTCCGCCGAGGAGGTGACGGTGTCGATCACGTCGTCGGCGTCCAGCGCCCGGCGCAGGGCGCTCACCTCGTGTTCGGCGGCCGAGGTGGCCAGCACCACCCGCAGCCCCCGCTCCGCGCAGGCCCGCAGCAGGTCCGCCGCGCGGTGCAGCGGGACCAGCCGCTCCCAGTACTCCGCGAAGAGCGCGTCGTGGGCGTCCCGCAGCTTCCCGTCGGCGCCCCGGTCCCGCTCCGGGCCGAGCAGGTGGTCGAGCAGCTTGTCGGAACCCATCCCGATGGCGCGGTGGATCTCCGCCATCGGCACGTGCCGGTCGGTCTGGCGCAGCGCCTCCCACCAGCTCACGGTGTGGAGATATGTGGTGTCGACCAGGGTGCCGTCCACGTCGAAGAGGACACCGGCGGGCTGTTCGGTGGTCATGGTCTACCCCTACCCGTTACCGGGCGGGCTGACGCCGCCCGTCACTCGGACGGCATCAGGATCTCGAACCAGACCGTCGAACCCCGCACGGTCGGGTCGGTCCCCCAGGCGTCGCTCAGCTCCTCGATCAGCCCGAGCCCCCGACCCCGGCTGCTCAGCGTGTCGGTCTGCGCCCGGGTGACCGTCCCCCGGGTGCCCGAGTCGGCGACCGAGACCAGCAACCGCTCCGGGCTGAGGTCGATCTCCACCCGGGCGGCGGTGCCCGCGTGCAGCAGCGCGTTGGTGGTCAGCTCGCTGGTGCAGAGCACCGCCGCGCCGACGACCGACTCGGGCACCTGCCACTCGGTGAGCTGCCCGGTCATCCAGTGTCGCACCCGGCTCGGCGCGGTCGGCTCCGCCGGCACCTCCATGCTCGCCGACCGGCTCGGCCGCTCCGCGTACTCGACCGCCAGCACCGCGACGTCGTCCTCGGTGGCGCCGGGCACCGCCGCGGTGGCGACCGCGCACAGCGCACGCGGGTCGCCGCTGCTCGCGCCGGCCACCGCCGCGGCCAGCGCGTCCAGCCCCGCCGTCAGCCCCTGCCGCCGCCGCTCCACCACGCCGTCGCTGAACAGCAGCAGCGTGTCGCCGGGGGCGAAGCGGACCGTCGTGGTGGGCGGCCGGCAGCCCAGGCCCAACGGGGCGCCGGCGGGCACGTCGACGTACGCGGCGACCGGCTGGCCGTCAGGAGCGCACCGGCGGACCAGCGGGGCGGGGTGCCCGGCGCTGGCCAGGGTGAGCTGCTGCCGCTCGGCGTCGACCACCCCGAAGACCACGGTCACGAAGAGCTCGTGCGTGCCGCCCTCGGCGCCGAGGCTGGTGACCAGCCGGTCGAGCCCGGCCAGGACGGCGTCGGGGCGCGGATCCGACAACGCCAGCGCGCGCAGCGCGGCACGGACCTGCCCCATCCGGGCCGCGGCCTGCACGTCGTGGCCCGCGACGTCGCCGAGCACGATGCCCAGCCCGCCCGTGGGCAGCAGGAAGGCGTCGTAGAAGTCGCCACCGGCGGCGTTGCCGTCGACGCCCGGGTCGTAGCGGGCGGCGATGCGCATCCACGGCAGGTCCGGCAGGTGCGCCGGCAGCATGCTGCGTTGCAGGAGTTGGGCCGTACCGTGCTGGGTCTCGAACCGGCGGGCCCGCTCGGCGGCCTGGCCGACCAGCTCGGCCGCCGCCGCGAGCAGCGCCCGCTGGGCGGCCGACCACGGACGCGGGACCTGGTAGCCGACGGCCAGGCCGCCCCGGACCACCGACGCCCGCAGCGGGACCGCGGCCAGCGCCCTGATCTTCTGGTCGTGCCGGTCCACCGCGAACTCCCGCAGCGGCTGCCCGTCGTCGACGAAGAGCGGCGCGCCGGCGCGGGCGGCCGACACGACAGGATCCGCCCCGTCCGACGCGATACGCCGCCACAGCGGCGGGAGCCGCTCGTCGGCCTCGTCCATCAGTTCGCCGCGTACCCGCCGGACCATCCGCCAGCCGCCGCCCTCGTCCACCCCGAACGAGACGCGGTCGGCGTCGAACGTGGTGATCGCGTAGCGCAGCGCGACCCGGGCCACGTCGTCCAGGGTGAGGGTGCCGGCGAGCGCGGCGGCGAAGTCGCTGAGGCTCTGCAACTGCTGGGTCACCTGGGCGGTCTCGGCGGCCACCGTCAGCACGCCCACGATCCGCCCGGCGCCGTCCCGCACGGCGGAGTGGCCCCGGGTGAAGACGGCCTGCTCGACCAGGCCGGGCCGGCGGTGCAGGGGAAGGGTCGACTCCCGTTCCAGGAACGGCTCGCCGGAGCGGTAGGTGCGCTCGACGGCGTCGCCGACACCGGGCATCGGCCAGATCTCCGGGAACACCTCGGCGGCCGGCCGGCCCACCGCGCCCGGGTGCCGGTCGCCGATCAGCTCCGCGTACCCGTCGTTGTAGAGCAGCAGGTGGTCGTCGCCCAGGGTGAGGGCCATCGGCACGGGCGAGGCGAGGATCATCTCGGCCGCCGCCCGGACCGCCGGGTCCCACGAGTGCCACGGGCCCAGCGGAGTGCCGGCCCAGTGGTGGCCGAGGACGGCGGCCGCCGCGCCCGAGGCGGCGGGCGCTCCCGACACCGGGGCTGGGGGGTTGGGGACCCGTCCGACCGTTCCTGGCATGACCGCAGCCTAACCGGACCGCCCGGCACCTGTTTCCGATCATGCCCCGCGCGTCGCGGGCGGCGAACGTTCGGGCAGGTCAGGGCTGGTCTGCCATGCCATGTCGGGAAAAAGTCGGGGACCGGTACGGCGTGCCGCGTCGGTGACCGGGTAAGCGCGCGGCGCAGTCCATGCGACAGGAGGGACATCATGCCGGAAACCCTCGCGGTCAGGCAGGTCGACATCGGCGACGCCGTGGCCGACATGTGGAGGTCGGTGCTGCTGTTCATACCGCGGGCCATCGCGTTCATCGCGATCCTCGTGGTCGGATGGCTCATCGCCAGAGCCGTGTTGAAGATCGTCGACGCGGCGCTGGAACGGGTCAACTTCGACAGGGCGGTGGAACGGGGCGGCATCAAGCGCGCGCTGGAACGCACCAAGTACGACGCCAGCGACATCCTGGCGAAACTGGCGTACTACACCGTGCTGCTGTTCACCCTGCAGTTCGCCTTCGGGGTGTGGGGACCCAACGCGATCAGTGACCTGATCAGCGGCGTGGTCGCCTGGCTGCCGCGCGCCTTCGTGGCGATCGTCATCATCGTCGTGGCCGCGGCGATCGCCAGCGCCGTCCGGGATCTGGTCACCGGGGCGTTGGGCGGTCTCTCGTACGGCAAGGTCCTTGCCGATCTGGCGGCGGTCTTCATCATCGCGCTGGGCGTGATCGCCGCGCTGAACCAGGTGGGCATCGCCACCACGGTGACGACTCCGGTGCTGATCGCGGTGCTCGCCACGGTGGCCGGCATCCTGATCGTCGGTGTCGGCGGTGGTCTGGTGAAGCCGATGCAGAGCCGCTGGGACGGCTGGCTGAACCGGATGGCCGAGGAGTCGCGGGCGGTGCAGGAGCACCGCCGGGCCCGGGAGGCCGGCCAGATGGACGTCGGTCGGCAGATGGCCGACCGGACGGCCGCCGAGCGCACCGAGGTCATGCCGCGCGGGCAGGAGTCCGCGACGACGGCCGGGCGCGGCACCTACCAGTCGGGGAACGTCAGCGACGAGACCCAGCAGTTCCGCCGCTGACCGCGCCGGTGACGGCGAGCCCGGAGGGGTGTCCGCGAGTCGGCGGGCGCCCCTCCGTCGTGCCGGGGGACCCCGGCGGCGACTCGGATCAGACGCGGGGGAGCGGGCCCGGCACCGGGGTGCCCAGCGAGCGGGCCAGCGCGCAGACCGCGAGCAGACGGGTGAGCAGCCAGTCCGGCTCGGACCAGTCGACCGGCGCCCCCGGCGGCTGCCAGCCGTGCTCCAGCGCGGCGGCGCGGACGCCCTCCGCGTAGCCCGCGAGCGCGGCGGCGCTCAGCGGCCGCCGGTCGCCGTCCAGGCTCTCCCGTACCGCGGCGGCGTGCTGGTCGACCAGGGCGAGCAGCCCCGGCGACGCGGCGGCGGCGGCGAGCCCTCCGGTGCCGACCGAGGTGGACAGCAGGGCCAGGGTGGCTCGCGCCGAACTGGCGGCGGAACGGGCCTCGACCCGGTTGAACGGCACACGCATGGGGAACGAGGCTATCCGGCCGAACCCCGGGCCGACCTCGGCCGGTCGCGGGTTTTTGGTCCTCCACCGATCGGTCAACCCGGCCCGTCAGGATTGGTCCGAGGCGGGCGGGGCAGGAGGAGAACCGCCCGCAGGGGCGCAGCCGACACCGCGGAGGAACGGATGGGACAGGACGTGGACGGACCGGACGAAGGGCACCGTCGGCCCGCCGGAGTCAGCGACGAGACGGTGGCCGCGCTCGGCAAGCTCAGCGAGGCGCTGGAGTGCGTCGAGCGGGTCCGCGGTCACCTCTACTCGCTGCACCAACTGGTCGGGCACGCCGACCTGATGCTCGACGACGCGGTGGAGATGTTCCGCGCCGCCGGGCACCCGCACATCGCCGAGCGCATCGACGCCGAGCTGCTGGGACGCAACGTGATCGCGGGCCGGTGGACGTTCCAGATCGTCGAGGACTTCGACGACGGGTATTACGCCCTCTTCCGCGACCTCGACCGGGCCGCCCGGGAAGAGCTGGTCGGCGGCCGGCGGCACCTCTACGAGGCCGAGATGAAGGAGCGGCGGCGCACCCGAGGCCACCCCGGCCACGAGGCGCGCCCCGACGAGCTGCGCTGACGGGCCCTCGCGTCGCCCTCGGGCCGCGGATCGTCCCGGGCCGCGCGGAGCCCCCGCGCCGTTCGGCCGTTCCGTGCCGTTCGGGCTGCCCTGGAACCGCCCTGGAACCGCCCTGGACCGCCTCGTGCCGTCCGGCCTGTTTGGGTCCTGTTCGGGCTGTTCGGGTCGTTCGGGCTGTTCGGGTCGTTCGGGTCGTTCGGTCTGTTCGGGCCGGAGGTATCTGCGGATCGGGCGGCGGCTGGCGGGGCGGCGGGCGCTCGTATGGCGCTGTCGAGCTGAGTCGTC
This sequence comes from Micromonospora citrea, assembly GCF_900090315.1. Classification (NCBI taxonomy): domain Bacteria; kingdom Bacillati; phylum Actinomycetota; class Actinomycetes; order Micromonosporales; family Micromonosporaceae; genus Micromonospora; species Micromonospora citrea. The sequence goes on along the minus strand of NZ_FMHZ01000002.1, from coordinate 1,286,384 downwards.
TGTGACATCAAGCGGTGTCCAGGCCACGCTGGTGCGAGGGTCAGGCCCGTGTCACAGGTCCCAGGCGGTGTCCAGGTCGAGGTGGTGTCGGGCCGGGCTGGTGCCCAGGGCGGGTAGGTGTCACAGGTCGGGGCGGTATTAGGCCGAGGTGGTGTCCGGGCCGAGGTGGTGTCCGGGCCGAGGTGGTGTCCGGGCCGGGATGGTGTCCGGGCCGGGATGGTGGCACAGGGCATGGGCCGGTGTCCGGGCCGGGGTGGTGTCACGGGTCCGGGCCGGGGTGGTGTCACGGGTTCGGGCCGGGTGGTGTTCAGGCCGGGGCGGCGTCCGGCCGAGTGAAGTGATTCGTTTGCGACATCAGTTCGACAGTCCCGGCCGATGTGTCATCCGCGGGCCGCCGCCGTGTGCTCGCCGGCCACCGCCGTGTGGTCGTCGGCCGGCACCGCCGGGGCGTCGGCCGGCACCGCGTGCTCCTCGGCCGCGATGCGCAGCGCCGCGACCAGCCGACGGTAGAGGTCGTCGCCGGCCAGCAGTTCGGCGTGGGTGCCCTGGGCCCGGATCCGGCCGTGCTCCATCACCACGATCCGGTCGGCGTCGAGCACGGTGGAGAGCCGGTGCGCGATGGTCACCACGGCGCCGAGCGCCGCGCGCTGCCGGACGCACTCCTGCAGCGCCGCCTCGGTCAGCCCGTCGACCTGCGCGGTCGCCTCGTCGAGCAGCAGCACGTCGGGGGTACGCAGCATCGCCCGCGCCAGCGCGATCCGCTGGCGCTGCCCGCCGGACACCTCCGTCGACGACAGCGAGGTGTCCAGGCCCTCCGGCAGCGAATCGATCTTGTCGTCGAGTCGGACCGCGCGCAGCACCGCGCGGATCTCCTCCTCCGTGGCGTCGGGGTGGGTGAACCGCAGGTTGTCCCGGATGGTGCCGGGCACGACCGGGGTCTCCTGCTCGACGTACGCGAGCCGGGCCCGCACCTCGTCGTGCCCCAGCTCGGCGTAGGGGCGGCCGTCGAGGAGCAGTTGCCCGCGCTCGGGCTCCAGGAAGCGCAGGACCAGCGAGAACAGCGTGGTCTTGCCGGCCCCCGAGGGCCCCACGATCGCGGTGTGTCCGCGCCGGGGGACGACCAGGTCGACGTCGCGTACCGCCTCGGGCGCGTCCGGGCCGTAGCGGGCGGTGACGCCGCGGAAGACCAGCACCGCGTCGCCGGCCTGGGCCGGCTGCCGCGCGCCCGGTGCCCGCGGGTGCCCCGCCGGGCGGGGGACCGGGCCCGCCGGCTCGGTCGCGATGGTCTCGACCTCGCGGATCCGCCCCGCCGCGGCGATGCCGGCCTGCAGGGCCGTGGTGTTCTGGGTCAGCTCGGTGATCGGCCCCATGAGCTGGAACGTGTACAGCAGGAACGCGATCAGGCTGGAGATCTCCAGCAGGTCGCGCTGGGCCCGCCAGGCGCCGATGCCCAGGATCGCGATCACCGCGAGCTGGATTCCCGTCCAGGCGATCGTCCAGACCGACGCGGTCACCCGGGCCGCCCGTACGCTGTGGGCCGCAGCCTGCCGGGCGTCGGCGACGATCCGCTCGGCCGACCGGGCCTCGGCCCGGCTGGCCTTGACCGTCCGGATGGCGCGCAGCGCCCCCTCCAGCGCGCCGCCGAGCCGGCCCATCGACTCCTGCGCCGCCGCCTGTGCCGTCGCGATGCGCGGCATGAGCGCGCCCATCACCGCCGCGACCACCAGCACGGCCACGATGGTGCAGCCCAGCAGGAACAGGTCGAGCACGCCCATCAGCACGAGCGTGCCGACCAGTGCGATGCCGGCGTTGACCAGCCCGACGATGCTGCCGGACGCCTCGCGCAGCAGTTGGGTGTCGGAGGTGGCGCGGGTGACCAGCTCGCCGGTGGGCCGCCGTTGCAGGTCGCCGACGCGGGCCCGGAAGTAGTGCCGGACGATCGAGGCCCGCGCGTCGAGCACGATGTGCTCGGCCAGCGTCCCGAGCAGCCGCCACTGCCACAGCGAGATGGCCGCGCCGACGACGACGAGCGCCAGCAGGGCCCCGATCGGGCGGGCCATCGACCCGCCCGTGCCCAGCGTGTCGAGGACCCATTTGGTGACCATCGGCGTCGCCAGCCCGGCCGCGTTCGCGGCGAGCCCCAACCCCAGCCCGAGGAACATCGTCCGCTTGTGCGGGGTGAGGAACGACGCGAGCGTACGCAGTCGGGGCAGCGCCGGATCGGATGAAGTCATGCCCTGAATGGAACATTGGCGTTCCATGACGGTCAAGCGATATGCCGGAACGAGTAGTTGCTATCCTCGCCGCGTGACCGACGCGCAGGTGTCCGGCAGCCGGGCCCGGACCCGCCAGGCCATCGTCGACGCGGCCATCGAGGTGCTGGGGCGCAATCCCGCCGCCTCCCTCGGCGACATCGCCGCCGCCGCCGACGTGGGCCGGACGACCCTGCACCGCTACTTCGCCGAGCGCGCGGAGCTGCTGGCCGCCGTCGGCGCCGAGGGAAGTGCCCGGCTGGCCCGCGCCACGGCCCAGGCGCGGATGGCCGAGGGCACCGGCGCCTCGGCGGTGCACCGGCTCTGCCAGGAGTACTTCGACCTCGGCAGCCTGCTCTCGCTGATCTTCACCGAGCCGGGGCTCACCGCCGGCCCGGCCACCGACGGGCCGGACGGCTGCGACCCGGAGTTCGCCGCGATGGTCGAGCGCGGCCACCGGGACGGGACCATCGACCCGGAGCTGCCGGCGGACTGGGTGCAGAGCCTGGTCTGGTCACAGCTGTACGCCGGGTGGGCCTACCTGGCCGAGACCGGTGCCTCCCGGCACGAGGTTCTGCGCCTGATCCTGCGTACGGTCGACGGCGCGATCGCCGTCAAGCCGACCTGATCCCGCGCGGGCTAGTCCAGCTGGCGCGCGTCGGCCGGGCGGCGCCGGGCCGCGTCGTCGGCGATGATCACTGTCGCCACCATGAGCGCCACGCAGAGGCTGAACAACCAGGAGTCGTCCGAGACCAGCTTGGCGGAGACGGGAGCCTGGAGGGCGGCGAGGAGGAAGCCGAGCCAAGCCAGGCGACGCTGACGCGTGGAGAGGAAGCCGGAGCCCTGTTGCATCCCGAAAGTCTTGCGCGCTACCCGGGCGTTGCCGTCAGCCGAACGGCCGATTCTGGATGAGCTGTCCGTTTCCCCGGCCGTCCGGACCAGACTTTTCGCCCTGACGGGGGAGGCGCGTGGGCGGCGTGGACGTCGGCGGGCAGGATGGTCGTCCGTGTCCACCACCCCGCCCCGCGCCTCGCTGCTCCTGCTGGCCTACCTCGCCTTCGTCAGCCTAGGCCTGCCCGACGGGCTGATCGGTGTGGGGTGGCCGTCGATCCGGGCGGACTTCGGCGTGCCCACCGAGGCCGTCGGCCTGGTGCTCACCGCCGGCACCGCCGGCACCGCCGGCTACCTCACCTCCAGCGTGCTGGCCGGCTTCACGCTGGCCCGACTCGGGGTCGGAGGGCTGCTCGCCGGCAGCACCCTGCTGGCCAGTCTCGCCCTCACCGGCTACGCGGTGACCCCCGGGCTCGCCCTGATGGTGGGCTGCGCCCTGGTGCTCGGCCTGGGCTCCGGCGCGATCGACTCCGGGCTCAACGCGTACGCGGCCGGCGCCTTCGGCCCTCGGCACATGAACTGGATGCACGCGTTCTTCGGGCTCGGGGTGGCGCTCGGACCGCTGATCATGACCGGCGCGCTCAGCGCGGGGCTCTCCTGGCGCTGGGGGTACGGCCTCGTGGCGGCGGCCCAGGTCGCCCTGGCCGCCGCGTTCGCGCTGACGGTCCGGGCCTGGCGGGACCGCGCCCCGGCGGGCGGGTCGGCCGGCGCGGCGCCCGTCGCCCCGCCCGCCGCCACGCGGGTACGCGAGACGCTGCGCCTGCCGGCGGTCTGGATCGGGGCGCTGGCCTTCGCCGTCTACGTGGCGATCGAGGTGGCCGCGGGGCTCTGGGCGTTCCTGCTGCTCACCGAGGGACGCGGTCTCGGCGCGGCGGTGGCCGGCGTGTGCGTGTCCGGCTACTGGGGAAGCCTCTTCGTCGGGCGGGTCGTCCAGGGCGTGGTGGCCGAGCGGCTGGGCGCCGGGCTGGTGCTGCGGGGCAGCCTGGTGGGGATGGCGGCCGGCGCGGTCCTGGTCGCGGTCCCGGCCCCGGCCTGGCTGGCCGTGGGCGGGCTCTTCGTCGTCGGGTTCGCCGCCGCCCCGGTCTTCCCGCTGCTCACCCTCACCACCGTCGACCGGGTCGGTGCGGCGCACGCGGACCGGACGATCGGGCTCCAGATCGCCGCGGCGGGGCTGGGCGGGGCACTGGTGCCGGCGGGAATCGGCGTGCTGCTCGGCAACACCTCGGTCGAGCTTCTCGGACCGGCGCTGGTCGTGCTCGCGCTCGCCCTGCTGGCCCTGCACGCGGCGGGCAGCCGCCGGCCGGCGCGCCCCCGCCCATCCGCGCACCGCCGGCCCGTCGAGCGGCCCTGAACGGCGCGTCGAAGGGCTTGAACGTCCGTCGAGCGGCCTGAGCGGCCTCGAGTGGCGCGTCGAGCGGACTGAGCGGCCCTGAGTGGCGAACGTCCGTCGAGCGGCCTGAGCTGCCTCGAGTGGCGCGTCGAGCGGTCTGAGCGGCGCGTCGGGGAGTTTTGAGCGTCCGTCGACCAGCCCTCAGCGGAGCGACGAGGGCCTCGATCGGCCGGGTCCGGCGAGGTGGGCGGGCCGGGGCGCCGGCCCGCCACGGCTCACATCGTGTCGGGGCCGGTCCGGCCGGTCGTGGAGGGCCGGTAGGTGCGCTCCGGGTCGGTCGGTTCGCGGCCGGTCCCGGCGGCCTGCCCGCCGCGGTCCACCGCCTCCGGACCGTGCCCGAACGCGGCCTCCTCACCGGCGTCGTTGCCCGTCACGTCGTCGGCCTGGCCGTCCAGGGTCGAACGCGCGACGGCCCGGTCCAGTTCCTGCAGGGGAGTCCGTTCCTCGTCCCGCCACACCTTGTTCTCGTCGGTCATACCGATCGCGGTACCCGGGCCCGCCGCCCGCAAACGGCGACGGCCGCTGTCCGCGCGCGGCGATGCCGGCCATCCCCGCACGGCGACGGCCGCTGTCCGCGCGCGGCGATGGCCGCCGGGCGAGCCGGCGGCCATCGGAGTTCGTGCCCGGGGGGTGGGGATCAGGGCTGCGGCCGGTCGACCTTGCCGCGCCAGGCGCCGGTCTCCTGACCGCGCCGCTCGATGAACTGCTTGAACCGCTCCAGGTCGCCCTTGGCACGCCGGTCGACGATGCCCAGCTTGTCGCCGGCCTGCTCGACCACGCCGTGCGGCTCGAACTCCAACTGCAGGGTCACCCGGGTGTTCTCCGGGTCCAGCCGGTGGAACGTCACCACCCCGGCCTGGTTGGTGCCGCCGGTCGAGCGCCAGGCGACCCGCTCGTCCGGGAGCTGCTCGGTGATCTCGGCGTCGAACTCGCGCTTGACGCCGGCGATCTCGACGGTCCAGTGGGTCATCGTGTCCGTCAGCTGCCGGACCTCCCGCACCCCCTCCATGAAGTGGGGGAACTCCTCGAACTGGGTCCACTGGTCGTACGCGGTGCGCACCGGTACGGCGACGTCCACGTGTTCGGTAACGCCACTCATCAGGCATCCTCCTTCGTCCGCCGGTGTCGGGCCGGATCGTGCGGGGATCCGGTCACCAGCGGGTCGTCTCGTTCTTGTGGCCGAGCGCCGCCCACACCTCGGAGACCGTCTGGTAACGGGTGCCCTCGGGCAGCCGCTCCAGCTCGGCGATGATGTCCGCCGGCGCGTCGTTGTCACGCGCGTTGGCGATCAGCGCCTCACGGTCGCCGGGCAGGGCGGTCATCGTGATGAACCGTCCGAGCCGGCTGCGTCGTTCGACGTCCTCGGAACTCATGCCCTTGGGCGCGCCCGTACGCAGTTCGCCGGCCGGGGCCGTCGTCGGCTCCGGCTGGTCCTCACCGGCCGGCTCCGGCACGCGGGCCTCGTCGACCCGTGAGCCGCCGGTCCCCGGCCCCTGCACGAGGCCGCTGACCTCCCGGCTCATCTGCTCGTCGACTCTCGGTCCGTGCTTGCTGCTGCCACGTTCCATACCTTCTGCGCTACCCGGTGGCACCGTCGGTAAACGGCCCGCGGGGCGGCACGCTGCCGGTGAACCGGCCCGCAGGGGCGGCCGGGGTGCGGCGCTCAGCCGTCGGCGGGCGTCTTCGGGGGCAGGACCGGTTCCTCCGGGTGCGACTCGCCGGCCTGGAGCACGCGGCCCCGCTGCAGCTCGGCGTTGATCTGCACCCCCAGCATCAGCGCCGAGTTGGACAGGTAGAGCCAGACCAGGAACGCGATCACCGCGCCGAGGCTGCCGTAGGTGGCGTCGTACGAGCCGAAGTTGGCCACGTAGAGCCCGAAGCCGAAGGAGGCGACGACCCAGGACAGCAGGGCGACCGCCCCGCCGGGGGTGAGCCAGCGGAACCGCGGCTGCCGGACGTTGGGCGCGATCCAGAACAGCAGGCTCAGCAGCACCATCACGATCAGGGCCAGCACCGGCCACTTGGCGACGCTCCACACGGTGCGCGCCAGTCCGCCGGCGTGGAGCAGGTCGCCCACGGCGTCGGTGACCGGCCCGCTGACGATCAGGCCGGCGGCGACGACCGCGAGCAGCACCAGCGAGACCGCCGCGAGGCCGATCTGCATCGGCCGCAGCTTCCATACCGGCCGTCCCTCCTCGACACCGTAGACCGCGTTCGAGGCCCGGGTGAACGCCCCGATGAAGCCGGAGGCCGACCAGAGCGCGCCGAGCAGACCGAAGCTCAGCAGCACGCTCGCCGAGTCGTTCTGGTCGACCACGCCCCGCACGACGGAGACGAAGCCCTCGTTGGCCACCACCGAGCCGGCCCCCATGTCCCGCGCCAGGTCGAGCACGGTGTCGACGGTCTGCTCCCCGTTGGAGACCAGCCCGACCAGGGCGACCACCACGATGGTGGACGGGAAGAGCGCGAGCACACCGTAGTAGGTGAGCGCGGCGGCCCAGTCCGCGCAGTTGTCCTTGACGAAGTTCCGTGCGCTGCGCACCAGCACCCCGCGCCAGGTCCGCCAGCTCAACTGCCGCACCCGGCCGGGGACGCGCAGCCGCCGCTCACCGGTGAGCGCCGCGCCGGGCTCCGTCGTCGTCATCGCCCGCTCCCTGTGCCCCGGCCGCCGGATGACCCGGGCGTCTCCGGCTCCGCCTGGCCCCGCCGGTACCCCCGGCCCGAAATCGACAAACCCGGCGGACCGGTTTGCCGACCGGCACCGGGGGAACGGTCAACCAGAACCCATCGACGCGGAGGAGGACGAGATGCCCGGGCGCGAGGTACTGCCCAGCACGCTGCGACGCTCCCCCAAGAAGGCGCAGCGCACCTGGGAGAAGACACACGACTCGGCCGTGGAGACGTACGGCGAGGGGGAGCGGGCCCACCGCACCGCCTTCGCCGCGGTCAAGCACGAGTTCGAGAAGGTGGGCGACCACTGGGAGCCCAAGGGCCGCAAGGGCCCGAGCGACCGCCAGGCGGCCGGCGGCGGACCGGAGCGCCGCGCGCCCACCGCCGGCGGGGTGGACGCCAACGCCACCAAGGACCACCTGATGAAGGTGGCCCGCAAGCTGGACGTCCCCGGCCGGTCGAGCATGACCAAGCCGGAACTGGTCAAGGCCATCGAGAAGGCGAACAACCGGCAGACCGCCAAGGCCCGCGGTCGCTGACGCGAGTTCCGGCGTACGCGAAAAGAGGGGCTGTCCACCCGCGGACAGCCCCTCTTCGCGCGGTTCACCAGTGGCCGCCGCCGGGGGCCTCGATGTGCACCGCCTTCGTCGCGGTGAACTCGTCGAGCAGTTCCGGCCCGTACCCGAAGCCCTGGCCGCTGCCGCGACGCGGGTGCGCGGCACCGCCCGGCGCCCCGCCGAACACCGCGTTGACCTTCACGGTGCCCACCGGCAGCTCCCGCCAGGCGCGCTGGGCGTGGCTCATCGACCCGGTCAGCACCGTCGCGGCCAGCCCGTACGGGGAGTCGGCGGCGCACCGCAGCGCCTCGGAGAACGAGTCGACCACGACGATCGCCGCGACCGGCCCGAAGGTCTCCTCGCGCACCAGCGTCATGTCGTGCCGGCAGTCGGCGACCACCGTGGCGGGATAGAACGCGCCCGGCCCGTCGGGCAGCGTCCCGCCGGTACGGATCCGCGCCCCCTCCGCGACCGCGGCGGTCACCTGCCCGTGCACGTGGTCGCGGTGCCGCCGGTCCACCAGCGGCCCCAGCTCGGTCGCCGGGTCGCCGCCCGGGCCCACCCGCAGCCGGTCCGCCCGGTCCACCAGGGCCTGCGTGAAGTCCTCGGCGACGTCACGGTGCGCGTAGATCCGCTCCACCGCCACGCAGATCTGCCCCGCGTTGGCGAACGCGCCGACGGCCGCCTGCCCGGCCGCCCACACCGGGTCGACGTCGCCGTCCACGACCAGCGGGTCGCTCCCGCCGTTCTCCAGCAGCACCTTGGCGCCGGTGCGTGCCGCCGCGGCCGCGATGGCCCGCCCGGTGGCGGTGGAGCCGACGTGGGCGACCACGTCCACCTCCTGCGCGGCCAGCGCCGCACCGACCTCGGGGCCGCCGGTCAGCAGCGAGAGCACCCCGGGCGGCAGCGCGGAGTCCAGCGCCCTCGCCAGCAGCCAGCCGGTCGCCGGGGTGCGTTCGCTCGGCTTGTAGAGCACCACGTTGCCGGTGACCAGCGCCGCGCCGAGCAGCCCGCAGGAGACCGCCACCGGGTCGTTCCACGGGGTGATCGCGGCCACCACCCCGCGCGGCTGCGGCGCCATGAAGTCGATGGCGTGCGGGTCGCCGTGCAGCGTCCGCCCGCCCCGCACCGGGGCTAGTTCCGCGTACTGTCGCAGGGTGCCGATGCCCGCGTCCACGCCGCCCCGCGCGTCCGCGAAGGGCTTGCCCATCTCGGCCGTCGTCGCCCGCGCCAGTTCGTCGGCGACCGCCGCCACCGCGTCCGCCGCCCGGTGCAGGGCCGCCGCCCGCTCGGCGGGGGCGGTCGCCGCCCACTCCGCCGCGACGCCGCGCGCCGCCTCGACCGCCTTGCCGACCTCGTCCGCCGTCGCCACCGGGACGGAGCTGACCGGGGAGCCGTCGGCCGGATCGTGTACGACCAGCTCGCCCCCCTCGCCGCCCGCGCCCCACACTCCACCTATGAGCTGCGCAACCGTGTACATGCGGCAGTGGATGCCCCGGCCCCGGCGAGGCAAACGCGTTTCGCCCGGTTGCTGGCCGGGTAGGCGGATCGGATGAGTTCGACCGGCGCGGAGAGCGCGGACGCCGTCGTCGTCGGAGCCGGCCACAACGGCCTGGTCGCCGCCAACCTGCTCGCGGACGCCGGCTGGGACGTCCTGGTGCTGGAGGCCACGGCCGCGCCCGGCGGCGCGGTGCGTTCCGCCGAGGTGACGGCCCCCGGCTACCTGAGCGACCTGTACAGCTCCTTCTATCCGCTCGGCTACGCCTCGCCGGTGCTGCGCGGGTTGGGCCTCGACCGGTACGGGCTGCGCTGGCGGCACTCCCCGGACGTGCTGGCGCACCTGCTGCCCGACGGCCGGGCGGCGGTGCTCAACCGCGACCCGGAGGCCACCGCCGCCTCCCTGGAGGCGTTCGCGCCCGGCGACGGCAAGCGCTGGCTGCACGCGTACGACGACTGGCGGCAGGTCGCCGAGCCGATGCTGGACACCATCACCACGCCCTTCCCGCCGGTGCGCGGCGGCCTGTCCCTGCTGCGCCGGCTGCGGGTCTCCGGCGCGCTGCGGCTGGCCCGGCGACTGGTGGTGCCGGTCCGCAAGCTCGGCGACGAGCTCTTCGACGGCGAGGGTGGCCCGGCGCTGCTGGCCGGGTGCGCCCTGCACACCGACCTGTCTCCGGAGGAGGCCGGCTCGGGCGTGTACGGGTGGCTGCTCGCCATGCTCGGCCAGCAGGTCGGCTGGCCGGTACCCGACGGCGGCGCGCAGAAGATCACCGACGCGCTGGTGGCCCGGCTGACCGAGCGCGGCGGCCGGATCCTCTACGGCGCCCGGGTCGACCGGGTGCTGACCGCTCGCGGCCGGGCGATGGGGGTGCGTACCGCCGGCGGCACCCTGTGGCGGGCCCGGCGGGCGGTCCTGGCCGACGTTCCGGCCCCCGCGCTCTACCTGGACCTGGTCGGCGCGGCAGCGTTGCCGCCCCGGCTGGTGGAGGACCTGGCGCACTTCCGGTGGGACGGCTCGACGCTCAAGGTGGACTGGGCGCTGTCGGCGCCCGTGCCGTGGACCAACCGTGCGGTCGCCACCGCCGGCACCGTGCACCTCGGCGCGGACCTGAACGGGCTCACCGGCTATGCCGCCGCGCTGGCCCGCTCCGAGGTCCCCCGTGACCCGTTCCTGCTGGTGGGGCAGATGTCGGTGGCCGACCCGAGTCACTCGCCGCCCGGCACCGAGTCGCTCTGGTCCTACACGCACCTGCCGTTCCGCCGGCACTGGCGGGCGGAGGAGATCGCCGCCCACGTCGACCGGATGGAGCAGGTGCTGGAGGAGGCGGCACCCGGCTTCCGCAGCCTCATCGTCGGGCGGCACGTGGCCGGCCCGGCGGACCTGGAGGCCGGCGACGCCAACCTGGTGGGAGGGGCGGTCGGTGGCGGCACCGCCGCCGCGTACCAGCAGCTCTTCCTGCGCCCGATTCCCGGCCTGGGCCGCGCGGACACCCCGGTCGACCGGTTGTTCCTGGCGAGCGCGTCCGCGCATCCCGGCGGCGGGGTGCACGGCGCGCCCGGCGCGAACGCCGCACGCGCCGCACTGGCCCGCGACCGCACGCTCACCGGCCCGGTGTACGCCGCCACGATCGACGCCGCCCACCGGGCGGTCTACCGCTGACCGTCGTCGGCCGCGAGGGCGGGCGGCAGGCAACGGAGGTGGGCGGTGGAACTGCTCGCCTTCGACCTCACCGAACGTGACTTCCCCGTCCGGCCCGGATGGCCTGCGCGCTCCCTTTGCTCTGCACCCACATACGCGACAGCGACTTACGGTAACGGCGCCTTCTCCGGCTCGCCGGGCCTCGTGCCGTAACGTCCGAGGTCAGGGGCGTGGTGCGTCGAGGGGTGCAGAGCAAAGCGCGGAGCGCGCCTGTCCCCGCCTTCGAGCCGGTAGTCACGCAACGTCACGTGGCGCACAGTGACGCTTACGGCTGCGTGGAGGCGGCTACGGGCGGGCGAGGGTGGCACCAGCGGCGCGACGCCCGGGATACCGCCGCTCAGCACGGGCGTCGCGCCGGCACGCAACCGTGCCGACACGGCGTCGTCGTTCCGCCCCGACGCGCGCCAGCCCGGCCGGCCTCGCGGGCCTTTTCGGCCCGGCGCGGTCAGCGCTCGACGTTGCGGTGCTTCGTGCGCAGCTTGAACGGCATCAGGGCGCTCTCGATCTTGGTGGCCGTGGTCATCTTCGACGCGCCGTCGCGCCGCTCCTCGAAGCGGATCGGCACCTCCAGGATGGTGTGCCCCAGCTTCGTGGCGAGGTAGTGCATCTCCACCTGGAAGCTGTAACCGTTGGACTGCACCCGCTCCAGGCCGATGTCCCGCAGGGCGTCCGCCCGCCAGATCTTGAAGCCGGCGGTGAGGTCGCGGATCCGGACCCGCAGCAGCGTGTGCACGTAGAGGTTCGCCCAGCCGCTGAGCGCCCGCCGGTAGAGCGGCCAGTTTTCGTCCAGTTCGCCGCCGGGCACGTAACGGGAGCCGATCACGACGCCGGCCTGGGTGGAGAGCAGCGCGCCGAGCATGCCCGGCAGCGCCTCCGGCGGGTGCGACAGGTCCGCGTCCATCTGCGCCACGTACTCCGCGCCGCCGTCGAGCGCGCGGCCGATCCCGTCCACGTACGCCCGGCCGAGGCCCTCCTTGCCGGCCCGGTGCACGACCTGGATCCGGTCGGGGTGCTCGATGGCCAGTTTGTCCGCCACCTCGCCGGTGCCGTCGGGGGAGTTGTCGTCGGCGACGAGGATCTTCAGGCCCGGCAGCGGCAGGGCCAGGAGCCGCTCGACCAGCACCGGGAGGTTGCCCGCCTCGTTGTAGGTGGGGACCACGACGGTCAGGCGTGCGTCCCGCCAGGGCGCGGGCAGCTGCACGGGTTCGATCATGTCGGACATCCTCGGTCGGCGGACAGGGCTCCCTGAGAGGGTAGCCACTTGCCACATCCGGGTCGAAAAGGCACCCCTTTCCGCCGGTGATCCGGTCCCTGCGGAGGGCTACTACGGTCGTCTCGCCGAGCGGACGCGCCTGCGTCAGCGAAGGCGGCGGGTGAGGGCGCCCAGGGCCAGGGCCAGGCCGGCGAGGGCGGCCCCCGAGACCGCCGGCTTGTGCGTGCCGACCCAGAGGGCGGCCGAGCGGGCGCGGGCCCGGTCGGTGAAGACCCCCTCCGCGCCCCGGTCCCGTTCGTCGTCGCCGGGACGGTCCAGGTTGTCCCGCCAGGCGGCCCGGTCGATCGGGGTGTCGGTCTGCTGGCTGTCGTAGCCGTCGCGGGCCAGCTTCCGTTCGAGCAGGCCGGGCGCGACGATGTCGCCGAGCCGGGCGCGCCAGGTCGGGCCGCCCACGTTCAGCTCGCGCGGGCCGTGGTCGGCCGCCCAGACGATCGCCTTCGCGGCCACCTCCGGCGCGAAGATCGGTGGCACCGGTTGCGGGTGGCGGGGCAGCCGGGTGCGTACCCAGGAGAACTGCGGAGTGTTGATCGCCGGTAGCTGCACCATCGACAGCTTCACCCCCGGGCAGTCGTGCAGCAGTTCCGCCCGCAGCGAGTCGTTGAAACCCTGGATGGCGTGCTTGCTCGCGCAGTACGCCGCCTGGAGCGGGATGCCCCGGTAGGCCAGCGCGGAGCCGACCTGCACGATCGCTCCCCGCCCGCGCGCCCGCATGTGGCGCAGCGCGGCGAGGGTGCCGTGGACGGTGCCGAGGTAGTTGACCTCGGTCACCCGCCGGAACTCCGCGGCCGGGATCTCCCATACCGGGGCGAAGACCGAGACCATGGCGTTGTTCACCCACACGTCGATACCGCCGAACCGGTGCACCACGTCGTCGGCGGCCTGCTGCACCGCGCCGGCGTCGGCCACGTCGACCCGGTAGGTGCGTACCTCCGCCGCGCCCAGTTCCCGGCAGTCCCGTTCGGCGGCGGCCAGGCCGGCCTCGCCCCGGGCGAGCAGGGCGAGCCGGGCGCCCCGCTCGGCGTACCGGCGGGCGACGGCGCGTCCCACCCCGGCGCTCGCCCCGGTCACCACCACGGCCTGCGTCATTCGTCCGCCTTCTGCCGCTTGGCGATGTCCGCCAGCCGGGTCAGGGTCTCCTTGTTGCGCTGGTGCAGCACGAGGTCGTTGACCTTGTTGCGTACCCAGCGCAGCGGGCCGGCGGCGAAGTCCTCGCCGATGCGCACCCGCGTCGCGCCCGCACCCACCTCTTCGAGGGTGAAGACCACGATCGCCTCGCCGGCCGGCCAGAGCCCGGCGCGGATGACCAGTCGGCGCGGGGGCTCGCAGGTGAGCACCGTCGAGGAGTCCTGGAGGGAGAGGGGCCACGGCCCGGCCTTGTGGTGCAGTTGGCTGCCGACCCGGGGCCAGGCGTCGTCCACGTCCCGGACGTGGACGGTGCCGACGACCCAGTCGCTGTACGTCCACCCGTCGGCCAGCACCGCCCAGACCTGCTCCGGCGGAGCTTCGATCACTTTCTCCACAATCGCCACTGCGCCCCCGTACCCCCGACCCGGCCCGGACTAACGGCGCTCGCGGGTTAGCTTCTCCGGGGCGACGGGTAACGCCACCCCGGGCCGGCGTGTCGACGCCGTCGGCCCGTACGCGACGCGGCGGCGCGTTGAAGTTGACGTTTACTCCCCGGGGCGTCGGGAACCCGCCGGCTGTGCGACAGGACCAGGTGGAGCCGGATCAGCGCAGGTCAGCCCGGGTAGCCGGGGCCGACCGGGCCGCGTCCGGACCCGTCCTGTTCGACGCGGTGTTGCTGGATCGGGACGGGACGTTGATCGAGGACGTGCCGTACAACGGTGATCCGGAGAAGGTGCGTGCGGTGCCGGGTGCGCGGGTGGCGTTGGATCGGTTGCGGGCTGCGGGGTTGCGGTTGGCGGTGGTGACGAATCAGTCGGGTCTGGCGCGGGGGTTGTTTTCCGAGGGGCAGTTGCGGGCGGTGCATGCGCGGGTGGAGCGGTTGTTGGGGCGGTTCGACGCGTGGTTGGTGTGTCCGCATGAGGAGGGTGCGGGGTGTGGGTGTCGTAAGCCGGCGCCGGGGTTGGTGTGGGCGGCGGCGCGGGAGTTGGGGACGGTGCCGTCGCGGTGTGTGGTGGTGGGGGACATCGGTCGGGATGTGGTGGCGGCGTCGGCGGCGGGGGCGTCGGGGGTTTTGGTGCCGACGGCGGTGACGCGGGCCGGTGAGGTGGCGGCGGCGGCGCGGGTGGTGGGGGATTTGTCGGGGGCGGTGGCGGAGATTCTGGGTCGGCAGGCGGCGGTGGATCCGGCCAGTTACGGGGGTGTGCGGCGGGGGGTGGGGACGGTGTTGGTGGTGCGGTCGGATTCGGCTGGGGATGTGTTGGTGACGGGTCCGGCGGTGCGGGCGGTGGCGGCGGGTGCGGGGCGGGTGGTGATGTTGTGTGGGCCTCGGGGGCGGGCGGCGGCGGAGTTGTTGCCGGGTGTCGATGAGGTGATCGAGCATCGGTTGCCGTGGATTGATCCGAGTCCGGGGGTGGTTGATCCGGTCGACATGCGGTTGCTCGTGGATCGGTTGGCGGCGGTGGGGGCGGACGAGGCGGTGGTGTTCACCAGTTTCCATCAGTCGCCGTTGCCGTTGGCGTTGTTGTTGCGGTTGGCGGGTGTGTCGCGGGTCAGTGCGATCAGTGACGACTATCCGGGTTCGTTGTTGGACGTGCGGCATCGGGTTCCGGTGGGGGTGCCGGAGCCGGAGCGGGCTCTGTCGTTGGCTGCCGCGGCGGGTTTCGCCCTGGCGCCCGACGACGAACCCGCCCTACGCCTGCGCCCGACGCAGGCGCCCCCGCCGGAGGCCGGCGCGCCGGGCTACGTGGTGGTGCACCCCGGGTCCGCCTCGCAGGCCCGGGGCTGCCCGCCGGAACTGGCCGCCCGGATCGTCCGTGCCCTGGTCGCCGCCGGTCACCGGGTGGTGGTCACGGGCGGACCGGACGAGCGCGAGCTGACCGCCCTCGTCGCCGGGGACACGGCCGTCGACCTCGGCGGCCGGACCGGGCTCGCCGAGCTGGCGGCGACCGTCGCCGGGGCCGCAGCGGTGGTGGTGGGCAACACCGGCCCCGCCCACCTCGCCGCCGCCCAGGACGTTCCCGTGGTCAGCCTCTTCGCGCCGACCGTCCCGTTCGGGCAGTGGGGCCCCTGGCGGGTGCCGACCGTACGGCTCGGCGACGCCGACGCCCCCTGCCGGGACACCCGGGCCGCCCGCTGCCCCGTGCCCGGGCATCCGTGCCTCAGCGGCATCCGGCCGGAGGAGGTCGTCGAGGCGTTGCGGCTGCTCGGGGTGCCCCCGGCGAGCCGACCGGCCCGCGCGGACACCGGCGTGCCGGCGGCGGTCAGCGGCGGGAGCGGCCGATGAACATCCTGCTCTGGCACGTGCACGGCTCCTGGACCACCTCGTTCGTGCACGGCCGACACCGCTACCTGATCCCCGTCACACCCGACCGCGGCCCCTACGGCCTCGGCCGCGCCCGCACCTACCCCTGGCCCGACAACGCCACCGAAGTGACCCCCGACGACCTCGCCACCACCGACATCGACCTGATCATCCTGCAACGCCCCGAAGAACACGACCTCGCCCACCAATGGCTACACCGCCGCCCCGGCCACCACATCCCCACCATCTACGTCGAACACAACACCCCCAAGGACGGCAACGTCCCCCACAGCCGCCACCCCATGGCCGACCGCGACGACCTCCTCATCGCCCACGTCACCCACTTCAACCACCTCTTCTGGGACACCGGCACCACCCGCACCACAGTGATCGACCACGGCATCGTCCCGCCCTCGGCCGAGTACACCGGCGAGCTGGAGCGCCTCGCCGTGGTCATCAACGAGCCGGTACGCCGCTGGCGGGTCACCGGCACCGACCTGCTGCCCCGCTTCGCCGAGATCGCCCCGCTGGACGTCTTCGGGATGAAGGTGGCCGGGCTCGCCGACCACCTGGGCCTGCCGGCCGACCGGCTGGCCAGCCACGACGACGTGCCCCAGCACCTGATGCACGCCGAGCTGGGGCGCCGCCGGGCGTACCTGCACCTGTGCCGGTGGACGTCGCTGGGGCTGAGCCTCATCGAGGCGATGGCCATGGGAATGCCGGTGATCGCGCTGGCCGCCACCGAGGCGGTGATGGCGGTGCCGCCCGGCGGCGGAGCCCTGTCCACCCGGATCGACACCCTGCTGGACGCCGCCCGCCGGTTCGTGGCGGACCCGGCGCAGGCGCGCCGGGCTGGCGCGGAGGCCCGCGCCTTCGCCCGGGACCGCTACGGCCTCGACCGTTTCCTCGCCGACTGGGACCGGCTGCTGGAGGAGGAAGTATGCGCATCGCGATGATCTCGGAGCACGCCAGTCCGCTCGCCATCCTGGGCGGCGAGGACGCCGGCGGTCAGAACACGCATGTCGCCGAGCTCTCCGCCGCGCTCGCGGCCGCCGGACACGACGTGCGGGTCTACACGCGCCGCGACGCGGTGGACCTGCCGGTGACCGTACGCAGCCCGGACGGCTACGACGTGGTGCACGTCCCGGCGGGGCCGGCCGAGCCGGTCGCCAAGGACGCGCTGCTGCCGCACATGAGGGAGTTCAGCCGCTGGCTGGTCGACAGGTGGCGGGGCGGCGACTGGGTGCCCGAGGTGATCCACGCGCACTTCTGGATGAGCGGCCTCGCCGCGCTGGCCGCCAGCCGGCAGACCGGGGTGCCGGTGGTGCAGACGTACCACGCCCTCGGCGCGGTGAAGCGGCGGTACCAGGGCGTGCAGGACACCAGCCCGGCCCGCCGGATCGGCTACGAGCGGGAGCTGGGCCGGTCGGTCGACCGGGTGATCGCACAGTGCCAGGACGAGGTCGGCGAGCTGGTCCGCCTCGGCGTGCCCCGGTCCCGGATGACGGTCGTCCCGTCCGGGGTCAACCTGGGCACGTTCGCCCCGCTCGGGCCGACCGCCGAGAAGGAAGACGGCCGGCCGCGGATCCTCACCGTGGGCCGGCTGGTCGAGCGGAAGGGCTTCCAGACGGTGGTGCGGGCGATGGCGTACGTGCCGGAGGCCGAGTGCGTGGTGGTCGGCGGGCCGCCCGCCGGCCTGCTGGAGACCGACCCGTACGCCCGGCGGCTGCGCGCCCTCGCGGTCAGCTGCGGGGTGGCCGACCGGGTGAAGCTGGTCGGCGCGGTGCCCCGCGAGGAGATGGGCCGCTGGTACCGCTCGGCCGACATCCTGGTGGCCGCCCCCTGGTACGAGCCGTTCGGGCTCACCCCGCTGGAGGCGATGGCGTGCGGGGTCCCCGTGGTCGGCACCGCGGTGGGCGGGATCAAGGACACCGTGGTCGACGGCGTCACCGGCGACCTGGTCCCGGCCCGGGACCCGCGTGCGCTGGGCGCCGCGATAGGGCGGCTCCTCGACGACCGGATCCGCCGCTTCGCGTACGCGACGGCGGCGCGGGAACGGGCGCGGCACCGCTACTCCTGGGCGGCCACGGCGGAGCGGCTGGTCGAGGTCTACGGCGACGTGGCGGCGGTGGGCCGGCCCAGCCGGGTGGTGGCCGGATGACGGCCGGAACGCTGCTCGACGCGCACCTGGCGAACCTGGCCGCGGCGCTGCTGCCCTACCGGCAGCACGAGGAGCTGCTGGCGCGGTGGGGGGAGACCCTGGCCCGCCGGCTGGTCGACGGCGGTCGGCTGCTGGTGGCTGGCAACGGCGGCAGCGCCGCCGAAGCCCAACACCTCACCGCCGAACTCGTCGGCAAACTTCGCGACGACCGCCAACCCCTCTCCGCCATCGCCCTGCACGCCGAAACCAGCGCCCTCACCGCCATCGGCAACGACTACGGCTACGACGAAGTCTTCGCCCGCCAGGTCCGCGCCCACGGCCGCCCCGGCGACATCCTCCTACTCATGTCCACCAGCGGCACCAGCACCAACCTCCTCACCGCCGCCCACGCCGCCCACGACACCGGACTACGAACCTGGGCCCTCACCGGACCCACCCCCAACCCCCTCGCCGACGCCTGCCACGACGTCCTCGCCGTCCCCTCACCCGACAGCCAGGTCGTCCAGGAACTCCACCTCGTCACCAGCCACCTCCTCTGCGAGTACGTCGAGCAGGCCCTGCCGGCCGCGCTCGCCGCGCCGGGGGCGCCGGTGCGGGCGGGGGTCGAGGTGGTGCTCGACGGCGGCTCAGGTCAGCAGGTCGACGCGATGAGGAGGGAAGCGTGACGGGACCCGTGGTGGTGGTCGGCGACACCCTGCTTGACCGTGACGTCGAGGGGGTGGTCAACCGGCTCTGTCCGGACTCGCCCGTGCCGGTGCTGGACGAGACGGCACACGTCGACCGGCCCGGCGGCGCCGGGCTGGCCGCGGTCTTCGCCGCCGCCGCGCGGGGCGCCGAGGTGGTGCTGGTGACCGCGTTGGCGGACGACGCGGGAGGCGCCCGGCTCAGCTCGCTGCTCGACGTCGCCGGCGTGCAGGTGTACGCCCTCGGCCTGCGCGGCGGAACGCCGGAGAAGATCCGGCTGCGCGCCCGGGGTCGGGTGCTGCTGCGCCACGACCGGGGCGGGGCCGCCGGCGAGCCCGGCGAGCCCTCCGACGAGGTGCTGCGGGTGATCGCCCGCGCCTCGGCCGTGCTGGTCAGCGACTACGGCCGGGGCGTGGCCCGGCAGCCCGCGCTGCGGGCGGCCCTTTCCGCGACCCGGGCGCCGGTGGTCTGGGACCCGCATCCGAGGGGTCCGGCGGCGGTGCCGGGGGTACGCCTCGCCACCCCCAACGAGTCCGAGGTGCGGGAGCTGGTCAACGTGCCGCCGGGCGCGACCCGGCTGGCCACCGCGTCCCGGGGCGCGCAGGGGCTGCGCCAGCGCTGGCGGGCCGGCGCGGTCGCGGTGACCCTGGGCGGGGACGGCGCGCTGCTCTGCCGCGCCGGCTCGACCCCGCTGGTGGTCTCCGCCCCGACCACCGCCGAGGGGGACACCTGCGGGGCCGGCGACCGGTTCGCCGCCACCGCCAGCCTGGCCCTCGCCCGGGGCGCGTTGGTCTCGGAGGCGGTGCAGGAGGCGGTGGCCGAGGCGTCGGCGTACGTGGCCGACGGGGGAGTGGCGACGGCGCTGCCGCCGGCGCGCCCGCTGCCGCCCACGGTGTCCGGCCCGGGCGGGGAACGCGTCGGCGTGGCCGCCGCCGCCGCGGTGGTGTCGGCGGTACGCGCGGCCGGCGGCACGGTCGTGGCCACCGGCGGCTGCTTCGACCTGCTGCACGCCGGGCACGTGGCGACGTTGCAGGCCGCCCGGCAGCTCGGCGACTGCCTCGTCGTCTGCCTCAACTCGGACGCCAGTGTGACCGGGCTGAAGGGCCCGGACCGGCCGGTCATCCCGCAGGGCGACCGGGCGCGGCTGCTCGCGGCGCTGGGCTGCGTCGACGCGGTCATGATCTTCGACGAGTCCACCCCGCACGCGGCGCTGTCCTGGCTGCGGCCCGACGTCTGGGTCAAGGGCGGCGACTACGCCGGCGAGGGCGGTGAGCCGGCGCTGCCGGAGGCGGACCTGCTGCGCCGCTGGGGCGGACACACCGTGGTGGTGCCCTACCTGGACGGGCGCTCGACCACCCGGCTGATCGCCGCCGCCCGCGCGGCCGGCGCCGGCCCGGTCGGCGGCGCGCCCCCGCTCACCGACACCGTGCCGCCGGCCTGCCCGCCGCCCGGTGCCACGCCGGCGCAGCTCCCGACCACGACGGAGGGCACCCGATGAGCGGCGCGGCGCCCGGCGCGGGGCAGACGGTGCTGGTCACCGGCGGCGCGAGCGGCCTGGGTGCCGCCGTGGTCGCGGCCGTGGCCCGGGCCGGCGGCCGGCCGCTGGTGCTGGACCGGCAGCCGCCCGCCGACGGGGTGCCCTGGATCGAGTGCGACCTGGCCGACACCCGGGCCGCCGAGGCGGCCACCCGGCAGCTCGCCGAGCGCTCCGGTGGGCTGGACGCGGTGGTCACGGCGGCGGGGGTGGACGTGCCGGGCCGGCTGGCGGACCTCCCCGGCGAGACGTGGGACCGGATCGTGACGGTGGACCTGCTCGCCACGGCGGCCGTCGTCCGGGCCGCGCTGCCCTTCCTGGAGAGCTCGCGGGGCAGCATCGTCACGGTGGCGTCCACGCTGGGGGTCAAGGCAGTCAGCGACGCCACCGCCTACTGCGCCGCCAAGTTCGGCGTCGTCGGCTTCACCCGCGCCCTCGCCGCCGAACTCGCCGGCACCATCAACGTCACCCTCCTCATCCCCGGCGGCATGCACACCCACTTCTTCGACGACCGCGACCCGGCATACAAACCCGGACCCGACGCCAACCTCAACAACCCCGCCGACACCGCCAACGCCATCATGTTCGCCCTCACCCAACCCACCGGCTGCGCCGTCCGCGAAATGATCGTCTGCCACGAACAAGAAACCTCCTACCCGTGATCCTCACCCTCCGCGCCCTCGGCGTCGGCGACCTCACCACCGCCACCCCCGCCCTGCGCGCCCTACGCACCACCCACCCCCACGAAGAACTCGCCCTCGCCGCACCCCACTGGCTCACCCCACTGGTCGACCTCATCGGCGGCATCGACACACTCCTCGACACCCCCGGCCTCGGCCCCCTCCCCTGGACCGGCCCACCCCCACACCTCGCCGTCAACCTCCACGGCCACGGCCCCCAGTCCCACCACATGCTCGCCCACACCCGACCCGACCGACTCCTCGCCTACACCAACCCCGACGCCGGCCACCACGACGGACCACACTGGCGAGACGACGAACACGAAATCCACCGCTGGTGCCGACTACTCAACTGGTACGACATCCCCACCGACCCCACCGACCTCACCCTCCACCGACCACCGGCGGACGGGCTGCCGACCGGAGTGAGCATCGTCCACCCCGGCTCCAAGATCGTTGCCAAGCGCTGGCCGGCGGAGCGCTTCGCCGCGCTGGCTCGCGAGCTGGTCCGCCGGGGGCACCGGGTGGTCCTCACCGGCAGCGCGGACGAGCGCGCCCTCGCCGAGCGCGTCGCGTCCGAGGCGGGGCTGCCCCGGGAGGCGGTGCTCGCCGGCCGGACGGGGCTGGCCGGGCTGGCGGCCCTGGTCGCGTACGCCCGGCTGGTGGTCTGCGGGGACACCGGCGTGGCGCACCTGGCCACCGGCTACGGCACTCCCTCCGTGGTGCTCTTCGGCCCGGTCTCGCCGGCGCGGTGGGGGCCGCCGCCGGACCGCCCCTGGCACCGGGCGCTGTGGGCCGGCCCACGGGGTTGGCCGAGGTGGGAGGGGTAGGAACCCATCCGACGTTGGCGGCCATCCGGGTGGAGCAGGTGTTGGCCGCCGTGGACGAGGTGGAACGGGCGGTGCGGGTTTCCGGTGCGGTTGCGGCGCAGTGATCCGGGCAGGCCGGGGTACGGGCGACGCCGGCGCGGCAAGGGCTGGCTCTTCCTCGACCCGGCCGGCGAGCCGGTCCGCGACCCGAACGAGTCGGGCCGGCTGCGCGAGCTGGTGATCCCGCCCGCGTGGCGGGACGTGTGGATCTGTCCGTACCCGAACGGGCACATCCAGGCCACCGGCGTGGACGCGGCCGGACGCAAGCAGTACCTCTACCACCCCGAGTGGCGCCGCAAGCGCGACGAGGCGAAGTTCGACCACGTGCTGGAGGTGGCCCGCCGGCTGCCGGTGTTGCGCGAGCGGGTCGGGCGCGACCTGGCGGGTCGGGGCCTGAACCGCGACCGGGTGCTGGCCACGGTGACCCGGCTGCTGGACATGGGCATGTTCCGCGTCGGCAACGACCAGTACGCCGTCGGCGACGACGCGACCTTCGGGGTGTCGACGCTGCGTCCGGAGCACGCCCGGTCCCGGGGCGGCTGCGTGGTGTTCGAGTTTCCCGCCAAGGGTGGTATCGAGCAGGTGCGCCGGATCGAGGACCCGGAGCTGTGCCGGGTGCTGACCAACCTGCGCCGCCGGCGCCGCGCGGCCGACCGGCTGTTCGGCTACTGGGACGGCAGCGACTGGCGCGACGTACGCAGCGACGAGGTCAACGACTACCTGCGCGACGCCAGCGGCGGGGAGATGACCGCGAAGGACTTCCGGACCTGGCACGCCACCGTCCTGGCGGCCACCCAGCTCGCGACCACCGGCTCGGCGCGCTCGGCGACCGCCCGCAAGCGGGCCGTCGCCGCGGTGATGCGCGAGGTCGCCGAGTTGCTCGGCAACACCCCGACCGTGGCGCGCACGTCCTATGTCGATCCGCGCGTGGTCGACCTCTACCACGACGGCGTGGTGGCCCCGGTCGACGGGCGGGCCTCCCGGGAGCAGGCCGAGCGGGTCGTGCTGGAGCTGCTGGAGGACGCCTGACCGGCCCCGTCGGCGGTCCTGGGGGAGAGTGCGACGGGGCCGGGGTTCGGGACGTTCCCGGGTGGTCACCGGGCGACCGCCCGCCGCCTGCGCGGCGGCGGGCGCTTCGCCACGGCCCCCGTTGGCGGCCCGATCCCGTCGTCGCCACCGGCTCGGAGGGATCGGCCGCTTCGGATGTCAGTCTGCCCTGACCGGGTTGACCGTGGACGCCGTCGAGTTGACTTTGCGTGCCAGCTCGGCGTGGCCGGCGCGCCACGCTTGCGGGGTCAGGCCGTGGACGGACCGGAAGACCCGGCTGAAGTGCGCCTTGTCGGGAAACCCCCAGCGCGCCGCGATCGCCTGGATCGGATGGTGGCGCAGGCCAGGGTCGGCCAGGTCGTGGCGGCACCGCGCCAGCCGCAGGTCCCGGATGTACGACGCGACCGTCGACTCCTCGGCCTCGAAGAGCCGGTGCAGGCTGCGCAGCGAGATGTGGTGCGCGTCCGCCACCACCTGCGGGCTCAGCGTGGCGTCGCCGAGGCGTCGCTGGATGTAGCCCTGGATCTGGGTCACCAGGGCGCGCCGGCGCACCTCGGCGGGGACGGCGTCCTCGGCCACCAGGTGCCGGCCGAGCATGGTGGACGCCAGATCCAGCGCGACGGTGCCGAGCCGGCCGGCGTCGGCGGCGTGGTACTGCTCGGGGTGGTTGGCCACCTGGACGAGGAACTGCGCGAGCAGCGCGCCGATCCCCTCGGTGCCCGACATCCGGCCGCCCAGCAGTGGCGTCAGCCGGTCGGGCGGCAGCGGCAGCACGGCGTGCGGGATGAGCGCCACCACGGAGCGGGCCAACTGGTGGCCGTCGTCGTCGCCGAGGTGCCGGACGCCGTGCGGGCGCGAGCCGTCGTAGAAGGTGAACTCGCCGGGCCCCAGCAGGCTGCTCCGGCCGGCCTGGCTCGCCACGCCGTCGCCGTTGACGGTCAGCGCCAGCGTGTAGATCTCCGGATCCGACTGGCGCACCAGTTTCGGCGTCCGCACGCCGTCCAGCGACGGGTAGCGGTAGTTGACGACCTGCACCGGGCCGAGCTCGATGATCTCGGCCTGGGCGGTGAAGTCGTGCGCGTGCTCCGTGCGGATCCGCAGCGGGGACGCCGTACGGGCCACCACGTCGAGCCACATGTCGAAGCGCTCGGCCGGCGGAACCTGCTCGGTGTCGATGGTGGTCCGCCGCAGCATGCCCGCCCCCGTCCGTCGCTCCCGCACCGGTGGCCATTGTCCACGGTGGTGGTCACGGGCGCGGGTGCGCCTGCGTCTCCCGGTACGCCTGCGGGCCGGTCCCGTACGCGGCGCGGAAGGCCCGGCTGAAGTGGGCCGCGTCGGTGAAGCCCCAGCGGCGCGCGACCCGAGCCACCGGATGGTGCCGCAGCAGCGGATCGCCGAGGTCGCGCCGGCACCGGTCGAGCCGGCGCCGCCGGATCAGCCCGGCCACGGTCTCCTCCTCGGCCGCGAAGAGCCGGTGCAGCGTGCGGAGGGAGACGTGGTGGGCGTCGGCAACGGCCTGCGGGCCGAGTTCCGGGTCGGCGAGGTGCCGCTCGACAAAGGCCCGGACCTGGCTGAGCAGCGCCTGCCGGCGTACCTCCCCGGGGAGTCGGTCCTCCGCGTCGAGCCAGGTGGCGAGCGTCATCGAGACGAGGCTGAGCGTGATCTCCGCCAGCTTCGGCCCGTGGGCGGCGGGGAACTGTTCCGGATACCGGGTGATGTGGTGCAGGTGCTGTGCCAGCAGCGCGCCCGGGCCCTCCAGCCCGGAGATCGTGCCGGCGGTGAGCCGGTCGACCCGGTCGGTGTCGAGCGGCAGCAGCGTCCGGGGGATGACCGCGGTGACCGATGCGGCCGGGCGGTTCCCCTCCTGCTCGCCGGCGTGCGTGAGGTCGTGCGGCCGGCTCCAGTCGATCAGGGTGAAGTGGCCGACCGGGATGGCGGACTCGCGGCGGCGGGCGCTGATCGCGCTGGCGCCGGCGAGTGTCAGGGCGAGCTGGTAGACCTCCGGGTCGCCCTGGCGGATCATCCGGGGCGTGCGGCGGCCCGCCAGCGACTGGTAGCGGAACCGGGTCAGCTCGATGCCGCCCAGCCGGACCATCCGGGCGCACCCCTGGAAGTCGTGGGCGTGGTCGCTGGTGAGGGCGATGGGGGCGGCGACCCGGGCGGCCATGTCGACCCACAGCGGAAACCGGTCGGCCGGGGGCACCCCGGTGGTGTCCATCACCTCGACCCGAAGCGGCGTCATGTCTCACCCCCCATCGGTCGTCGCGGGCCATTGTCGGCGACGCGGCGGGCCCTGGCCAGGGGGATCCGCGGTCAGCCCGCCGCCGCGCGGTCGCGGATCAGCGCCTCGACGCCGTCGAGGATCCGGTCGAGGCCGAACCGCCACTCCGCGTCGACCTCCCCGTCCGACTCCATCCCGGCGTCCGCCAGCAGCTCCCGGATGGCGGGGTAGGGGCCGTGCCGGGTCAGCCGGGCGAGCTGCTGCCAGTACCGCGCGCCGACGTCGTCCGGGCTGAGCTGTTCGTTCGCTGCCGCCTCGGTCATGTCGGCGGTGAGCGTGGCCCAGTACCGGGCGTACCCGTCGACCAGCAGGATGGTCGAGAGCCGCTCGGTGCCGCGCAGGCCGGTGCCGCGCAGGGCGGCGAGCCCCTGCTCCATCCAGCGGACCCCGTTGGGGCCCATCGGCGGGCCGCTGACCGGCACCTGCCGGATCCAGGGGTGGCGGCGGATCGCCGTCACGGTGCCGTACGCCCAGCGGGCGATGGCCGGCCGCCAGCCCTCGTCCGGGGCGCGCGGCGTGGGTGGCTCCCCGTACGCGGCGTCGGCCATGAGTGTCAGCAGGTCGTTCTTGGCCGAGACGTAGCGGTAGAGCGACATGGTGGCCATGCCCAGCTCGCCGGCGACCCGGCTCATCGACACCGCCGCCAGCCCGTCGGCCTCTGCCACCCGGATGCCGGCGGCCACCACCTGTTCGATGGTGAGGCTGCGCCGAGGGCCCTTGCCGGGGCGTTCCCGCAGGCCCCAGGCGAGCTCGATGCTCTCCGGCAGCTCGACGTCGGCGTCGCTCATTCACACCCCCGTGCCTGTCCTTGACGGTCATCCTAGCTTCTGCGTATGGTATACGCAGAACAGCGTATGCTATACGCAGAAGGCGGAGGGTGCGCGGTGACGGAGACAGCAGCGGTGGAGACCGTCGACCTCGGCAAGCGCTTCGGCGGGGTGGCGGTGCTCGACGGACTGACCATGCGGGTGGCCCGGGGCAGCGTGTACGCGCTGCTCGGCCCCAACGGGGCCGGCAAGACCACGACCGTGCGGATCCTGGCCACGCTCGCCGTGCCCGACGGGGGCGTGGCCCGGGTCAACGGCCACGACGTGGTCCGCGACCGGCGTCGGGTGCGGCGGTCGATCAGCCTCGCCGGCCAGCACGCGGCGCTCGACGACCAGCAGACCGGCTCGGAGAACCTGCGCATGATGGGCCGGCTGGTCGGGCTGTCCCCGGCCGCCGCCCGGCGGCGCAGCGCGGACCTCCTGGAGCGCTTCGACCTGGCGGCCGCGGGCGGGCGGCGGGTGGTGACCTACTCCGGCGGCATGCGCCGCCGGCTCGACCTCGCGGCCAGCCTGCTCGGCGAGCCGTCCGTGATCTTCCTCGACGAGCCGACGACCGGCCTCGACCCGCGCAGCCGGCAGAGCCTGTGGGAGGTGGTCGCCGAGCTGGCCGGGGCGGGGGTGACCGTGCTGCTCACCACGCAGTACCTGGAGGAGGCCGACCGGCTCGCCGACCGGATCGCCGTGCTGCACGGCGGCCGGCTGGCCGCCGAGGGGAGCGCGGGCGAGCTCAAGCGCCGCTTCGGCGCCCACCGCCTCGAGCTGACGATGCGCGACGCGCGGAGCTTCGCCGAGGCGGCGCGCCGGCTCGGCGACCGGGTCACGCACCGGGAGCCGGACCGGCTGGAGCTGGCGGTGGGCACCGGCGGCGACGCGGCGGAGATCCGCCGCCTGCTCGACCAGGCCGACCCCGACCGGCGGGGCCTCGCCCGCTTCGTCGTCCGCGAGGCGACCCTCGACGACGTCTTCCTCACCCTCACCGGCGACCCGGTGACCGCCCACCGGGAGGTGGCCCGTGTCTGAGCTGACCCTGCGACCGACCCGCGCCGGCGAGGCGCTCG
Source organism: Micromonospora citrea (assembly GCF_900090315.1). Taxonomy (NCBI): domain Bacteria; kingdom Bacillati; phylum Actinomycetota; class Actinomycetes; order Micromonosporales; family Micromonosporaceae; genus Micromonospora; species Micromonospora citrea. Next base: position 1,259,587 of record NZ_FMHZ01000002.1, on the reverse strand, counting down.
TCATGGTGGCGCGTTGCCTGCGGCTGTCCCGCCGCAACGTCGACGCGCTGCTCACGTCGCTGCTGCTGCCGGTGCTGCTGATGCTGCTCTTCGTCTACCTGTTCGGCGGCGCGATCGACACCGGCACCCGGTACGTCACCTACGTGGTGCCCGGCGTCCTGCTGCTCTGCGCCAGCTTCGGCGCGGCCACCACCGCCGTCAGCGTGACCACCGACCTGACCAACGGCGTCATCGAGCGGTTTCGCACGATGGACGTCAGCGCCACCGCGATCCTCGGCGGGCACGTCGCCGCCAGCATCGCCCGCAACACCGTCTCCACGGTGCTGGTGCTCGCCGTCGCCGTCGGCATCGGCTTCCGCCCGGCCGTGGACCCGCTCCGCTGGCTGGGCGCGTTCGGGGTGCTGCTGCTCTTCCTGCTCGCCGCGTCCTGGCTGTCGGCGGCGTTCGGCCTGCTGGCCCGCACCCCGGAGGCCGCCAGCGGATTCACCTTCCTGGCGATGTTCCTGCCCTATCCGAGCAGCGCGTTCGTGCCGGTGGAGACGATGCCGAGCTGGCTCCACGGCTTCGCCGACCACCAGCCCGTCACGCCCGTCATCGAGACGCTGCGCGCCCTGCTGCTGGACACCCCGACGGGCGCGGCGCCGACCCTCGCCGTGGCCTGGTGCCTGGGCATCCTGGCCGTCTCGGTGCCGCTGACGGCCGTGCTGTTCCGCCGCCGCGTGGCCTGACGGCCGTGCTATCCCGCCGCCGCGCGGCCCGACCGCCGTGCTGTTCCGCCGCCGCGCGGCCCGACCGCACGGTTCCGGCCACGGGCCGGGCCACCAGCGCAGAGGGTGCGTCGCCTGCCACGGTCGCGGCGCCGCCGGCGCCGCCGGCCACCATCGGCCCGGCGGTGCCAGGCCGCACCCATCCCCGCCCCCGCCCGGACACGCGACGGCGGCACCGGACCACGCCCGGCGCCGCCGTCGTCGTGTCAGTCGTTGAGCACCTGGGAGAGCCGGTCGCGGAAGCGCCGCTCCGAGTCGCTGACCACGTCCCCGCCGAGGCCGAGGATGCCACCGCTGGACGCCGCGCCCACCACCTGCTCGGCGATGTCCACCAGCCAGTGCTTGTAGGCGCCGGCCTCGCCCTCGTCCACCCTGGCGGCCAGCAGCGCCGCCGCCTCCTTGGCCCGGCCGAGCACGTCCTCCAGGTAGGCCCGCGGCTCCGACGGTGCGATGACCGGCAGCTCCTCGCCGGCCTCGGGGTCGCCCACCCGCGAGACGATCTCCCCGGCCACGGCGGCGACCAGCGGACTGGCCGACTCCCGGCCCGCGGCGATGGTCTCCAACCCGGCCGCGTTCTCCGCCATGGTGCGCCGGGTGCCGTCGGACTCGGCGGCGCTCGCCGCGGTCAGCACCGACTGCGGCAGGCCGACCAGCAGCCCCCACTCCTCGTCGGAGAAACCGAATCCGGTGTACGCCGGCTGCTCGATCACGGCAACGCCCCTTCCCGCACTGAAACGCTCGTCGTCCACGGCCCCGCCAGCGGAGCCCGGCTCAGGCTAGTCGAGGGTCAGCAGGCCCTGTTCGGACACCACGCTGACGGACAGTGTCTTGTACCCCACCTCGTCGAAGAGAACCGTCATCCGGTCCTCCTCGTAGCTGAGCACCAGCCCGGACCCCCACTCCGGGTGCCGGACCTGGCTGTGCACCGGGAAGGGCCCGACCGCGCCGTCGTCGGGGGCGCTGGTGCCGGCGTGGCAGTTGTCGCAGTGCCCGCAGACCTGCGTCATCTGCTCGCCGAAGTAGGCCAGCAGGGTCTGCCCCCGGCACGCGGTGGTCTCGGCGAAGGCCCGCATCATGTCGGTACGCGACCGGGTCACGCTCTGCTGCCGCTCCGCCTCGGCCAGGGCCGCTGCGGCGGCGTCCACCGGGGTGGGAGAGTAGCGGGGGGCACCGATGCGCTGCCTCGCCCGGGGTTCGGCCGCGCCGACCTGCTCCAGCAGGGCCAGGTACTGGCCGAGCTTGCGCGGGCCCAGGCCGGTGACCTCCCGCAGCTCCTTCTTGGTGCGCGGCTTCCGGCGCAGCAGCGCGGACAGGTCGCGCAGCTCCGTCTCGTCCGGCAGCCCGCCACTGAAGAAGCGTTGCAGCCCCACGTCCTCGGCCTGCCAGAGCAGCAGCACCCGGGCCGGGGCACCGTCCCGGCCGGCCCGGCCGATCTCCTGGAAGTAGCTGTCCGGCGAGTCGGGCAGCGCCATGTGGACCACCCAGGCGATGTTGGGCTTGTCGATGCCCATCCCGAACGCCGACGTGGCCACCATGATGGGCACCCGGTCGGCGAGGAACGCCTCGTGCAGCTCGGCGCGGGCGCCGGCCGCCATGCCGCCGTGGTAGTGCTGCGCCGGGAACCCGGCGTCGGTGAGCCGGGCCGACAGCTCCTCGGCGGAGCGCCGGGTGGGCACGTAGATGATGCCGGGCCGCGTGTCGTCGCGCAGCAGGGCGATCAGCCGCCGCCACCGGTAGTCCTCCGTCGGGCAGTGGGCGACCTCGACGAACAGGTTCGGCCGGTCCAGCCCGGAGACCACGACCTCGGGCTCGCGCAGCCGCAGCCGCGCGACGATGTCGTCGCGTACGGGCGGCGAGGCCGTGGCCGTCAGCGCCACCACCGGCGGCCGGCCGATGCCGTCGATGAGGTGGCCCAGCGCCAGGTAGTCCGGGCGGAAGTCGTGCCCCCACGCGGAGATGCAGTGGGCCTCGTCGATCGCCACCAGCGCCGGCCCCAGCGACCTCACCTCGGCCATCCGGTCGGGGTTGGCGAGCTGCTCCGGGGTGATGAAGAGGAACTCCGCCCGCCCGTCGCGGATCTCGGCGATCGCCTCCGCCTGCTGCGCGGGCGACTCGTTCGAGCTGATCCGCACCGCGCGCAGCTCCGGCCGCTGCCGCTCGTTGAGCGCCGCGATCTGGTCCTGCTGGAGGGCGAGCAGCGGGGAGATCACCACGGTCGGGCCGGGGATCAGGCTGGCCGGGATCTGGTAGATCGCCGACTTGCCGGCGCCGGTGGGCAGCACCACCAGGGCGTCGCGGCGCTTCATGACCGCCCGCATGGCGGCAAGCTGGTGGGGCCGCAGCGTGGTCCAGCCGAAGAGGCTCTTCGCCGCGCGGCGCAGCGTCGTCGAGTGCGTGGACAGTTTCATCGAGGGCCGGAGGTACCCGCCGTGATCAGCGGCGAAACCGCGGTTCGGTGTGGCGTGGGCGAGTCCGGCGTGCAGGGCCTCCGGGGCAGCCCGTGGCGCCTGGCACGGGCATGCCCCGGGTGTGGTCGCGGGCACCCGCGCCTCGCGGCGCGGGTGCCCGTGGCCGGGGCTCAGCGCAGGCGTGGCAGCACCTCGCGCTGGTAGAGGTCGAGCAGGCCCTGCCAGTTCGGGCCCGTGTTGGCCACGTAGACCTCGTCGAAGCCGGCCTTGGCGTACTCCTCGATCTTCGCCAGGTGCGCGTCGGCGTCCCGCCCGCAGACGAACGCGTCCTTCATCATCTCCGGCCGGACCAGCTCGGCGGCCTGCTCGAAGTGCCGGGGCGAGGGCAGCACCTGGGACAGCTCGCCGGGCACCCCGGCGTTCGGCCACCGCTCGTACGCGATCCGCATCCCCTCCTCCTCGGTCTGCGCGTACGCCGCCTTGAAGCCGGCCTGGCAGGGCTTGTCGCCGCCGCCGCCCTCGCGGAACCGGCGCACCAGTTCGGCGTCGGGGGACGTGTTGACGAAGCCGTCGCCGATCCGGGCCGCCAGGTCGACGGCCTTCGGGCCGAAACCGGAGACGTAGACCGGCGGGGGAGTGTCCGGCAGCGTGTAGATCCGGGCGTGCTCGACGGTGTAGTGCCTGCCGTGGTGGTTGACGAAGCCGCCCCGCCACAGCTCGCGCATCACCTCGACGGCCTCCTCCAGCATCTCCAGCCGCACGTCGGTCTGCGGCCAGGCGTCGCCGAGGATGTGCTCGTTGAGCGCCTCGCCGCTGCCCACCCCGAGCACGAAGCGGCCGGAGTGCATGACGGCGCTGGTGGCCGCCGCCTGCGCCACGACGGCCGGGTGGAGGCGCACGGTCGGGCAGGTCACGGCGGTGGTGACCGGGAGCCGGCAGACCTGGCTGAGCGCGCCGATCACCGACCAGACGAAGGGGCTCTGCCCCTGCGCGTCCGTCCAGGGGTGGTAGTGGTCGGAGATCCAGAGCGCCTCGAAGCCGGCCCGCTCGGCGCCGCGCGCCTGCTCCAGCAGCTCCGCGGGCGCGTACTCCTCGGTGGACAGAAAGTAGCCGATCCTCATCGTTCCCCCTCGCCGTGTCGTACCGGGTCCAACGAGGCAGGCGGTACCCCGGTGGCCGCGCAAGGAACCGGCCGGCCGACGCGGGCGGGATTCAGCGCCGGAACATCGCGCGGATCGCGGCGATCAGCAGCAGGCCGCCGACCACCAGGCCGAGCAGGCGTACGCCGGGAATGTCGGCCGGGCTCGTCGCGTCGGCCAGCAGCAGGGCATCCATCCCCGAACTGTCCCCAGCTCCGCGCCGGACGGCAACTGTAAGGTTTATTGACTATTTCATCGCGCGATGTGACCATGGCAGCACCGCCCGCCGGTGGCGGGCCCGCCGGGCGCGGGAGAAGACGGGGGTACGACGACCGCATGAGCCAGCGAGACATCAGCCAGCACGCGGGCGGGTCGGCGTGAGCGGGCGCGCCCGCCCCGGCGGCGGCGCGGCGGCCGACCCCGCCCGACCCGGAGGGCACGGCGGGACGGCTCGCCGCGACGTGGCCGAGGACGGCCGGCCGGTCGCCCCCTGCCGGGCAGGGGCCGCGGCGTGAGCACGGGGAGCCTGGCGGCCCTGGCCGCCGCCGTCCTGCAGCCCGGATTCGTCGGCACCACCCCGCCGCCCTGGATCTGCCGCTGGCTCGGCGAGGGCCTCGGCTCGGTGGTGCTCTTCGCCCGCAACGTGGTCGACCCGGAGCAGGTGGCCGCGCTCACCGCCACCCTGCGCGCCGAGCGTCCCGACGTCGTCGTCGCCATCGACGAGGAGGCCGGCGACGTGACCCGGATCGAGTCCGCCCGGGGCAGCTCCCGGCCGGGCAACTTCGCCCTCGGGGCGGTGGACGACCCGGCGCTGACCGAGCAGGTCGCCCGGGACCTCGGCGCCGACCTCGCCGAGCTCGGGATCACCCTGAACTACGCGCCGGACGCCGACGTCAACTCCAACCCGGCCAACCCCGTGATCGGCGTCCGTTCCTTCGGCGCCGAGCCGGCACTGGTCGCCCGGCACACCGCCGCCTGGGTGCGGGGCCTGCAGGCCGGCGGGGTCGCCGCCTGCGCCAAGCACTTCCCCGGGCACGGCGACACCCGCGTCGACTCGCACCACGACCTGCCCTGGATCACCGCCGACCGGGCCCGCCTCGACGCCGTCGAGCTGGCCCCGTTCCGGGCCGCCGTGGCCGCCGGGGCGCAGGCGGTGATGACCGGCCACCTGCTGGTCCCGGCGCTCGACCCGGAGCTGCCGGCCACCCTCAGCGGCCGGATCCTCGGCGGGCTGCTCCGCGACGAGCTGGGCTTCTCCGGCGTCGTGGTCACCGACGCGGTGGAGATGCGGGCGGTCGCCGACCGGTACGGCTTCGCCGGCGCCGCGGTGCGCGCCCTCGCTGCCGGGGCCGACGCGGTCTGCATCGGCGGGGAACGCGCCGACGAGGAGTCGGCGCGGCTGCTGCGCGACGCCGTCGTGGCCGCCGTCGTCGCCGGCGACCTGCCCGAGGAGCGCCTCGCGGAGGCGGCCAAGCGGGTCGGCCAGCTCGCCGCCTGGACGGTGGGTGTCCGCGCCGACCTGCCGCCGCGGCCCCGCCCCGGGGCCGAGGGCTCGGCGGTCGGGCTGGCCGCCGCCCGGCGGGCGCTGCGGGTCACCACCGCGCCCGCCGGCGTCGGCGCGCTGCCGCTGACCGGCCCGGTGCACGTGGTCGAGTTCGAGCCGCCGCGCAACATCGCCATCGGCCCCGAGACGCCCTGGGGCCTGGCCGCCCCGCTGACCGCCCTGCTCGCCGGCACCACCACCGTCCGCTACGCGGAGGCCGACGTGCCCGTCGACCCGACCGTCGGGGCGGCCGGCCGGTGCGTGGTGCTGGTGGTGCGGGACCTGCACCGGCACGGCTGGATGCGGGCGGCGGTGGGCCGCGCGCTGGCCGCCCGACCGGACGCGGTCGTGGTCGAGCTGGGCGTGCCCGAGGAGGTCACCGGCGCGGTCCACGTCGCCACCCACGGCGCCACCCGGGCCGCCGCCCGGGCCGCCGCCGAGCTGCTGACCGGCCGCTGACCGCCCGCCGGCCCGCTGACCGCCCGCCGGGCCGTCGGGCCGCTGGCTGACCCGTCCGCCGGGCCGCCGGGCCGTCCGCCGGCTTGCTGACCGTCCGCCGGCTTGCTGACCGTCCGCCGGCCCGCCGGCTGCCTGGCGGGCCGGCGGGCGAACGCCGACCCGCGCCGATCCGCCCGGCCGTCCCGCTAGGCCTCGACCTCGACCAGGTCGGCGTACTCCGGGTGGCGGTCGATGAAGGCGGAGACGAACGAGCAGCGCGGCACCAGCGTCGCGCCGCGCTCGCGGAGCTGGTCGAGGGTGCCCCGGACCAGCGCCGCCCCGACGCCCATGTTCTGGAACTTCGGGTCCACCTCCGTGCGGGTGAAGACCAGCACCTCCCCGCGCGGCTCGTACGCGGCGAACCCGGCCAGCGCGTCGTCGACCAGGATCTCGAAGCGGTGCTCGGCGGGATTGTCCTCGACCAGGGTGCTCACCCCGCCATTCTGCCCCCGGCGCCGGCGAGCCGGTCGAGTTCGGCGAGCAACCGGTCCACCTCGTCGGCGGTGTTGTAGTGGTAGATGCTGGCGCGCACCGCGCCGCCGCTGTCCCGCAGCCCCATCGTCTGGAAGTACTCGTAGGCGTAGTAGTCGCCCGCGGAGAGGCAGAACCCGGCCGCCCCCAGCTCCTCCTGGGTCCGCTGCGGGCAGAGCCCGGCCAGCCGGAACGACACGGTCGGGCAGCGCCGCGCGGGGGAGCCGAGCACCCGGACGGCGGGCAGCGCGGCGAGCCCGGCGAGCAGCCGGTCCAGCAGCGACTCCTCGTGCGCCCGCGCGGCGGCCAGCCCGGCGCGCAGCCGGTCGCGGCGGCCGCCGGTGGCCGCCGGGTCCAGCCCCGCCAGGTGGTCCACCGCGGCGGTGACGCCGGCCAGCAGCGGGAAGCTGGGCGTGCCGTACTCGAAGCGCTCGGGGACCGCGTCGGAGGAGGGCAGCAGCTTCGCCGGACGCAGCCGCTCCCACGTGGTCGGGTCGGCCACCATCGCGGCCAGGTGCGGCCCCGACCACTTGTAGGCGCTGGTGACCAGGAAGTCGGCGCCCAGCGTGGCGAGGTCGGTGGGGCCGTGCGGCACCGAGTGCACTCCGTCGACGCAGACCAGGGCGCCGGCGGCGTGCGCGGTCTTGGCGATGGCGGCCACGTCGGGGACGGTGCCGATCGCGTTGCTGCCGGCGGTCACCGCGACGAGGCGGGTGCGCTCGCCGACCAGGTCCGCGTACTGGCCGGCCGGCAGCTCCCCGGTGTCCCGGTCGAACTCGGCCCAGCGCACCGTCGCGCCCGCCGCCTCGGCGGCCTGCGCCCACGGGCGGACGTTCGCGTCGTGGTCGAGCCGGGAGAGCACCACCGCGTCGCCGGGCCGCCAGCTCGCGCCGAGGGTACGGGCCAGCGTGTAGGTCAGCGCCGTCGCGCTCGGGCCCAGCACCACCCCGTCGGGATCCGCGCCGAGCAGGTCCGCCACCGCCGCCCGGGCCGCGGCCACCATCTCCAGGGACCGCCGGCCGGGCGTGAACGCGGAGCTGCGGTTGCCCACCGCGGCCCGCATCGCGTCGGTGACCGCGTCGACCACGGGCGCGGCGGTCTGGGTGCCCCCGGCCCCGTCGAGGTGGACGAAGCCCTCGGCCAGGGCGGGGTAGGCGGCGCGGGTGCGGGCGATGTCGAAGGGCATGCCGGGACCCTAGCCCCGTCGGCCACCGCCACCGTGCCGTCCCCCACGCCGGGCCGTCCGTACCCCGCGCCGTCCTTGACGACGGGGACGGCCCGTATCCCGCGCCGAGGTGCCCGCACCCCACGCCGTTCCCATGTCGAGGCGGCCTCCGGACCGCCGTGCGGTGCCCGCCCACCTCGGCGGATGATCACCGCGCTGCCGGTGTCGCGGGCGTCTCGTACCCTTGGCGGGGTGACGAACCGACGCGTTGACTCCCCGCTGACCCCCACCCGCCGGGCCGCCGGTCTGCTGGCCGGCCTGGCGCTCGGCGTCGCCCTGCTGGCCGGCTGCAGCTCCGAGGGCGCCCGCACCGACTGCGGCCTGGACGCCTGCACGGTGACCTTCGACCGGGGCGTCGAGGCCAGCGCCACCATCCTCGGCGTCGAGGCCAAGCTGGTCGGCGCGCAGGGCGACCAGGTGACCGTCGAGGTCGCCGGCGAGCAGCTGTCGCTCACCACGGGCCAGCAGGCCACCGAGGTCGGCGGGTTCTCGGTGACCCTGGACAGCGTCACCGACCAGGAGGTCAAGATCCGGGTGGCGCGCAACGCCGGTAACTGACCCGCCCCGAGGGTGGCGGTGGCCGACGTTTGGAAATCTTCCTATTCGGTGATTGTGGCGCCATGTCACTCACCCGGAACGCCGAAGCCACCGCCTCCCGCACCGCGAACAGCAGGTGGCTCGAACTGTTGGCCCGTGCCGGTTTCATCGGTTACGGCATCGTGCACCTCTTGTTCGCCTGGTTGGCGCTGCAGATCGCGTTCGGGAAGCCCGCCGACGACGGCGACCAGTCCGGCGCCCTGCGCACCCTCGCCGCCCAGCCGCTGGGCAAGTTCCTCGTCGTCACGATCTCGGTCGGCCTGCTCGCCATGGCGATCTGGCAGGCGCTTGAGGCCGCCGTCGGGCACCGCGCCGAACGCGGCAAGGAACGGATCTGGGAGCGGCTGGCCTCGCTCGGGCGGACCATCGTCTACCTCTACTTCGCCTGGACGGCCTTCAAGGTCTTCTCCGACGCCAGGTCGAACAGCGCCGACCAGCAGGAGGCGCTCACCGGCAAGGCGATGGAGTCCTCGGGCGGCCGCTGGCTGGTCGGGCTGGCCGGGCTCGTGCTCGCCGCGATCGGCGTCGGCCTGGTCGTCTACGGGATCGTCAAGCGCTTCGAGAAGCACCTGAAGACCGGCGAGATGAGCCCGAAGACGCGCCAGCTCGCCCGCCGGCTCGGCATCGCCGGCTACGTCGCCAAGGGCATCGCGTACGGCATCGCCGGCCTGCTGATCATCGTGGCCGCCGTGAACTACGACCCGGAGAAGGCTCGGGGCCTGGACGCGGCGCTGCGCACGCTGCGCGACCAGTCGTACGGGCAGCTGCTGCTCACCCTCGTGGCGCTCGGCATCGCCGCCTTCGGCCTGTTCTGCTTCCTCCAGTCCCGGTACCGCAAGGTCTGATCCTGGTCGATTCCGGCGAGGCCGGGCACCATTGGGCCTTTGTGCCCGAAGCGCCACCGCCCGGTCCGACAGGAGGAGAGAACCTGTGCAGAGCTACCTCGGAACGATCGTCGCCGCGCTCGCCGCGGCGGCGATCGCTCTCTTCGTGGTCGAGGTCGGACACCGGGTGGTCCGGCGGCTCGGCCGGCGCTCGCTGCTGCTGACCGAGCTCACCGAGCACGCGCACCGGTCGATCCAGGTCGCCGCCACCGTCCTCGCCGTGCAGTTCGCCGTCCGCCTCAGCACCGGCTACGCGGTCGGCGAGCAGTGGCGGCGGGTGCTGCTGCACGCGCTGGTGCTCGCCGTGATCGCCAGCGCCGCCTGGCTGGTCGCCTCGCTGCTCGTCGTCGCGGAGGACACCGCGCTGGCCCGGTTCCGGGTGGACGTGCCCGACAACCGGCACGCGCGGCGGGTGCGGACCCAGGTGGTGATGCTGCGCCGGTTGACCATCGCGGTGATCGTCGTGCTCGCCGTCGGCGTGATGCTGATGACCTTCCCCGCCGTACGCGGCATCGGCGCCGGCGTGCTGACCAGTGCCGGTGTGGTCGGTGTGGTCGCCGCGCTGGCCGCGCAGAGCCTGCTGAGCAACGTCTTCGCCGGCCTCCAGCTCGCCTTCAGCGACGCGGTCCGCCTCGACGACGTGGTGGTGGTCGAGGGGGAGTGGGGCCGGATCGAGGAACTGACGCTCAGCTACGTCGTGGTGCAGATCTGGGACGACCGGCGGCTGATCCTGCCCACCTCGTACTTCACCAGCAAGCCCTTCCAGAACTGGACGCGGACGGAGGCGGCCGTGCTGGGCACCGCCGAGTTCGACGTCGACTGGGCGATCCCGGTGCAGGCGATGCGGGAGGAGCTGCGCCGGCTCGTGGAGAGCACCGAGCTGTGGGACGGCCGGGTCTGCGTACTCCAGGTGACCGACGCGACCGGCGGCATGATCAAGGTACGCGCGCTGGTCAGCGCCGCCGACGCCGGCAGCCTCTGGGACCTGCGTTGCCTGGTCCGCGAGCACATGGTCGCCTGGATCCGCGACCACCGGCCGACCGCGATGCCCCGGCTGCGCACGGAACTCGGCGACGCGGAGAGCAACCTGCCCTGGCAGTGGGTGCGGCCCCGGCGGCCGGTGCGCCGCCTCGCCGACGGCGAGGTGCCGGACGACGCCCGCGTCTTCGGGGGCAGCGACGACGGCGACGCCCGCAGCGAGGCGTTCGTCGGCCCCGACGAGCCCGCCGAGGCCCGCCGCTGACCCGTCGCTGACCCGTCGCCGCCGCCCACCGGAGCCCTCGCCGCCTCACGCGTGCGAGGGCTCCGTCGTCTCCGCCGTGACCCGTGGGGGGTGGGGGCGGTTGGTGGTGTGGGTGGGTTGGTGTGCCGGCGGGGTGCTCGGGCGTGTTGCGGTGGCTCGGGAAGTTTGACCGGGCGTTTCGTGGGGACCTGCTGCGACGACGCTTCTGCACCTCCTCCCGCGCGCCGTCCACGGCACGAGGGACGCGGCGGCCCGGCTCACCGGCGGCCGCGCAGGATTGGCGGGCGGCGACTCCGGGCATACAGCGCGGTGATGACGAAAGGAGGACAGCATGGCTGACGTGGCGAACGCCCGCACATCCCGCACCGGGAGCGAGCCGTCCACCGCCGAGCTGGTGCAGCGGGCCACGGAGCAGGTCTCCCGCCTGGTCCGCGATGAGCTGGCCCTGGCCCGCGCGGAGCTGACCCAGAAGGGCAAGCATGCCGGCATCGGCATCGGGCTCTTCGGCGGCGGCGGGGCGCTGGCGCTCTACGGCCTGGGCGCCCTGGTCGCCACCGCGATCCTGCTGCTCGATCTGGTGCTGCCGGCCTGGGCCGCGGCCCTGATCGTCGCGGTGGTGCTCTTCGCGATGGCCGGCATCCTCGCCCTGGTGGGCAAGAAGCAGGTCAGCCAGGCGGTCCCGCCGGTGCCGGCGGCCACGGTGCGCAGCGTCCGGGCGGACGTGGACACGGTCGCCGCCGCCGTGAAGGACAGGGGACGGGCATGACGACGGGCAACGGCCGGGGCAGCGGGGACACCGAGGCGCTCCGGGAGGAGATCCGGCGGACCCGGGTCGAGCTGGGCGAGACCATGGAGGCGTTGGCCGCCAAGGCCGACGTCAAGGCGCGCCTGAGGTCGTCGGCCGACCAGGCGAAGGAGCGGATGCGGGAGCAGGCCGCGCACACCGTGGCCCGGGTACGCGGGCAGGCGGCGCAGAAGGCCCAGCTCGCGCGCGGGCAGGCGCAGGAGAAGGGGGCGGTCGTCCGGCGTAACCCGACGCCGTTCGTCGCCCTCGCGGCCGGCGCGGTCGTCGCCGCCGTCGTGCTGATGATCGTTCGGGGGAGGCGCAGGTGAGCAGGAACATCGGGAGGGCCGCGTACAAGCCGGTCGGCGTGCTGATGGGCATCGCCGCCGGTACGGTCGCGGGCGCGATCTTCCGGCAGGTGTGGAAGATGACGGCGGGCGACGGCGAGGCGCCCAGCGCCACCGACGAGGACCGCGGCTGGGGCGAGGTCCTGGCGGCGGCGGCGTTGCAGGGCGCCATCTTCGCGGTCGTCCGGGCGGCCGTGGACCGGGGCGGCGCGGTGGGCGTACGCCGGATGACCGGGCGTTGGCCCGACTGAGCGGACGCGCGCGGCAGGCCCCGCACCGCCACGGCGGTAAGGGGCCTTTCGCATGCCGGTAAGGGCCCGCCCAGCGGATCTTCGGCATCCGTCAGGTCACATGTCGGAGAAATTCGTCGGGTAGGCTGTGCAGAGTTTTCGCTACGTGGTTTGCTGTTCCACGCTGTTGAGAGACAGCGTGGGTTGAGAGAAGTCTCCTTCATTGGGGGCCGCCTCAGGCGCCGCTGCTCGAAAACGGCCAATCGGCCGCACGGCGTGCTCGGCCGCCAGTTTTAGAAGGAGATACACATGGCGCAGGGAACCGTGAAGTGGTTCAACGCTGACAAGGGCTTCGGCTTCATCACCGTCGACGGCGGGGGTGCTGACGTGTTCGTCCACTTCTCGGCCATCCAGACCAGCGGCTACCGCACGCTGGAGGAGAACCAGCGGGTGGAGTTCGAGATCGCCCAGGGTCAGAAGGGTCCGCAGGCCGAGCAGGTCCGCCCCATCTGAGCACTCATGGCCGGCAGCCGTCGGCCGGTGGTTGATCCGGCGCCCGGATCACCAGTGAAGCCCCGTATCCCGCCCGGGATGCGGGGCTTTCCGCGTACGCGCGCCGGCCACGCGGCGGCGGGCGTGCCGCCCTAACCGCCTGCCGTCCCAGCGGCGGCGGGCGTGCCGCCCCTGCCCCTCAGCGGCGGCGGCGGGCGCGCAGCCCGAACCAGAGCGTGACCAGTCCGATCAGGACGACGACCGGCCCGACGACCGCCCAGACCCGCTGGTCGGTCATCACGCTGCCCTCGACGTAGCCGAGGCCCTGCACCGTCCAGACCGCCCCGCCGACCACGGCGAGCAGCCCGAGCGTGAGCGGCAGCCACCCCTTCATCGCGACTTCCCTCCGTCGTGCGCCGCCCGGCCCCTGCCCGCCGCCTCACCCGCGCCCCGCGCCGGAATGCGGTGCCCGCCGACGCCTCCCGCGCCGGCGGCAGCCGTCCCCGGCGCGCGTCCAGCTGTACGCCCGGCACCCGCGCCGGCGGCGCGGCCCGCCACCGGCCGCCCGGCACCCGCGCCGGCGGCCCGGCTCACCACCGGTCGTGCACCCGAGGCCGGACCAGTTCGTCGTAGACCGCCGCCACCGTGGCCCGCTCCCGCTCGGACAGCGGCGCCTGGTCGGCCACGGCGGCGTTGCCCCGCGCCTGGGCGGCGTTCCGGGCGCCGGGGATGACCACGGTGACGCCGGGCTGGTCGACGACCCACCGCAGCGCGAACTGGGCCATGGTCCGCCCGTCGCCGACCAGCGGCGCCAGCCGGCGTACGGCCGCGAGGCCCAGGTCGAAGTCGACGCCGGAGAAGGTCTCGCCCACGTCGAACGCCTCGCCGTGCCGGTTGTAGCTGCGGTGGTCGTCGGCGGCGAAGGTGGTGTGCTCGTCGTACCGGCCGGAGAGCAGGCCACTGGCCAGCGGGACCCGGGCGACGACGCCGACACCGGCGGCCGAGGCGGCCGGCAGTACCCGTTCGAGCGGCTTGTGCCGCAGCGCGTTGAGGATGATCTGCACGCTCGCCACGCCGGGCCGGGCGATCGCGGTGAGCGCCTGGTCGCAGGTCTCCACGCTGACCCCGTAGCCGGCGACGCGCTCCTCGGCGACCAGCGTGTCGAGTGCGTCGAAGACGGCGTCGTCGGCGAACACCGCGCTCGGCGGGCAGTGCAGCTGCACCAGGTCGAGCACGTCCACCCCGAGGTTGGCCCGGGACCGGTCGGTCCACTCGCGGAAGTGCGCCAGGGTGTACGCCTCGGGCGTCTGCGCGACGCGCCGGCCCATCTTGGTGGCCACGGTCAGCCCGGCGTCGGGCCGGCCGCGCAGGAACCGCCCGATGAGCTGTTCGCTGCGCCCGTCGCCGTAGACGTCGGCGGTGTCGAGGAAGGAGACGCCCGCCTCGACGGCGGCGGTCAGCACGGCGGTGGCGTCGGCCTCGCTTACCGTGCCCCAGTCCGCGCCGAGCTGCCAGGCGCCCAGCCCGATCACCCCGACGTGCCGCCCCAGTCGCGGGAAGGTGCGCTGCTCCATGCCACCGAGCCTAGTGATCGGCTTGTGGGACCGCGCGACGGGCCGTACGGTAAAACAAGACGGACGTACGGTTTGGGAGGCTGCGATGTGGGATCCGACGACCTACCTGCGCTACGGCGACGAGCGCTCCCGGCCCTTCTTCGACCTGCTCGCCCGGGTGCCGGCCGACCGGCCGCGCGCCGTGGTCGACCTCGGCTGCGGGCCGGGCAACCTGACCGGCGCCCTCGCCGAGCGCTGGCCGGACAGCACGGTGGCCGGCCTGGACTCGTCGGCCGAGATGATCGCGCGGGCCGGGGCCGCCGCGTCCCCGGTCGACTTCGCCGTCGGCGACGTGCGCGACTGGCGGCCCGGGCCGGACGTGGACGTGGCGGTCAGCAACGCGGTGCTCCAGTGGGTGCCCGGGCACCGGGAACTGCTCACCCGGTGGGCGCGGGAGCTGCCCGCCGGGGCGTGGCTGGCCGTGCAGGTGCCCGGCAACTTCGACGCGCCCTCGCACCGGGCCCTGCGCGAGGTCGCCGCCCGGCCGGCGTGGCGCGCCGGGGTGGCCCCGCTGCTGCGCGAGGCCCCGGTCGACGACGCGGCCGGCTACGCCGAGCTGCTGACCGGTGCCGGGTGCGCGGTGGACGCCTGGGAGACTACGTACGTGCACCTGCTGCCGGCCCGCGCCGACGCGGACCACCCCGTGCTGACCTGGATGGAGGGCACCGCCCTCCGGCCGGTCCGCGCGGCCCTGGACGCCGCCGGCTGGGCGGACTTCCGGGCCGAGCTGGGCGTACGCCTCGCGCAGGCGTACCCGGTGCGGCACGGTCAGGTGCAGTTCCCGTTCCGCCGCGTCTTCTTCGTCGCCCGCACCGGCGCCCGCGCAGAGGAGAACCTGTGACCGACCTGCAAACCTTCATCGCGGGGCTGCCCAAGGTGGAGCTGCACGTGCACCACGTCGGCTCCGCCTCGCCCCGGATCGTCGCCGAGCTGGCCGCCCGCCACGAGGGCCGCAGCCCCGTGCCGGCCGACCCGGCGGCGCTCGCCGACTACTTCGCCTTCCGCGACTTCGCGCACTTCATCGAGGTCTACCTGAGCGTCGTGGACCTGATCCGCGACCAGGAGGACGTCTGGATCCTCACCCACGAGGTGGCCCGCGAGCTGGCCCGCCAGCAGGTCCGCTACGCGGAGCTGACCGTGACGCCCTATTCGCACGTGCACCGCGGGATCCCGGCCCCGGCCTTCTGCGAGGCCATCGAGGACGCCCGCAAGCGGGCCGAGGCGGACTTCGGCATCGAGCTGCGCTGGTGCTTCGACATCCCCGGGGAGGCCGGCCTGCCGGCGGCCGAGGAGACCCTGCGGATCTCGCTGGAGGAGCGCCCGGACGGTCTGATCAGCTTCGGCCTGGGTGGCCCCGAGATCGGCGTGCCCCGGCCGCAGTTCAAGCCGTACTTCGACCGGGCCCGGGCGGCGGGGCTGCGCTCGGTGCCGCACGCCGGCGAGACCACCGGCCCCGAGACGGTCTGGGACGCGCTGCGCGACCTCGGCGCGGAGCGGATCGGGCACGGCATCTCCGCCGCGCGGGACCCGGAGCTGCTGGCCCACCTGGCCGAGCACCGGATCGGCATGGAGGTCTGCCCGACCTCCAACGTGCGCACCCGGGCGGTCGCCACGATCGAGGAGCACCCGCTGCGGCAGCTCGTCGACGCCGGGCTGCTGGTCACCATCAACTCCGACGACCCGCCGATGTTCGGCACCACCCTCAACGACGAGTACGCGGTCGCGGCCCGGCTGCTCGACGTCGGCCCCGAGGGGCTGGCCGCGCTGGCCCGCAACGCGGTGACCGCCTCGTTCCTGGACCAGGCGGGCAAGCAGCGGATCACCGCCGAGATCGACGCCTACCTGGCGACCGCCCCCCGCTGACCCGGACGGCCCGCCCGTCCCGCCGCGCGGGCTCGGGCGGCCCTCCGCCGGGCGGTTCGGGCGGCATCCCGCCCCGTCGGTTCGGGCGGCCCTCCGCCGGGTGGGCTCGGGCGGCCCTCCGCCGGGTGGGCTCGGGCGGCCCTCCGCCGGGTGGGCTCGGGCGGCCCTCCGCCGGGTGGGCTCGGGCGGCCCGCCGCCGGGGCGGGGAAGAGAGTGGCGCGCGGCGGGAGCAGGTGTGGGGGGACCGTTTCTCCCGCCGCGCGCACGGCTCCACCGGCCGGTGGGTGCTCAGGGCAGTGACCGGTGGAACTGATGGGTTCGACTACCGATCCTGGCAGCCCGCGCGGCGTCCGTCGCCGGGGTTAATCCGGATCTAAGGAAGACTTGCGCCGGCCCACAGCCCGGCCGACCAGACCGAAGCGGCTGACCTGCCGGGGCGTCGCCTCGGGGTCGGCGAGCAGCATCACGACGCTCGCCCCGCCCAGCCGGGCCCGGTCGATGCTCACCGAGCCGTTGGCCTGCAACGCCACTCGCTTGGCGATGTCCAGCCCCAGCCCGGTCGAGCCCTGGTCGCTGGCGCCCCGGCGCAGCGCCCGGTCGGGATTGGCGATTCCCGGCCCGGCGTCGTCGATCCGGATGGCCACGTAGCCGTCGCGTCGGGAGACGGCCACCTCGAACGCGGTGCCCTGCGGCGTGTAGCGGAAGACGTTGCCGATCACCGCGTCCAGTGCGGCGGCCAGCTCGGCCCGGGGCACCGGCGCGGGGATCCGCAGCTGGGCGCCGGTCACCCGGTGCGGGCGGTTCTGGTCGCCGGCCAGCGCCGCCCAGAACACCATCCGGTCGCGGACCACCTCGCTGACGTCGCACATCGCCGGCCCCGCCTCGTGCGCCACCGCCTTGCGGGTGGTCTTGATCAGCACGTCGATCTCGCCCTCCAGGGTGACGATCGCCTGCCGGATCCGCCGGATGCCGCGCCGCCGGTCCAGCTCCGCCTCGCTGAACGAGCCCACGCTGGTGTCGTCGGACTCCAGCGCCTCGGCGTCGAGTCGCAGGACCGTCAACGGGGTGCGCAGCCGGTGCGACAGGTCGGCGACCAGTTCGCGCTCGTCGGTGCGGGCCGCCACCAGTCGGTCGGCCATCCGGTTGAAGGCGTACCCGGCCTCGGCCAGCTCGCGCGGGCCGCTGGGCTCGACGCGTACGGCCAGGTCGCCGTCGCCGATCGCGAGCGCCGCCCGGACCAGCCCTCGGGCCGCGTCGACCGTGCGGGTGGCGACCCGGTCGACGACCAGCACCGCCGCGCCCACCAGGGCGGCGGCCACCCCGAGCAGCAGCAGCCACCGGCCGCCGGCGCCCCCGTCGAGCGCCGGATCGGGCACGAAGACCTCGACCACGGCCGTCCGGTCGCCGAGCACCACCGGGTCGAGCCGGAGCACCCCGCCGTCGACGTCGACGACCACCGAGCGGCGCTCGGCCCGCGCCCGCTCCAGGTCCGCCGCGCCCGCCCGGGCCACGGGCGCGTCCGCCGTCAGGCCGTGCACGACGGGCCTGGTGTCCGGGTCGTCGCCGGTGGCGGCCACGGCGCGCTGCACCACCTCGGGCTCCGTACTGACCGCGAGTGCGCCGGTCACCAGGGCGCTGCGCCGGGCGGCGTCCGCCAGCGCCTCCTCGCGGGCCCGGTCGCCGAGACCGGCGGCGAGCGGAACGAGGAAGGCGAGCGCGACCAGGGCGCACATGCCGGCCGTGAGGAGGGCCAGCGACACCCTCAGTCGGGCGCCACCAGCCTGAAACCGACCCCCCGCACGGTGCGCAGGTAGCGCGGCTTCGCCGCGGACTCGCCCATTTTGCGGCGCAGCCAGTACAGGTGAACGTCGATGGTCTGGTCCTCGCCGACCGATGGCTGCCGCCATACCTCCTCCAGAAGCTCCCGGCGGGACACTACCCGGCCCGGGCGTGCGGCGAGATACGCCAACAGGTCGAATTCCTTGCGGGTCAGCGCCAGCGGCTCGCCGTCGAGGTGGGCGCTGCGCTCGCCGACGTCCACCCGCAGCCCGCCGACGCTGTGCACGGCCGGCTGCACCGTCCGGCTGGCGCGCCCGGCCCGGCGCAGCACGGTGGTGATGCGGGCGTCGAGGTGGGCGCCGGTGAACGGCTTGACCATGTAGTCGTCGGCCCCGGCGCGCAGCAGCCGCACCACCGACTGCTCGTCGTCGCGGGCGGTGGCGATGATGATCGGCACGTCGGTGATGCCGCGCAGCATGCGCAGCGCGTCCGAGCCGTCGAGGTCGGGCAGCCCCAGGTCGAGCACCACGAGGTCGGGGGTCTCGGCCGCCACCCGGCGCAGCGCGTCCAGCGCCGTGCCGACGGCGTGCACGGCGTGCCCCCGGTCGGCGAGGGATCGCAGCATCGCGCCGCGTACGACGTGATCGTCTTCGACCAGGAGCACGGTGGCCACGCCAAGACGGTACTCGGCGTGGCAAGTTGATCGCGTTGCGGCGCACCTGGAAACCCGGCAAGCTGGCCCAACGATGTCCTTCACACTCTTTCCCGACACCCGCCTCGCGCTCGCCCGGGACTCGCTGGCCGGCCTGTCGGTCGGCGACGCGCTCGGCTCGCAGTTCTTCGTTCCGGGCCGGCATCCGGGCGACCTGACCGCCGGGAAGTTGCCCCCGCCGCCGTGGCAGTGGACCGACGACACCGAGATGGCCTGCTCCGTGGTCGCCGCGCTCGCCGACGCCGGCCGGATCGACCGCGACGCCCTCGCCGCGGCCTTCGCCGAGCGCTGCGAGCCCTACCGGGGGTACGGGCCGGGAGCCGTGACCATCCTGCGACTGATCCGCACCGGCACGCCGTGGCCGGTGGCGGCGGCGTCGGCGTTCGACGGACAGGGCTCCTGCGGCAACGGCGCGGCGATGCGGGTCGGCCCGTTGGGGGCGTGGTTCGCCGACTCGACCGCGCGGGCGGCGGCACAGGCCCGGGCGTCGGCCGAGGTGACCCACGCGCACCCGGAGGGCGTGGCCGGCGCGGTCGCGGTGGCGGTGGCCGCGTCGCTGGCCGCCCGCGCCCGCCTGGACGGCCACCGGCCCGCCCCGGAGCGGCTGCTGGCCGGCGTGGCCGCCGCGCTGGACCCGGCCTCCGAGGTGCACCGGGGCGTACGCCGGGCGGCCGACCTGCTCGGCCGGCCGCCGCGCGAGGCGGTCGAGGTGCTCGGCAACGGCTCCCGGGTCACCGCCCAGGACACCGTCGCCTTCACCTGCTGGGTGGCCGCCGTGCACCTGGACGACTACCCGGCGGCGATCCGCGCCTGCGTCGAGGCGGGCGGGGACGTGGACACCACCGCCGCGATCGCCGGGTCGGTGGTGGCCGCCCACACGGGGGTCGGCACCCCGGGCGGGGTGCCGACCGATTGGCTGGCCGCCCGCGAGCCCCTTCCCGACTGGTCCACCTGACTCCCGCACGGGCCACCCGGCCCGTCGGTCCCCGGCTCGTCGTTCCCGGCCTGGCGGTCCTGGCCTGGCGGTCCTGGCCTGGCGGTCCCGGCCCGGCGGTTCCGGCCTGGCGCGAAGGCCAGCGACGGCCGCCGACGGCCGGGCGAGCCTATCCGGGCAGGGCGGGGTCCACCGGCTCCGCCGGGGTGCGGCGACGCCAGCGGCTGACCAGCCAGCCGAGCGCCGCGCCGCCGCCGAGGCCGGCGAGCAGGCCGGCGGCCAGCATGCCGTCGCCGTTCCCGCCGCCGCCCGCCGTGGTGGCCGGGCCGTCGCCGGGCGCCCGGTCGCCACCGCCGGCCGCCCGGGGCCGTGTCGCCGTGCCCGGGGCCGTCCCGTGCCCGCCGTGTCCGTTCGTCGCCCCGTGCCCGCCGGGTCCGGACGCCGTGTCGCCCGGGGCCGCCCCGTGCCCGCCGGGTCCGGACGCCGTGTCGCCCGGGGCCGCCCCGTGCCCGCCGGGTCCGGACGCCGTGTCGGGGGCTGCCCCGTGGCCGACCACGGCGCCGGGCTCCGGCGGCAGGAGGGCGAGCGTCGGCGTCCGGCGCACGACCGTGCCGTCGGCGTACGTCTGCACCACCTCGAACGCGAGCCGGTCGGCCGGCGGCAGCGGGCCCATGGAGAGGGTGAGCCGGGCCGGGCCGGCGCCGGCCCCGGGCATCCGGGTCCAGGTCACCGCGCTGGTGACCAGGTCGACGTGGGCCGAGTGGAGGCCGGCCACCGGCCGGTCGAGGGCGCGGGTGGTGACCCGGGGCGCCCAGCCCGGCACCGACATCGGATAGACCTCGGCGACCGGGGCGTCGGCCGGCAGGCGGATCTCGATCCGGTCGGCGCGGCCACCCGGCCGTTCCTCGGGCACCACGAACTCCAGCTTCACCGATCCGCCCTGCCGGGCGGTGGTCGGATCGGTCGTCACGTCCGCCGCGTACGCGGGGGCGGGCCAGGCCAGCACTCCGGCCGCGGCCAGGGCGGCCGTCGCCCCGGCCCGGCGCCGGCGGTCCGCCGCGCGGGTCATCGCCATTGTCGGTCCCCATCCGTCCTCGGGGTGGCCTGCTGCGGCCACACGCGGTAGTTCGGATGCGGCGGCGGAAAGGTTCAATCCGCCGGGGCGGGGGACGCCGCCGGGCGGGGGAGCGTCGCGCGTCCCACGCCGCCGCCGGGCGGTGGCGTCGCCGACGGTGCCGGCGGGGGCGACCGATAGCATCGCAGGAGCCGAACGTTCGGCGTGATCCGTACCGTACTGCTGGAGGAGTGACCGTGTCCGCACCCCGTACCCCCGCCGTGGCCGACCCCGTCGTCGTCGCCGCCGGGACCACGGCGGCCGACGCGGTGGCCGCGGCCGGGCTGCCCGCGGCCGGCCCGAAGGCGATCGTCGTGGTCCGCGACCCGCAGGGCCAGCTGCGCGACCTGGACTGGACGCCCGAGGTCGACACCGAGGTCGAGCCGGTCAGCCTCGACTCCCCGGACGGGCTCGACGTGCTGCGGCACTCGACCGCGCACGTGCTCGCCCAGGCCGTGCAGGACGTGTTCCCCGAGGCGAAGCTCGGCATCGGCCCGCCCATCGAGAACGGCTTCTACTACGACTTCGCCGTCGACAAGCCCTTCCAGCCCGACGACCTCGGCAAGCTCGAGAAGCGGATGCAGGAGATCGTCAAGTCGGGGCAGCGGTTCCGCCGCCGGCGCTTCGGCAGCCTCGACGAGGCGAAGGCCGAGCTGGCCGCCGAGCCGTTCAAGCTGGAGCTGATCGACCTCAAGGGCGACCAGCAGGGCGAGGTCAAGGGCGAGGGGCTGGACACCTCCGAGGTGATGGAGGTGGGCGGTGGCGAGCTGACCATCTACGACAACCTCGCCGCCGGTGAGGACAAGGTCTGCTGGTCGGACCTGTGCCGGGGCCCGCACCTGCCCAACACCCGGCTGATCGGGGCGTTCAAGCTGATGCGCTCGGCCGCCGCGTACTGGCGCGGGTCGGAGAAGAACCCGCAGCTCCAGCGGGTCTACGGCACGGCCTGGCCGACCCGGGACGAGCTGAAGGCGTACCTGAAGCTGCTGGAGGAGGCCGCCCGGCGCGACCACCGCAAGCTCGGCGCGGACCTGGACCTGTTCAGCTTCCCCGACGAGATCGGCTCCGGGCTGCCGGTCTTCCACCCCAAGGGTGGCGTGATCAAGCGGGAGATGGAGGACTACGTCCGGGCCCGCCACATCGAGGAGGGCTTCCAGTACGTCGGGACCCCGCACATCACGAAGGAAGGTCTCTTCCACACCTCGGGTCACCTGCCGTACTACGCCGACACGATGTTCCCGCCCATGGAGATGGAGGGCGCGGACTACTACCTCAAGGCCATGAACTGCCCGATGCACAACCTGATCTACCGCTCGCGCGGGCGCTCCTACCGGGAGCTGCCGATGCGGCTGTTCGAGTTCGGGTCGGTGTACCGGTACGAGAAGTCGGGCGTCATCCACGGGCTGACCCGGGTGCGCGGCTTCACGCAGGACGACTCGCACTCCTACTGCACGAAGGAGCAGGCGCCGGCCGAGATCAAGCACCTGCTCGGATTCGTGCTCAGCCTGCTGCGGGACTTCGGCATCGACGACTTCTACCTCGAGCTGTCGACCCGCGACGAGTCCAAGCCGGAGAAGTTCGTCGGCACCGAGGAGGACTGGGCCACGGCGACCGCGGTGCTGGAGCAGTGCGCCCGGGAGACGGGGCTGGACCTGGTGCCCGACCCGGGTGGCGCCGCCTTCTACGGGCCGAAGATCTCCGTGCAGGCCAAGGACGCGATCGGCCGCACCTGGCAGATGTCGACCATCCAGTACGACTTCAACCAGCCCAAGGGCTTCGGGCTGGAGTACCAGGCGGCCGACGGCAGCCGGCAGCAGCCGGTCATGATCCACTGCGCCAAGTTCGGCTCGATCGAGCGCTTCGTCGGTGTGCTCACCGAGCACTACGCGGGCGCGTTCCCGGCCTGGCTGGCCCCGGTGCAGGTGGTCGGCATCCCGATCCGCGAGGACCACACCGAGCACCTGCGGGAGTTCGTGGCCGCGCTGCGCGCGAAGGGCGTCCGCGCCCAGGTGGACACGGGTGACGACCGGATGCAGAAGAAGATCCGTACCGCCCAGCAGCAGAAGATCCCGTTCATGGTGATCGCCGGCGACGACGACGTGGCCGCCGGCACCGTCTCGTTCCGCTACCGGGACGGCTC
Source organism: Micromonospora citrea (assembly GCF_900090315.1). Taxonomy (NCBI): domain Bacteria; kingdom Bacillati; phylum Actinomycetota; class Actinomycetes; order Micromonosporales; family Micromonosporaceae; genus Micromonospora; species Micromonospora citrea. Next base: position 1,236,804 of record NZ_FMHZ01000002.1, on the reverse strand, counting down.
CCAGCGCAACGGGGTGCCGATCGCCGAGGCGGTGGCCCACGTGCTGGACGTGGTCGGCTCGCGCACGAACGTCGGGCCCTCCGCCCAGGAGTGACCCGTCGCCCCCGCCGCGCCCGGCGCGGCGGGGGCCCGGTCGGCCGGTGCGATCAGATCCCGCAGGTCGGGGCGGACCAGGACCGGCTCGGCGTGTTGCCCACGTGGGTGTGGTCGTCGTGCCCCGGGTAGCCGGGGCCGAGGATGTTGCTGAAGCCGTGGTAGCGGGCCTGCTGGGCGAGCCGGCACAGCGAGTGCGACCCGACCAGGTCGACCCCGTCGCCGTAGAGGTGCCGGCTGTTGGCGGCGCCGCCGACCGCGTTGTTGCACGCGTAGCTGCGGAAGCCGCTGCTGATCTGGATCAACTGGTCGCCCATCGCGTGCCGCATGGCCTGGAGTTTCCACATCGACACCCGGGCGTTGAACCGCGCGGTGCTGGCCGACACCGCGCCGCCGGACCAGTCGCTGTTGCACCGGTTCCACTCCGCGTAGGTGAAGTTGACCGGGGTGCAGTCGTCGTCCTGGAGCGCGTAGATCTTGTTGAAGGTCTGCGTACCGGCGACGCCGTCGGCGCTGAGCCCGTACGCCTGCTGGAAGCGGATCACCGCGGACCGGGTCGCGGCGCCGTAGACCCCGTCGAGGCCGAGCACCGCGCCGTAGCCGGGGTAGCCGGAGACGCGGATCTGGAGCTGCCGGACGTCCTCGCCGGACATCCCCTGGGACAGGGTGCGGCCCCAGGTGTAGCAACCGTCGGCGTGGGCCGCGCCGGCGGTGAGGGTGACGCCGACCAGGGTGGTGGCGGCGGTCAGCGCGAGCGCGGCGAGGATCCTGCCGAGCCGTCGGATCACGAGGGCCTCCATCGGTATGGAAGAAAATCGATGAACGGAAGTTTCATCCGTACGAATCGATTCGTCAACAACTTCCAGCGCCGTTCCCGGCGGCGGGCCTCGCCGCCCGTCCGGCCGGTCCGTAGGATCGGCGTGTGACAGGGGCGGAACGGCACACGGACAGCGGCATGGCGGACGGCCTGGAGCGGCTCTGGACGCCGCACCGGATGACCTACATCTCGGGCGGGGACCGCCCGAAGGACGGCCGCGAGAGCGGCTGCCCGTTCTGCCTGGCCCCGGGCCTGCCGGCGGCGGAGAGCCTGGTCGTCGCGCGCGGCGCGCACGTCTTCGTCGTGCTCAACCTCTACCCGTACAACCCGGGCCACCTGCTGGTCTGCCCCTACCGGCACGTCGCCGACTACACCGACCTCGACGGACCGGAGACCGCCGAGCTGGCGTCGTTCACCCAGACCGCGATGCGGGTGATCCGCAAGGTCAGCAACGCGCACGGGTTCAACCTCGGGATGAACCAGGGCGGCGTGGCCGGCGCCGGCATCGCCGCGCACCTGCACCAGCACGTCGTGCCCCGCTGGGGCGGGGACGCCAACTTCATGCCGGTGATCGGTCGCACCAAGGTGCTGCCGCAACTGCTCGGCGACACCCGGGAACTGCTCGCCCGCGCCTGGCCCGCCTGAGTCGCCGGCCCGCCTTCGGCCACCCCGCGCCGCGGGGCCGCCGGAGGTGGCACGATGCGTCGATGGCAGTCACCACGCGGACGTTGGGCCGCAGCGGCATCGAGGTCAGCGCCCTCGGCATGGGGTGCTGGGCGATCGGTGGCCCGTGGTCCGAGGGCAGCCAGCCGTTGGGCTGGGGTGCCGTCGACGACGAGGAGTCCGTGCGGGCCGTGCGGTGCGCGCTCGACCTCGGCGTCACCCTCTTCGACACCGCCGACACCTACGGGGCGGGGCACTCCGAGCGGATCCTGGGCCGGGCGCTCGCCGGCCGGCGGGACGAGGCGGTCATCGCCACCAAGTGGGGATACACCTTCGACGAGGCGACCCGGCAGGCCACCGGCGCGGACGCCTCCCCGGCGTACCTGCGGCGGGCGGTGCGGGAATCGCTGCGCCGGCTGGGCACCGACCGCATCGACCTCTACCAGCTGCACCTGGCCGACCTGCCGGTGCCCCGGGTCGAGGCGCTGATCGGCACGCTCGAGGAACTGGTCGCCGACGGGCTCGTCCGCGCGTACGGCTGGAGCACCGACCGCCCCGACCGGGCCGCCGCGTTCGGCCACGCCGCGCCGCACGGCACCGCCGTGCAGCACGCCCTGTCGGTGCTCCGGGACGCCCCCGAGATGCTCGCCGTCTGCGACAAGTACGACCTGGCCGGCGTCGTCCGGGGCCCGCTCGGGATGGGCCTGCTCACCGGCAAGTACACGGCCGGCTCGACGCTGCCGCGCGACGACCTGCGCGGCGTCGCGCCCGGCTGGCTGGAGTGGTTCCGCGGCGGGCGGCCGGCCCCCGAGTGGCTGCGCCGGGTGGCCGCCGTGCGCGCCGCGCTGACGGCCGACGGGCGCACCCTGGCCCAGGGCGCGTTGGGCTGGATCTGGACGCGCAGCGGCCGCACCGTTCCGATCCCCGGCTGCCGGACCGTCGCCCAGGTCGAGGAGAACGCCGCCGCCCTGCGCCGGGGCCCGCTGCCGCCGGACCAGTTCGCCGAGGTGGAACGCCAGCTCGCCGCCGTCCGCGCGGCGGCGCTGCGGTCGGCGGACCGCCCCTACTGGCCCAGCCCCATCCTCCCCGCCGTCCACCCGTGACCCGCCGCCCGCCGGGGCGGGCGGCGGGTTCCGTTCCTCGCGGACCTGGTCGGCCGGGGTGGCGCGGGGTCAGGGACGGGCGGCGTGTTCCTTGCGGACCTGGTCGGCCAGGTGGGCCGGCATCGGGTCGTGGCGGACGAAGTGGCGGCGGAACGTGCCGGTGCCCGACGTCATCGAGCGCAGCTCGACCGCGTAGCGGAGCAGCTCCGTGGCGGGCACCTCGGCGCGGACCAGGGTGCGCCCCTCGGAGCCGGCGTCCGGCTCGGTGCCGAGCACCCGGCCGCGCCGCCCGGACAGGTCGCCCATCACCGCGCCGACGGACGAGTCGGGCACCCGGATCACCACCTCGTCGACCGGCTCCAGCAGCGCCGGCTGGCCCTTCTCCGCGGCGTCCCGCAGGGCGAGGGCGCCGGCGGTCTGGAAGGCCGCGTCGGAGGAGTCGACGCTGTGGGCCTTGCCGTCGACCAGGGTCACCCGCAGGTCCACCACCGGGTGGCCGGCGACCAGGCCGCGCTCCATCTGGGCGCGTACGCCCTTCTCGACGGAGGGGATGTAGTTGTGCGGCACCGCGCCGCCGACCACCCGGTCGACGAACTCGAAGCCGGCGCCGCGCGGCAGCGGCTCGACCTCGATGTCGCAGACGGCGTACTGGCCGTGGCCGCCGGACTGCTTGACGTGCCGGCCGTGGCCGCGCGCCGGGGCGGTCAGCGTCTCGCGCAGCGCGACCCGGACCGGCTCGGTGTCCAGCTCCACGCCGCCCGCGCGCAGGCGTTCCAGCACCACGTCGGCGTGCGCCTCACCCATGCACCAGAGCACCAGCTGGTGGGTCTCCGGATTGCGCTCCAGCCGCATGGTCGGGTCGCCGGCGACGAGACGGGCCAGGTTGCGGGCGAGGGCGTCCTCGTCGGCGCGGCTGCGCGCCACGACGGCGACCGGCAGCAGCGGCTCGGGCATCTCCCAGGGGGCGATCAGCAGCGGGTCGTCCTTGGCGGAGACGGTGTCGCCGGTCTCCGCGCTGCCCGACTTGGTGATCGCGCAGATGTCGCCGGCCACGCAGGCGCCCACCTCGCGCAGGCTCGCGCCCAACGGGGTGTAGATGTGGCCGACCCGCTCGTCGGCGTCGTGGTCGGGGTGGCCGCGCTCGGCCATCCCGTGCCCGGAGACGTGCACGGTCTGTTCCGGGCGCAGGGTGCCGGAGAAGACCCGGACCAGGGAGACCCGGCCGACGTGCCGGTCGACGGTGGTCTTGACCACCTCGGCGACCAGCGGGCCGTCCGGGTCGCAGGTCAGCGGCGGGCGGGGGGAGCCGTCCACCCCGGCGACCGCCGGCAGCTCGTGCTCCAGCGGGGAGGGGAAGCCGGCGGTCAGCACCTCCAGCAGGGCGTCCAGCCCGACCCCGGTCTCGGCGCAGACCGGCACCACCGGATGGAAGTGGCCGCGGGCGACCGCCTTCTCCAGGTCGTCGACGAGGACGTCGGTGCCGATCTCCTCGCCTTCGAGGTAGCGGTCCATGAGGGTCTCGTCCTCGCTCTCGGCGATGATCCCCTCGATCAGTTCGTTGCGGGACTCGACGATGGCGGGCAGGTGCTCCGGGTCCGGCTCGCGCACGTCGGCGGGCAGGCCGGCGGTGTAGTCGAAGACCCGGCGGGTGATCAGGCCGAGCAGGCCGACCGTGGAGACCCCGTCGTCGCCGAGCATCGGCAGGTAGAGCGGGAGCACGTTGTCGCCGAAGACCCGCTGGCAGAGCGCCACCGCCTCGTCGAAGTCGGCGCGCGGATGGTCCAGCCGGGAGACGGCGACCGCCCGGGGCATGTCGACCGCCGCGCACTCCTCCCAGAGGGCGGCGGTGGCGGCGTCCATCCCGTCGACGGCGGAGACCACGAACAGCGCCGCGTCGGCGGCCCGCAGCCCCGCCCGCAGCTCACCCACGAAGTCGGCGTAGCCGGGGGTGTCGAGCAGGTTGACCTTGATCCCGTCGTGCAGCAGTGGCGCGCAGGCCAGGCTCACCGAGCGCTGCTGGCGTACGGCTGCCGGGTCGTGGTCGCAGACGGTGGTGCCGTCGGCGACGGCGCCGGCCCGGCCGATCGTGCCGGTCGCCGCGAGCAGCGCCTCGACGAGCGTCGTCTTGCCCGCGCCGGAGTGCCCGACGAGCACCACGTTGCGGATCCTGCCGGGCTCGGTCACCACCGGCGCGCCGCCGGCGGGGCCCTTCTCCTGACTCTTCTGCGCCATGGGGCGCACCTCCCTCAGCCGTGGTTGGTGGCGACCGCCGCGCGCGACGGGGAAGCGGCCCGAGCGGGTTCCGCGGCGATATCCTCCGGTGCTTCGCTGGGTCACGGGTAATCAACGGGCGGGTGGGTGAGCTGGCTCACCTTCCCCGCTCGATCACACACCCGATGCGGGGCCGGCACAAGACTCCGCCGTGCGCGCGTCGGCTGACCGGCCGTACCACCGGTGACCGGGCGACCGTTATCGTGGGACCGCCATGGCGAAGATCTTCCAAGTGACGGCCCGCGCGGGGATGACCCGCGTCGTCGAGCCGGTCGCACGCGGCCTGCTCCGAGCGGGCGTAACCCCCAACGCGGTCACCGTGGCGGGCACCCTCGGGGTGCTCGTCGGTGCGCTCGGCTTCGGTGCCCGCGGTCATCTGGTCGCCGGGGCCCTCATCGTGACCGTGTTCGCGCTCACCGACCTGCTCGACGGGACGATGGCCCGGATGAGCGGCGGTTCGACCCGGTTCGGCGCGTTCCTCGATTCGAGCATGGACCGGATCGCCGACAGCGCGGTCTTCGGCGCCGTCGCTTACTGGCTCGCCACCGAGCACGACTACTCGGGCGTCGCCGCCGCGCTGCTCTGCCTGGCCGCCGGCGGCCTGGTCTCCTACGTCAAGGCCCGCGCCGAAGGGCTCGGCATGACCTGCAACGTGGGCATCGCCGAGCGCACCGAGCGGCTGCTCATCGTCGGCGTCGGCGGGCTGCTCACCGGCCTCGGCGTCGGGCCCGCGCTGGAGATCGCGCTCTGGCTGCTCGCCGCGGTCTCGGTCTTCACCGTCGGGCAGCGGATGGCCCACGTCCACCGCCAGGCCCAGGCGCCCGCACCGGGCGGGCAGGGGTGAGCGCGGGCAGCGCCGGCCGGCCGCGGCGGCAGGGCCGGCGCCGGTGAACCTCACCGAGCTCGGCTACGTCGCCGGGTGGCGCCTGATCCGCGCGCTGCCCCGGCCCGTCGCGGCCGCGGCGTTCCGGGCGGGCGCCGACCGCGCCCACCGTCGCGGCGGCGGGGGTACGGCCCGGCTGCGCGCGAACCTGCGCCGGGTGGTCGGCCCCGAGCTGCCCGAGGCCGAGCTCGACCAGCTGGTCCGTCGCGGGCTGCGCTCGTACGCCCGGTACTGGCTGGAGGCGTTCCGGCTGCCGTCGCTCAGCCGGGCGGAGATCCTGGCCGGCTTCCGGCTCGACGGCGAGGAGCTGCTCGCCGCCGACGTGGCCGCCGGCCGGGGCGCCGTGGTGGCGCTGCCGCACGCCGGAAACTGGGACGCCGCCGGCGCCTGGGTCGCGGCGACCGGCTGGCCGATCACCACCGTCGCCGAACGGCTCAAGCCCGAGGGCGTCTACCAGCGCTTCCTCGCCTTCCGGCGGAGCCTGGGCATGGAGATCCTGCCCACCCACGGCGGCGACCGGCCCGCGTTCGACGTGTTGGTCGACCGGGTCCGGGCCGGCACGGTCGTGCCGCTGCTGGCCGACCGGGACCTCTCCGCGCGGGGGGTGGATGTCGACTTCTTCGGCGGCCGGACGCGGATGCCGGCGGGCCCCGCCCTGCTCGCGCTGCGCACCGGCGCGCCCCTCTACGTCGCCTCGATGTGGTACGAGGACGATGCCGCGTGCGCGTCGATCGCCGGCCCGCTGCCGCTGCCCGGCCCCGAGGAGGGCCCGCTCGACGCGCGGGTCCGGTCGCTGACCCAGCGGGTCGCCGACGGTCTGGCGGCGGGCATCGCCCGGCATCCGGAAGACTGGCACATGTTGCAGCGGATGTGGCTGGACCAGCGCGGCACGGGCGACGGCGCGACCCAGGCCTCCCCGACCGCCGGACAGGCGTGAGGGAGGCGTTTACACGTGCGCATCGGCATCGTGTGCCCGTACTCCTTCGACGTGCCCGGCGGGGTGCAGAACCACGTCATGGACCTCGCCGAGGCGCTCATCGGCCTCGGGCACGAGGTGAGCGTGCTCGCCCCCGCCGACGAGGACTCCCCGCTGCCGCCGTACGTGGTGCCGGCGGGGCGGGCGGTGCCGCTGCCGTACAACGGCTCGGTGGCGCGGATCGCGTTCGGCCCGGTCTCCACGGCCCGGGTGCGGCGGTGGATCATCCGGGGCGAGTTCGACGTGCTGCACGTCCACGAGCCGCTGACGTTGAGCCTGTCGCTGCTGGCCGTGCTCTCCGCCCGCGGCCCGGTGGTGGCCACCTTCCACACGGCGATGACCCGGTCGCGGGCGCTCGCCGCCGCGCAGGGCGTGCTCCAGATCGTGCTGGAGCGGATCACCGCCCGCATCGCGGTCAGCGCGCTGGCGCGCAAGGTGCAGGTCGAGCACATGGACGGCGGCGCGGTGGAGATCCCCAACGGGGTGGCCGTCGCGAAGTTCAGTCACGCGGAGCCGCTGCCCGGCTGGCCGGGGGAGTGCCCGCCCGGGCGGGGCGGCGCGATCGGCTTCCTCGGCCGCTTCACCGAGGCCCGCAAGGGCTTCCCCATCCTGCGTGACGCCTTCGTCGAACTGGCCCGGCAGCGCCCCGGCCTGCGGCTGCTGGTGGCGGGGCCGGGCGACCCGGACGATCTGTTCGGGCGTTTCCCGGCGGAGCTGCGCGACCAGGTGACCTTCCTCGGGCTGGTCAGCGAGGAGGACAAGGCGCGGATGCTGCGCAGCGTGCACCTGTACGTGGCGCCGAACACCGGCGGGGAGTCCTTCGGCATGATCCTCACCGAGGCGCTGGCGGCGGGCACCACCGTCGTCGCCAGCGACCTCGACGCGTTCCGCCGGGTGCTCGACGGCGGCCGGGCCGGCCGGCTCTTCCCGACCGGGGACGCGGCCGGGCTGCGTGCTGCCCTCGCCGAGCTGCTCGACGATCCGGACGGCCGGGCCGCGCTGACCGCCTGCGGCGACCAGGTGGTGGCCACCTTCGACTGGCCGGTGGTCGCCCGCCGGGTCCTGGAGGTCTACGCGGCGGCGATCGAGGCCACCGACGGGCGGGTCATGGACACCGAATGGGTGGGGCTGGACTGACGATGTCGGGCATGTGGTGGGTCGTGGTCGGGGCGCTGGCCGTCGGGCTGGTCGTGGCGTACCTGGTCTGGACCGCCGGCCGGGTCGACCGGCTGCACGACCGGGCGGAGGCGGCGGCCCGCGCCCTGGACGCCCACCTGCTGCGCCGCGCGGCGGCCGCGGCGGTCCTGGCCGAGCGGCGCTACGGCGTCGAGCTGTACGCGGCGGCACGGATCGCGCTGGACGCCCAGCCGGAGGAGCGGGAGGCCGCCGAGAACGACCTCACCCGCCAGCTGCGCGCCGTGGAGCTGGACCCGGCCGACCCGGACTGCGAGGCGGTGATCGCCGCCAGCCGGCGGCTCGCCCTGGCCCGGCAGGTGCACACCGACCTGGTCCGGGACGCGCGCGCCGCGCGCAAGCGCCCGCTGGTGCGGTTGCTGCGGATGGGCGCCCGCCGGCCGTGGCCGAGGTACTTCGACGTCGACGACCCCACCCTCGCCGTCCCGGCGGACGTCGCCGCCGGCTGACGCCGGGAACGTCGCCGGTCGACGCCGGGAACGTCGCCGGTTGACGCCGGGAACGTCGCCGGCTGACGCCGGGAACGTCGCCGGTCGACGCCGGGAACGTCGCCGGTCGACGCCGGGAACCTCGCCGGCTGACGCCGGGAACCTCACCGCCCGACCGCGATCTTCGCCGGCCGGCGGCGGGCCGGTGACGGCTGCCACAGGGCAGGCCACCGGGGGTCCGATTGGCTGTCGGACGGGCGCCGGTGCGGTCGTAGCATCGTCCGCAGCCACCCCCCGAGCACGTTCGAGGAGCGATCAGCCGTGCCCGAAACCACCGCTCAGAACGCCAGCGCCAACCCTGTCACCGGCACCGCCCGCGTCAAGCGCGGCATGGCCGAGATGCTCAAGGGCGGCGTGATCATGGACGTGGTCAACGCCGAGCAGGCCAAGATCGCCGAGGACGCCGGCGCCGTCGCGGTGATGGCGCTGGAGCGGGTGCCCGCCGACATCCGCGCCCAGGGCGGCGTGTCCCGGATGAGCGACCCCGACATGATCGACGGCATCATCAACGCGGTCTCCATCCCGGTGATGGCCAAGGCCCGCATCGGCCACTTCGTGGAGGCCCGGATCCTCCAGTCGCTCGGCGTCGACTACATCGACGAGTCCGAGGTGCTGACCCCGGCCGACTACGCCAACCACATCGACAAGTGGGCCTTCACCGTCCCCTTCGTCTGCGGGGCGACCAACCTCGGCGAGGCCCTGCGCCGGATCACCGAGGGGGCGGCCATGATCCGCTCCAAGGGCGAGGCCGGCACCGGTGACGTCTCCAACGCCACCACCCACATGCGCAGGATCCGCCAGGAGATCCGCCGGCTGGGCTCCCTACCCGCCGACGAGCTCTACGTGGCCGCCAAGGAGCTGCAGGCGCCGTACGAGCTGGTCAAGGAGGTCGCCGAGAGCGGCAAGCTGCCGGTGGTGCTGTTCACCGCCGGTGGCATCGCCACCCCGGCCGACGCCGCGATGATGATGCAGCTCGGCGCCGAGGGCGTGTTCGTCGGCTCCGGGATCTTCAAGTCCGGCAACCCGGCGCAGCGGGCCGCCGCGATCGTCAAGGCCACCACCTTCCACGACGACCCCGACGTGCTGGCGAAGGTCTCCCGGGGCCTGGGCGAGGCGATGGTCGGCATCAACGTCGACGACATCCCGCAGCCGCACCGCCTGGCCGAGCGCGGCTGGTGACGTGCCGGAAAGGGCACCTTCCCGACCCCGAGGCGTCGGGAAGGTGCCCTTTCCGACGTCCACGAGAGGAACGGTGACATGAGCGACGCACCCGTCATCGGCGTGCTCGCCCTGCAGGGCGACGTGCGCGAGCACGTCCACGCCCTCGCCGCGGCGGGCGCGCAGGCCCGCCCGGTGCGCCGGCCGGGCGAGCTGGACGAGGTCGACGGGCTGGTCGTGCCCGGCGGGGAGTCCACCACCATCAGCAAGCTCGCCGACATCTTCGAGATGCGCGAGCCGATCGACAAGCGCATCGCCGGCGGCATGCCCGTCTACGGCTCGTGCGCCGGCATGATCATGCTGGCCCGGGAGGTGCTGGACGGCCGCCCCGACCAGCGCGGCTTCGCCGGCATCGAGATGACCGTGCGGCGCAACGCGTTCGGCCGGCAGGTCGACTCGTTCGAGGCCCCGGTCGAGATCGACGGCGTCGCGGGGGAGCCGTTCCACGCGGTGTTCATCCGGGCACCGTGGGTGGAGCGGGTCGGCGCCGGCGTCGAGGTGCTCGGCACGGTCACCGAGGGCCCGGCCGCCGGGCGGATCGTCGCGGTCCGGCAGGGCAACCTGCTGGCCACCTCGTTCCACCCCGAGCTGACGGGCGACCCGCGGGTGCACGGCTACTTCGTGGAGCTGGTGCGGGCCGCGCGCTGAAGCGCGCTGCCGACTCCGTCGACGGGAGGGGCGCGACGGCTCAGCCGGCCACCGATCGCAGGTGCCCGGGCAGGCGGCCCTGCAGCCGGTCCAGCCCGGCCGCCGTCGCGGCGTCGGCGGGCACGTGGACGACGAGGCGCTGGTGGTCGCTGTCGGCGAACTCCAGCGTCTCGTACGTCAGCCGCAGCAGCCCCACCTCCGGGTGCCGCAGCCCCCGCACGCCGGTGACCGGCGCCGCCACCGGCCGCCGCTGCCACCGCTGCGTGAAGGGCACGCCGACCGTGCGGGCCAGCCGCTCGGCGAAGTCGTCGACGGCCCGGTCGCCCCGGCGCAGCCGGTGCAGCTCGGCGACCTGCTGGTCGGCCAGCCGCGCCCAGTCGGGGAAGTGGTCGCGGGCGCGCTCGTCGGTGAGTACGTACCACACCAGGTTGGGGCGGTGGCCGTCGAGCAGGCCCAGGGGGCGGGCCAGCCGGTCGAAGGGATCGTTCCAGGCCAGCACGTCGCCGAGCCGGTTGAGCACGTACGCGGGGGAGTCCCGCAGCGCGTCGAGCACCGCCTGGACGGTCGGGCGGACGGCGCGGGACACCGCCGGCCGCTCGCCGGGGCACAGGACGCGGCTGTGGTTGGCCGCCGAGAGCTGCCGCAGGTACTCGCGGTCGGCGTCGTCGAGCAGCAGGGCGTCAGCACCTGCGCCTGCTCCGGGCCGTCCACGAGGAGGTGGCCCGGGCCCGGCCGGCCGGGCTGCGGTACGTGACGCTCCAGCTCGACGACGAGCGGAGCTTCGTGGACATCGCGATGGCGCCCGAGTTGCCGGGGCCGCTGCCCGGGCTCGAGTCGTTCCGGCGCTACCGGCCCGGCCTGGAGGACCGGTGCGAACAGCGGTCCGTGACCGGGTTCGGCGTGCTGGGGTCGTACGGCTTCGGGGCCTGACCCGCGACGGCGTCTCCGCCCCGTCCGCCCTGGTCCGGGCGGGCGGGGCGGGCCGGCGACGCGCCGTGCGTGACAGCCGCCGCCCGGACGTCGGTAGGATTGCCGAGATTCGGCAGGGCCATCTGCCCGTCACGGCTTCCACCAGGGCTGACCGGCACCACCGCGTGCGCCGGCGGGAGCGGGGCGTGCGCGGTGCGGTCGATGCAGACGGCGGGTAGCAACGGAGGTAACAGATGTCCGGCCACTCAAAGTGGGCGACGACCAAGCACAAGAAGGCGGTCATCGACGCCAAGCGCGGCAAGATGTTCGCCAAGCTGATCAAGAACGTCGAGGTCGCGGCCCGGACGGGCGGCGGTGACCCCGCCGGAAACCCGACGCTCTACGACGCCATCCAGAAGGCCAAGAAGAACTCGGTCCCGAACGACAACATCGACCGCGCCGTCAAGCGCGGGTCGGGCCTGGAGGCCGGCGGCGCCGACTACCAGACGATCATGTATGAGGGGTACGGCCCGAACGGCGTCGCGCTGCTCATCGAGTGCCTGACCGACAACCGCAACCGCGCGGCGACCGAGGTGCGCACCGCGCTGACCCGCAACGGCGGTTCGTTCGCCGACGCCGGCTCGGTGTCGTACATGTTCTCCCGCAAGGGCGTGGTGATCGTCCCCAAGGCCGGCACGACCGAGGACGACGTGATGATGGCGGTCCTCGACGCCGGCGCCGAGGAGGTCAACGACCTGGGCGAGGCGTTCGAGGTGGTCTCCGAGCCGGGTGACCTGATCGCGGTGCGCACCGCGCTGCAGGACGCCGGCATCGAGTACGAGTCGGCCGAGTCCTCGCTGATCCCGAGCGTCAACGTCCCCCTCGACGAGGACGGCGCGCGCAAGATCTTCAAGCTCATCGACGTCCTGGAGGACTGCGACGACGTGCAGAACGTCTACGCGAACTTCGACGTCTCCGACGAGATCATGGCGGCCGTCGGCTGACGCCCCCTGCCCGCCGTCGACCTCGCCGGGCGGCGACCCGGCGAGGTCCGGCGGGCGCGCGGCACGCCGCGCCGGCCGACGCGGCGAGCGCCGGGCCCGCCATTCCGCGAACCGCCACTCCGCCGGGGCGGCCACCGCGGTGACGTCGGGGTTTTCATCCGTTCGGGTCCAACTTTCGGACGTTCGTTCGCTGACGCGTCGTTTACGGTTGTTCGTCCGGGCTCCCGCCGTTCGGAAAGTTCACATAGGATCCTCCGCTGTTTGATCTTCTTGAGCAACGGAGAGACATGCGCAGGACCCTCGCCGCCACGGCCGTCGCCCTGACCATTCCCGTCCTGGCTGGCGCGGTCGCCCCACCCGCCGCGACGGCGGGCCCGATGGTCATACCGGACCGGGGCCCGGCCTTCGGGACATCGCGTCCGGCGGTGGCGCCGGCGGACATGCCGGCGACGGTGTACGGCGGGGCGTGGCGCTCGGGCCACGTGCAGGGGGTGGCGGTCGACTGGAGCCGCGGCCACGTCTACTGGTCCTTCACCAACGTCCTGGTCAAGACGGACCTCGACGGCAGGGTCGTCGGCACCGTGACCGGACTGACCGGCCACCTCGGCGACCTGGATCTCAACCCGGAGGACGGCCGCGTCTACGGCTCGCTGGAGTACAAGGCGGAGCGGGCCTTCTACATCGCCATCTTCGACGTCACCCAGATCACCCGGGTCGGGATGGACGCCGAGACGGACGGGGTGATGACCACCGTCCACCTGCAGGAGGTCGTCGACGACTTCACGGCGGACCTGGACGGCGACGGCGTCTTCGACGGCGACACCGCGCAGACCGCCGACCACCGGTACGGCGCCAGCGGCATCGACGGTGTCTCGTTCGGGCCGGCGCTGGGCACCACCGGCGGGCGCAACGTGCTGATGGTGGCCTACGGCATCTATCCCAACACCACCCGCACGGACAACGACCACCAGGTGCTGCTCGCCTACGACGTGCGGCGGTGGAGCCTCCTCGCCCGCCCGCTCAGCCAGGCCGCACCGCACCGCAGCGGCCCCGGGAAGCCGTACGCCAAGGTCTTCGTCCGGACCGGGAACACCACCTACGGGGTGCAGAACCTGGAGTACGACAGGCACACCCGCCGCTGGCTGATGGCGGTCTACCGGGGGAGCAAGCCGGAGTTTCCGAACTGGACGCTCTACGCGATCGACGGCACCGTCGCCCCGCGGACCGGGGTGATCACCGGTCAGCCGGACGGCGCGACCGGGTGGACCGTGCCCCTGGCCGCCGCCGGGCTGACCGACCCGGGCACCGGGATCCGCGGCTGGGAGGGGCCGGGCAGCTTTGGTCTGGAGGCGCTGGGCGACGGGCGGTTCTACGTGGTCACCAGCGGCACGACCACCGTGGACGGCGAGCGGCGGCAGACCGGCACCGCCCTCCTGCGGCGCTGGACGGGGACGACGCCGGACCCCTTCGCCGCGCCGGTGCCGGCCGTGGCCGGCCGACGCGGCCCCGCGCGTCCCGCATCCGCCGGGTGACGCCTCCCGCGCCGGAGGCGCCCGGGGCGCGGGCGTGCGTCGGACACACGGGCCGGCTCCCGCACCGCAGGCGCCCGGGGCGCGGGCGTGCGATCCGGCCGCGCCGGACACACGGGCCGGGGTTACGCCGGCGGCGCGCCGGCAGCCGTTAGGTTGGCCGGGTGGGTCGTCCGGGTCGGGTGCAGCGGGACGGTGCTCAGGCCGGGGCGGGGCGCCGCTTCCGCCCCGGTGAGGTGGTCGTGCGGCGGGAGATCCTGCACGGCGAGGTGTGGTTCGGCTGCCCCACCGTCTGCGTCGAGGATTCGCCCGACCTGCTCGTGCTCTACCTGCCCCCGGGCGCGGAGTTCGGCTTCCCCGAGACCGGGCACCTTCCGTGCGGGCGGCACCCGTGGCAGGTCGCCGGGCACCGGGGGTGGACCGGGCACGGCAAGCTGATGCTGCACCGGCCGGGCGAGGCGCACTCCGTCGACGTCTTCTGGGCCGGCCCGGAACGCGCCTTCGCCGGGTGGTACTTCAACCTGCAGGATCCGGTGCGGCGTACGCCGATCGGGGTGGACACCCTCGACCACGAGCTGGACATCTGGTGGCCGGCCGACGCCGAGCGTTACGTCTGGAAGGACGTGGAGATGTTCGCCCAGCGACTGGCGGAGGGGCGCTACCCGGGGATGGCCGACGCGATCCGCGCCGAGGGCGACCGGATCGCCGCCCTGCTCGACGCGGGCGAGCGCTGGTGGGACGAGGCGTGGGCGTCGTGGCGGCCGGACCCGGCCTGGCCGGTGCCGACCCTGCCCGCCGGCTGGGACGCGGTCCCGCCGTCCCGCTGACCAGTCCGTGCCGCCGGTCCGCCGGCAGCCACGAGCCTGCGCTCCGGGCACCGCGACGACTGGGCTGGTCCGCTCCTCGGGGCCCCGGGGGTCACGCCCCGCCGACGCGGGGCTGGACGGGGCGGACCGCCACCGGGCTGCCCGGCCGGCCGCCGGCGCGGGACGCGTACTCGGGGACGCCCACGCAGGTGAACAGCAGGGCAGCGAGGTCGTCGGGCTCGCCGAGCAGGCCGGGGACCTCGGAGTCGAGGAAGGTCATCCCGGAGGCGCCGGCCCCCAGTGCGTACGCCGCCAGGTGCAGCCGGCCCTCGACCAGCCCGGCGGCGAGCTGGGCGTCCCGGTAACCCCGGTCGTCCAGCGCCGACAGCGGCGTGGCCGCGACGACGACGTACGCCGCGTCGCCGGCGAGCGCCTGGTCGAGGCAGACCCGCAGCAGCTCGCCGCGCAGGGGCGCCGCCCGCAGCGGCGTCGACAGGTCGGGCCACCGGTAGAGGCCGGGCGTGGTGTCGTCGACACCGTGCACGGCCACCCAGTGCGGCACCCGTACGCCGCGCAGGGCGGCGGCCAGCGGCCACTCCAGCAGGGCGCGGGGCAGCGTGCGGGACCGGTCCATGCGGCGCTGCGAACCGCGTCGGCGCACCACCTCGTCGAGCGTGGCGGAGGGCGGGTGGTCGGTCAGCGCCGGCGCCTCGGGCCAGGGCTCACCGAGCGTGTCCCGTTCGCCCGCGCGCTGCGCCGCGGTGCACAGCGGCAGCTCGACCGGTGGCAGCTCACCCGGGACCGCCGGGCCGGTGGGGTCGATGGCCGGCGCGCCGTCGCCGAGGGTCAGCAGGGCCAGCGGGTACTCGTGCACGCCGTCGGCGCCGACGAGGGCGCGGACCGTGGCGTCGGGGAACAGCGTGCGCAGTCGCGGCGCGAGGCCGGCGCTCGCGGCGGCCGCCGACAGTTGGGACAGCAGCGTCCCGGCGTCCCAGTAGAGGTGCCGCCACCCGCGTTCGGCGTACCGCCACCCCGTGCGCCACGGCACGCCAGTGACCACGAGCGTCGTTGCCTTCCCGGTGGCGCCGGGGGCGACCTGGACGAGCGCGTGCCGCGCCGGGTCGTACCAGTGCACGCCGTCGGGGACGCCCGCGACGCCGCGGGTGCTCGCGTAGACCTCCAGCGGGAACCGCGCCCCGGCCGAGCCGGCGGCCCGGTAGAGGAACGGTCGACCGTGGCGTTCGGCGGTGCGCACGACGCCGGCGCCGAGGAAGAGCACCCGGCCGAGCTGGGCCGCGTCGAAGGGCCGGGCCGCGCCCGCGACGCCCGCGAGCACGGCCGTCGCGGGCACGCCCGGGTCGGGCAGGTCGCGCGGCAGGTCGAGCACGGGCGGGCCGTCCGGATAGCCCTTGAGCTGCGGCGGAAGGGTCGCGGGATCGTTGGGGACGAGGTCGCGGCGGACCCGCGGGTCGTCCACGGGCACGTCCCACTCGCGGTTCGGCACGTACGACGTCAGCCGGTGCAGCAGCCCGGCGCCGGAGTCGAGGTCCACACCGGCCATCCTGCCAGCGCCCGCCGTCGCGCGGCGGGTCCCGTGCCGATCCCCGGGCGACGCGTGGGTCGACGCGCCGGCGGTGGCCGGACGCGGCGGAGGCGGCACCCGAACCGGGTGCCGCCTCCGCCGGATCGTGCCCGTTCCCGGGCGGTTGCTCGTCACTTGAGGAAGGGCAGCCGCCGCACCAGCGCCAGGCGCGTCCAGTACCTGCCGAGGCCGAGCGTGTCGCCGGCGGCGGTGAGGGCGAGGACGCCGAGGAGGCCGGCGTAGATGAGGTGGTCGTCCATGAAGGGGTTGTTCGCCGGGGGCAGGACGGCCGTCCACATCAGCACCAGCAGCAGCGCGCCGGTCGCGGTGGCGATCCGCATGCCGACGCCCAGCATGAGGGCGGTGCCGATGGCGGCGAGGCCGATCATGAAGAGCCAGTCGGCCCAGGCGGCGCCCGCGAAGCCCTGGTAGAAGTCCGCGAAGGGGCCGGCGACCGCGTTGCCCAGGAAGCCCCTGGTGGGGCTGCCGCCGTTGATCCAGGCCTTGGCGGCCTCCGTCTCGTGGCCCAGGCCGAACGTCTTGTCCAGGAAGGCCCAGAGGAAGGTCCAGCCCAGCGCGAGCCGCAGGCCGGCGAGGGCGTACCGGGTGAGCTTCTCCCGGCGGGTCTCGACCGGGGCGACGACCTCCCGGGGAGCGGTGGCGGCGGTGCGGTCGATGGTCGGACGCTCGGCGATGGCGGTCATCACCCTCTCCTCTCACTTCTTGTCTACGTCCTCATTCCACCGTCTGCGGGCCGCCGCCAGCAGTGCCGCCGGACCACAACGGGCGGGACCTTCGGCCCACGTCGGCGGGACGTGCGGCGGGCCGCACGGGCGTGGGGGTCGGCCGGCGCGGACGGACGAGCCGGACCGGGGGAGGCGGCGTCCGGTCGCCGTGGCAGGGCGGCCTGGGGCCGCGGTGTGGCGACGGCGGGCGGTCAGAGCCCGAAGAACTCCAGGTAGGACTCGATCTGGTGGGCCAGCATCGGCTCGCCGGGATGCGCCCGCAGTCCGCGCCGGCGGGCCTCGGCCAGCAGCGCCGTCTCCGCCGGGGTCATGATGATGTCGGCGACCACCGCGTCGCCCGGCAGGTCGGCCACCGCGAACGGCAGCGGGTCGCCGGCACGCAGCCCGAGGGGCGTCGCGTTGACCGCGAGGTCGGCGTCGCCCAGTCGCGGCCGTGCCGCCGCGACGACCCGGCCGGGGTACGCGACGCGGAGCCGTCGCCGCAGCGTCTCCAGCCGGCCCGGGTCGGTGTCGGCCAGCCGCAGCTCCGCCACGCCGGCGTCGAGCAGGGCGACGGCGATCGCGCTGCCCGCTCCGCCGGCGCCCACGACGCACACCCGGCGGCCCCTCGGCGGGTGGCCGGCCCCGGCCAGCCCCCGGACGAACCCGTCGCCGTCGAACGTGTCGGCGGTCCACGTCCCGTCGGGCTCCCGGCGCAGGGCGTTGGCGCTGCCGGCGAGGCGGGCGCGGTCGCTGGCCCGGTCGGCGAGGGCCAGGACGGCGGCCTTGTGCGGCACGGTGACCAGCATCCCGTCCAGGTTGGCGGCCCGTTGGAGGCCGCGTACGACCTGGGTGAGGTCGGCCGGTGCGACGTGGACGGGGACGAGCACCGCGTCGACGCCGCGCCGGGCCAGCACCGGATTGAGCAGGCCGGGGGCGCGCACCTGCGCGATCGGGTCCCCGAGCAGCGCGTACACCCGGGTGGCACCGCCGATCTCCGCCATGCCGCCCCCTCCGGGCCGTGACCCGCGCCGGTTCCGCCCGTCCCGCCGGCCGGGCGCCGCGCCGACGCTATCGCGGGCCCCGACGTGCTGCCGAGCCGGGTGCGGAACCGTCGACCGTGGCCCGGCCTCGGGAACCCCTTCGCCGATCCGCCGGCGCGGCGGGACCGGGGTCGCCCCGACCCGGAGGCCGGGGGCGGGAGGGATTCGTCAGCGGGAGGCCGGACCCGGAAACCGTTGCCGGCACCCCTAAGATCATCGCAAGGATCTTTCGCTGGGCAATATTTAGTGATATCAATTTCGCACTCGATCCCCCTCACCCCCGGAGTGCGACGTGCGGAGAACCCGCTTCGTGACCCTCGCCCTGAGCCTGGCCACGGCTCTCGGCGCCAGCTTCGCCCTGGCCGGCCCCGCCCAGGCCGCCCCCGCCGACCGCTACGTCGCCCTGGGCGACTCCTACGCCTCGGGCGTGGGCGCCGGCAGCTACACCAGCGAGAGCGGCTCCTGCCAGCGCAGCACCAACGCCTACCCCGCGTTGTACGCCGCCAACGTCAAGCCCGCCTCGTACCGCTCGGTCGCCTGCTCCGGCGCCACCACGACCAGCGTGATCAACACCCAGCTCTCGGCGCTCAGCTCCACCACGACCCTGGTCAGCGTCACGGTCGGCGGCAACGACGTCGGCTTCGCCAACATCATGACCACCTGCGTGCTCAAGGGCACCACCGAGTGCGTCGCCGCGGTGCAGGCGGCCGAGGACAAGGCCCGCGCCCAGCTCCCCGGCCTGCTGCGAAACGTCTACAACGGAATCAAGACCCGGGCGCCGAACGCCCGCGTGGTGGTCGTCGGCTACCCCGTCTTCTACCAGCTCGGCACCGTCTGCGTCGGGCTGAGCGCCACCTCGCGCGCCAAGATCAACGAGGGCATCAACCTCGTGGACGACATCACCCGCAGCGCGGCGACCTCGGCCGGCTTCACCTTCGCCGACGTGCGCTCGGCCTTCGTCGGGCACCAGCTGTGCAGCTACGGCGAGAAGTGGCTGCACGCGCTCAACTACGTCAACCTCGGCGTCTCCTACCACCCGACCGCGGCCGGCCAGTCCGGCGGTTACTACCCGGTCTTCCGTAACGCCGCCGACTGATCCCCGGCGGCGCGCCACCGCCCCGCACCGGTCGACCCCGTCGGCCGGCGGGGCGGTGGCGCGCGTCGTGGACCCACCGGGCCCACCGGGGCGCCGGACGCGAGCGGCAGCGCGTCACCGGTGCCCCGATGCGGCGTACCGGCGCGGCCCCTCACCCGGCCGCGACGCGGTCCCGGCCATCGGCCGGGACCGTGCGTCAGCCGGCGGGCAGCGGGTCGACCAGGAAGACCTGGTCCGTGTCGCCGGTGCACGGCTCCGCCAGCGCCTCGGCCGACACCTCGGTGTGGTCGTCGTGGAGACCGACGCAGAGGTCGCTGTGGGCCGGCCGGATGCGGTAGGCGGTGGGTGCCGACCCGGTGGGCTCGAAGCCGAACAGCTGCGACCGCCTGTCCGAGCGGCAGTCCTGCCAGGGTTCGAGCAAGTTCCGGCCGGGATTGCCGTCACGGACGGTGAGGCAACCCGGACCGTGCACGGGGTGGTCCCACTTGATGAAGTAGAGCCCGCCGGGCACCGGCTCCAGGTAGGTGTCCGGTGGGGTGGCCTCGGCGCAGGGACGCTGGACCGCCACCTGGCTCCGGTACCTGCCGGTGCGGTCGTACCCCTCGGTGAGGCAGAGCTGCGGCGCGCCGGCGGGACGGATCCGACTCCGGCCGCCGCTCGGGCCGGCGCTGCGGTCCGGCGCGTTCGAGGGGCTGCCCGCCGGGGCGGTCGGCCCGCGCTCCGCCGCCGGCCGCCGCTCGTCGTCGGCGTGCAGGAACCATGCGCCCGCACCGGGTGCGGCCAGCAGGGCGCCGACGACGGCCAGCGCCAGCGGTACGGGGCGGGTGGACGGGCGCGGGCGGGCCGCGTCGGGGCGCGCCGCCACCGGGGCCGGGGCCGGGAGGGTGTTGCCGGCCGGCGGTTGGTCGGGCGTCGGTGACGCCGGGACGAGCGGTCCGGCGGCGAGTCGGTCCCGCGCCCGCAGCCACACCTGTACCTGATCCGCCTCGCCGCAGGCGCGCACGAAGGCGGCCAGGACCTCGGGGCGCGGCAGGGTGGACCGGCCCAGGACGTCGGCGGCGGTGCTGCGGGCCAGCACGTCACCGGCTGCCGTCGCGCGTTGTTCCAGTTGTCGGAAGGTGCGCCGGGACCGCTTCTTGAGTCGGCGCAGCAGCTCGATGAATTCCGCCGGATCGGTCGCCTCGTCCGGTCGTAGCTCCCCCGTGTCCATCGCCCGATTCTCCAGACAGCCCAGCCGGTGGGGCAACGGCGCCCGCGTCGACAGTCCGAGGTGGTCGGACAAAACCCGGACAAGCCCCGCTGAGCTGCCCGGATGCCGCAGGACCGTGGTCAGGGCGTTGTCCCGTCCGGCGGGTCTGTCTAGCGTCATTTCTCAATGGCCGCGCCGTCGACCGGCTGGCGGTCGGCGGACCCCGGACCGGCACCGGTCCGGGCTCGGCCACCTCGACGACACGGGGAGTTCCGATGAATGACGTTGCCCGGCATCCGGTGCCGCGAGCCGCGACTGCGGGGGAGTACGTCGCGCTGCTTCGGGGTGTACGGCTGCGTTCCGGCCTGACCTACCGCGAGATCGCCCGGCGGGCCTCGGCGGCCGGGCACTGGCTGCCGCCGAGCACCCTCGCCACCATGCTGGGGCGGACGACCCTGCCCCGCGAGCGGACCGTCGTGGCGCTGCTGACCGCCTGCGGCACGTCGGCGGGGGAGATCGAGCGGTGGGTGGGGACGCAGCGGGAGATCGAGGCGCGCCTGACCGAGCAGGCGCGTGGCAACGGCGCGGCGCGGATCGACGAGGCGACCCCCGGTGGCCCGAGCCCGGCCGCCGAACCTGACCCGACGGATCGCCCACCGACCGAGGCGCGCCGGACGGCCCGGTCGACCAGACGGCTCCGGCTGGGGGCGCTCGCGCTGCTCGGCGTGCTGTCGGTAGGGGCGTCCGCGGCGCTGTTGCCGCGGGCCGCCCGGTGGCTGGGGCGGACGGCCCCTCGACCTCCGGCTGGCCGCCGGTGCTGCGGCAGGACACCGGTGGCGAGGCCGGCCTCCGCGTCGAACCGGTAGTGCACTCTCAGGTGGGCCTGGTGGCCGGTCCGGGACCGGCGACGACCTGGCCGTCGCCGTGGGGATCGGCTCACCGTAGGCGTGTTCGGCAGGCGGAAGGATCCGCCGTCGGGCCGGGCAGCCCCTGTTCGCAGCCGCCGATCAGGCGTTCGGACGGGTGCCGTACGGCAACGGGCGCCGGCGTCCGGTCAGGACACCGGCGCCCGGGCCGATCGCCGGTCAGCCCACGGTCTCGCGGGACCGCCACGCGGCGCGCAACGAGGTGCGACCGTTGGTGCGCAGCAGCGAGCCCTCGTACACCCGGGCGCCGGCGACGACGAACGCGGCGGCGGTGACCAGCAGCAGGGCCAGCGACACCAGCGGCTCCCAGCCGGCCGCGTCCCCGGTGAACAGCCGCAGCGGCATCGCCGTCGGCGCGGAGAACGGCAGGTAGGACAGCACCCGCATGGCGGTCGCGTTGTCGTTCAGGAAGGCCACCGCGAAGAACGGCAGCATGACCGCGAGCTGCACCGGCGTCGACACGCCGGCGATGTCCTCCTGACGGTTGACCAGCGCACCGGCCGCCGCCCACATGGCCGCGACCAGCACGAAGCCGAGCAGGAAGAACGGCACGAACCAGCCGATCGCGGGGGCCAGCAGCGACAGCAGCCCACCGCTGCCGCTGAACTGCACGCCGGCCACCGTGACCAGGGCGATCAGCGCGATCTGCCCGAGCGCCAGCACCGTGCCGGCGACCAGCTTGCCGGCCAGCAGCGCCCGGACCGGCACGGCGGCCACCAGGATCTCCACGATCCGGGTCTGCTTCTCCTCCACCACCGACTGGGCGATCTGCACGCCGAAGGTCTGCGAGGTGAGGAAGAAGACGAACGCGAAGGCGAACGGCACCAGGAAGGCCACCACCGGGTCCACCGCGTCCGGGTCCAGCAGCCGGACGGTGGGCTGCGCACTCAGCGCCGCCACCACGTCGTCCGGGGCGTCGTCCATCGCCAGCACCGCCGGCCCGGAGACCACCGCCGCGTCGACGTCGCCGTCGCGTACGGCCTGCTCGGCGGCGCGGTCGTCGGGCACCGTGCGTACCTCCAGGCCGGCCTCGCGCAGCGGGCCGGCCGCCGCCTCGGTCACCGCGACGCTCGACGGGCCGCCGGAGAGCAGCGGCGGCAGGATGGTCGCGGCGGCGGCGATCAGCAGGAAGAACAGGGTGGTGAACAGGAAGGTGCGGTCGCGCAGCTTGACCTGGATCTCGCGGGCGGCGACCAGGCGGGTGGCCTGCGTGGTGTTCACTGGGCGACCTCTCGGAAGATCTCGGTGAGGGAGGGACTGACCGGGCGGAAGGCGCGGACGGGGCCGCGGGCCAGCGCCGCGTGCAGCACCGGCTGCTCGTCCGCGCCGGGCGCGAGGTCGAACACGGCGCGGGGGCCGTCGAGGTCGACCAGGGTCACCCCGGGCTGGTCCCGCAGCCAGCCGGCGTCGGTCTCCACCACCAGTTCGAAGCGGGGCACCGTGTACGCCGCGCGTAGCTCCTCGCGGCTGCCGGCGGCCCGGATGACGCCGCCGGAGATGATCACCAGGTCGTCGCAGAGCCGCTCGACGACGTCCAACTGGTGGCTGGAGAAGAGCACCGGCACGCCCGTGGCGGCCCGCTCCCGCAGGACCGCGACGACCGTGTCCACGGCCATCGGGTCGAGACCGGAGAACGGCTCGTCGAGCACCAGCACCTCCGGGTCGTGCACCAGCGCGGCGGCGATCTGCGCGCGCTGCTGGTTGCCCAGCGACAGCGTCTCCAGCAGGTCGCCGCCGCGCTCGGCGAGCCCGACCCGCTCCAGCAGAGCGTCCGTGCTGCGCCGCGCGGCGGCGGCCGTCATGCCGTGCAGCCGGCCCAGGTAGGCCACCTGCTCCCGGGCGCTCATCTTGGGATAGAGGCCGCGTTCCTCCGGCATGTAGCCGAAGCGCCGGCGGATCTCCCGGGTCAGCGGCGCGCCCCGCCAACTCACCTCGCCGGCGTCCGGGGCGAGCACCCCGAGGATGATCCGCATGGAGGTGGTCTTGCCGGCGCCGTTGCCGCCGACGAAGCCGGTCATCCGGCCCGCCGCCACGTCGAAGGACACGTTCTGGAGCACCCGACGGTCGCCGAAGCTGCGGTCGACGCCGTCGAGGCGGAGCACGTTCGTCACGGCGTCGACGCTAGATCGTCGACCGCCCGCCGCCGTCCGCCCGGAGGCTGAGTCGGCGGATCCGCCGCGCGGCGGAGACCGGTCACCGGCCGGGACGCACCACCCCGTGTTCGTACGCGAAGACCACCGCCTGCACCCGGTCGCGCAGGCCGAGCTTGGCCAGCACCCGGCTGACGTGCGTCTTCACCGTCGCCTCGCCAAGGTGCAGCTCGGCGGCGATCTCGGCGTTGCTCGCGCCCCCGGCGACCAGCACCAGGACCTCCCGCTCGCGGGGCGTGAGGTCCCGCAGCGTCGCCTCGGGCCGGGCCCGCCCGCCGGCCGGTCCGGCGGCGTCACCAGGGCGGGCGAAGGTGGCGATGACCCGCCGGGTGAGTTCCGGGGCGAGCAGCCCGTCGCCCCGGGCGAGCACCCGGATGGCCTCGACCAGCGCCTCCGGGGTGCCGTTCTTCAGCAGGAAGCCGCTGGCCCCGGCCCGTAGCGCGGCGAACAGGTAGTCGTCCCGGTCGAAGGTGGTGAGGATCAGCACGGCCGGGCCGCCCGGCTCGTCCTGCTCGGCGGTGATCCGCCGGGTGGCCTCCAGCCCGTCGACCCCGGGCATCTCCACGTCCATCAGCACCACGTCCGGGCGCAGCACGCGGGTCATGCTGACGGCACGCGCCCCGTCGGCCGCCTCCCCGACGACCTCGATGTCGTCCTCCACCTCGAGGATGACCCGGAACCCGGTGCGGACGAGATGCTGGTCGTCGGCGAGCAGCACCCGCACCGGCCGGTCGGCCGAGGGCTGTGCCCAGGCGTCCGCGTCGGGCGATGCGTGGTCGGCGCGGGCCGTTCCCGGCTCCGTCCGGTCGGCGCTCACGCCGGCCGTCCCGCCGCCACCGGCAGCGGGAACCTCGCCCGCACCCGCCAACCGCCGCCGGCGCGCGGGCCGACCTCCAGCGAGCCGCCGTGGGTGGCGACCCGCTCCCGCATCCCGACCAGGCCGAGCCCGTCGGCGTTCGCGGGGCGGGTGGCCCGTCCGTCGTCAGTCACGTCGACCTCCACCTCGTGCGCCAGGTAGCGGACCCGCACGTCGAGCGCGGTCGCCCCGGCGGCATGCTTGATCGTGTTCGTCACGGCCTCCTGGACGACCCGGTACGCGGACTGGGAGACCGACTCCGGCAGCGGCACCCGGTCCCCGTACACCCCCAGGGTGGCCCGCAGCCCGGCCTCGCGGGCCCGGTCGACCACAGCCGTGACCCGGTCGATCGCGGCCGGCCCCGGCTGGTCCGCGCGGTCGGCCTCGTCGTCGCGGGCGCGGAGCACGCCGAGCATCCGGCGTAGCTCGTCGACGGCCGTGCGGGCCGTCTCCTCGATCGCGCCCAGTGCCGTGCGGGCCTTCGTCGGGTCCTTGTCGAGCACCCGGCGGGCGGCGGACGCCTGCACGCCCATCACCGACACGTGGTGGGCGACCACGTCGTGCAGTTCCCGGGCGATGCGGACCCGCTCGCCCACCACCGCGTGCTCGCGGACCTCGGCCTGCGAGCGGCGCAGCTCCTCGGCCCGCTCCTGCACCTCGTGCTGCCGGCGGGCGGCCAGCCACGCGGTCTCCCCGAAGAAGTAGGCGAACCCGAAGAACAGGCCGTTGACCAGCACCCCGCCGACGATCGCGGCGAGCACCGGGGGCACCGGTCCCACCGCGTCGGCGAACGCGTCCGGCGGGATGTCGTCGAGGGAGAGCGCGTAGGCGACGCCCAACCAGACGAACATGGTGACGATCACGCCGATCCGCAGCCGGCGGGCCAACCGGCGGTCCGGCCCCCACGCGCCCAGCGAGTAGATGGCGGCGAACAGCGCCCACTGGGAGAGCTGCGTCTCCGGGGCCGAGCGCGCCTGCGCGGCGACGAACGCGACCGAGACGACCAGGGTGGTGGCGGCGGGGAAGCGGCGTCGCCAGATCATCGGCAGGGTCACGGCGACGCTCCAGAAGACCTGCTCCGGTACGGACGGCGGCGGCCCCAGCAGGAACGTCCCGGTGCTGCGGGCGAGGGTGAGGCTGACCAGCGCCAGGGCGACCGTCGCCAGCCCGGCGTAGACGTCGAGGCGCCGCTGCTCCGGGGTGGGCCCCGGCCGCCGCCAGTCGTCGTCCTTCACGGTGTTCACCCTGGTGAGGATCTCATCCCGGTGCACGTGGTTGCGCCGGCGGGAGGCGGGGCGCGTCGGACGCCCCGCCTCGCGGACGGCCTGTCAGCAGGACCGGCCCTCCCGGAAGGCGCGCTCGACGAACGACGCCGGACCGACCTGGAGGTACCCGACGCCGGGCCGGATCGGGTGGCCGGTGAACAGTTCGACCCGGGAGCCGAACCGCACCAGGTACGCCGACGCGTCGCCTGCGTCGTTGCGGATCAGCGCGCCCCGCCGGCCGTAGATCTCCTCCAACTCGGCGAAGCTCATGCTCACTCCCGCCCCGGCGGGGGTGTAGGGCGGCGCGGTGGCGGTGCCGACCTCCACCAGCCGTCCGTCGCGGAAGGTCAGCAGCACCACGCCGGCCCAGGCCCCGGCGGCGCCGGCCAGGACCACGCCGCCGCACCCGGGGGCCGTCCAGTCGACGAGGCCGGCCGCCGACAGGCGCGCCAGGCTCGCGCCGATCCGGAACGGCCCGGCGCCCCGGACGCTGATGACCCGGACCTGGTCCCGCCCCTCGGCGACCGGGTGGACGGCGGCCCGTGCCGGGCTCGGGCCGGGCCGGCCGGCCGGGACGTCCGCCGCGACGACGGCCTCCGCACGGGCGGTGGGCGGGCGGGCGCCGACCGGGCCCGCCACGGTGAACGGTGCCAGCCCGATCGCGGCCAGCAGGGCGGTGACGACGGGGTACGAGAGACGGTGCACGGTGATCCCCTCCTCGGGAGTTCGGGTGTCCTGTCCTGTTGGTCACCCCGCCGGCCGGATCGGTTCGTCGGGTTCCCGACTCCCGTCCCCGTGGCGACTCCCGTCCCGTGGTGCGGCCGGCCCGTCGCGGGCTGCCGCCGATCCGTCGCGCCGTACTACTGTCGAGGCGGAGCGGCGACCGGCGGAGCCGGTGGCGGGGGTGGTGCGGGTGACCAGTCCGGTGCGGATCGGGCCCTACCGGATCGAGCGGCTGCTCGGCGCGGGGTCGTTCGCCACGGTCTGGCTGGGCCACGACCCGCGGCTCGACTCGCGGGTGGCGATCAAGGTGCTGGCCGAGAACTGGCACCACGACCTGCGCGTGCGGGAACGCTTCCTCGACGAGGCCCGGCTGCTGCGGCGGCTCGACGACGAGCGGCTGGTCCGGGTCCACGCGCTGGGCGAGCTGCCGGACGGCCGGCCGTACGCGGTGCTGGCCTGGGCCGACGGCGGCAGCCTGCGGGACCGGCTGGCGGCCGGGCCGATTCCCGTACCGGCCGCCCTGGACCTGCTCGCCGACATCGCCGACGGCGTCGCCGTCCTGCACCGCCACGGCGTGGTGCACCGCGACCTGGCACCGGGCAACGTCCTGTTCCGCTCCGCGCCGGACGGCGAGCGGCCGCTCATCGCCGACCTCGGCCTGGCCAAGGCGCTCGCCGCAGCCTCCGGCCTCACCGCCCGGGCCGGCACCCCCGGCTACATGGCCCCGGAGCAGGACGACCCGTTCGCGATCGTCGACATCCGTGCCGACGTGTACGGGCTGGGCCGGCTCGGCCTGCGCCTCCTCGGCGGGGGCGCGGAGCGGCCGGGCGGGGCGGTCCGGCTCCGGGCGGGCGTCCCGCCGGAGGTGGCGGCGGTGCTGCGCCGGGCCACCGCCGCCCGCCCCGCCGACCGGCACCCGGACGCGGCGGCCTTCGGCGCGGCCCTGCGGCACGCCGCCGGCAGGCCCGCCCGGTACGCCGCCGGCCCGCCCGCCCCGAACGCCGCCGTGCCGCCGGGTGGGCCCACCGGGGGCGGACCGACGGGCCTTCGGCGGCTGACGGTCGTGGGGCTGGGCATCGCGGCGCTGGCTGCCGTCGGGCTCACCGCCGGGGACGGCGCGCCGGCCGGGCGGGCCGCCGGCACCTGGACGAGCGGGCCGGTCACGGTCGCGCTGCCGACCGGGTGGCGGGCCGCCGGCACGGGCTGGGCCGGCCAGTACGGTGACGACGGCCGGCTCGAACCGGCCCTGGTGATGTCGCCCGACCCGGGGCGGTGGGCGGCCGACCCGACCGTGCCGGGCGCCTTCGTCGGCCTGTCGGCCACCATCGCCGCGCGGACCACCCCGGCCGGCTTCGTCGCCGAGCGCCCGCACGCGGCCTGCGCCGCCGCGCCCGTGCGGCGTACCCGGCAGGCGGGCGTCGACTGGGTGGTGGCCCGGTTCGCCTGCGACCGGGGCCGGCCCGTGGTCGTCGAGGCCGCCGGTCTCGATCCCGGCGGCGCCGGCCTGATCTACGTGCAGGTCGCGCCGCCGGCCACCGGCGGGGACGAGTTCGTCGACACCCTGCTTGCCGGGGTACGGGTGGGGTAGGCCGGCCGGCTACCGCACCACCACGGTGATCGTGTGCGTCGTGCCGCCCTGCGGGATCAGCACGGCCACCGTGCCGGGGCGGACGAACCGGATGTCCACCACCCCGGCCTCGTAGCTGTGGGAGACCAGGTCCTCGCGGTCCACGGTCACCTCGCCCGGCCCGATGCCGATGATCCGCAGCACTCCGCCGGTGGCGAAGCAGAGCGAGGTGAGCAGGGCCAACTCGGTCTCCGCGAGCACCAGGTCGTACCGGACGGCCCCGTGGCAGGTGCCGGGCAGCCCGCTCGGCGACGGTGTAGCGGGCGGCGTACGCCCGGTGGTGGTCGTCGCGGGTGGTGCCGCCGGGCGCGGCCGGGACGTCGGGGCGACGGCCGGCGGGACCGGCCGGGTGGCCGGCGGCGGGGCGGCGGCCGGGGGAGCGGCGGTCGGCGGCCCGGAAGCGCCGCCCGCGGTCGCGGTGGGCGGCTGGACGGGCAGCGGCGCGACCGGCGCGTCCCCGCCGCCGCACGCCGCGACCGCGCCGGCCAGGGCCGCCGCGACCAGCCCGGCCGTGGCGCACCGCCACCGCGCCCGGCCGGCGGGCCGGTCGCGTCCGTGGTCGGCGGGCCGGTCGCGCCCGTGGTCGGCGGGCCGGTCGCGCCCGTGGTCGGTTGGCCGGGCCGCCACCGTCACCGCCGCCTGTCCCTGGCGGGCCGCCACCGTCACCGCCGCCTGTCCCTGGCGGGCCGCCACCGTCACCGCCGCCCGTCGCCGTCGCGTCCGGGCTCCCCGGCCAGCCGGAGCCGGACCTGCCGGCGTGCCTCGTGCAGCCGCGACTTGACGGTGCCCTCGGGCAGGTCGAGCAGGTCGGCGATCTCGCGGTAGCCCAACCCGAGAACGTCGCGCAGAGTCACCGCCTCGGCGAGTTCGGGGCGGACCGAGTCGAGCGCGTCGAGCAGGTCCAGCCGGGTGCCGGCGACCACGCTGGTCCGCCGGGGGTCCACCGGCTCGGGCAGCGGCACGCCACCGGCCTCCACCAGCCAGCGCCGGCGCAGCAACCGGTAGGTCGAGCGGGCCCGGTTGGCCGTCAGCCGGTAGAGCCAGGTGTGGAACGACGACCGGCCCTCGAACCGGGCGATGCCCCGCGCCAGCGCGAGCAGCGCGTCCTGGCACGCCTCCTCGGCATCCTGCCGGTTCGGCAGCAGCCGGGCGCACAGCCGCAGCACCTCCGGGCGCACCGCGGCCAGCAGGGCGTCGAGCGCCGCCGGGTCGCCGCGTGCCGCCGACGCGGCCAGGGCCTCGATATCGTCGCCGAGGGGCATCAGGTCGTCCAATGCTCGCCGGACACCGTCCGCTCAGGGTACGGCCGACACCGCCGGGCGGCTCGCCACGAGTCCGCGAACCGACTGTCGCGAGCCGCCGCGGCGGCGGTCGACGAGATCCGCGACACCCGGCCCGCCGTGCCGGGCGCGGCGTCTGGAGGCCCCTCCGGAGGCGGCGATAGGGTAGGCCGTCCGACCTCGACCATCCCATGATCCGACCCGGGGGGCGCCACGCATGGGCGATTCGTTCGCGCATCTGCACGTGCACACGGAGTACTCGATGCTCGACGGGGCGGCCCGGCTGAAGGACCTCTTCGCCGAGGTCAAGCGGCAGGGCATGCCGGCGGTCGCGATGACCGACCACGGCAACATGCACGGCGCGAACGACTTCTACAAGCAGGCGATGGCGGCCGGCGTGAAGCCGATCCTGGGCATCGAGGCGTACGTGGCGCCGGAGTCGCGGTTCCACAAGCAGCGGGTGCGCTGGGGCCGGCCGGAGCAGAAGAGCGACGACGTCTCCGGCAGCGGCGGCTACACCCACATGACCATCTGGGCGAGGAACAAGACCGGTCTGCACAACCTCTTCAAGCTGACCAGCCGGTCGTACACGGAGGGGTTCTTCGTCAAGTGGCCGCGGATGGACGCGGAGCTGCTCGCCGAGAACGCCGAGGGGCTGATGGCCACCACCGGTTGCCCGTCCGGGGAGGTGCAGACCCGGCTGCGCCTGGGCCAGTACGACGAGGCGCTCAAGGCCGCGGCGCGATACCAGGAGATCTTCGGCAAGGAGAACTACTTCCTGGAGATCATGGACCACGGCATCAGCATCGAGCGCCGGGTCCGCCAGGAGCTGCACGACATCTCGCGCAAGCTGGACATCCCGCCCGTGGTGACCAACGACTCGCACTACACGCACGAGGCCCAGGCCGAGGCGCACGACGTGCTGCTCTGCGTCCAGACGGCGGCCAACGTCGCCGACCCGAACCGGTTCCGGTTCGACGGCAGCGGCTACTACATCAAGTCCGCCGACGAGATGCGCGGCGTCGACAACTCCGACCTGTGGCTGGAGGGCTGCCGCAACACCCTGCTGGTGGCCGAGAAGGTCGACCCCGCCGGGATGTTCGAGTTCCACAACCTGATGCCGCGCTTCCCGGTCCCGGAGGGGGAGACCGAGGAGTCCTGGTTCCGCAAGGAGACCTTCGCCGGGCTGGCCCGGCGCTACCCCGGCGGCATCCCCGAGGGGCACGTCAAGCAGGCCGAGTACGAGCTGGGCGTCATCATCCAGATGGGGTTCCCGTCGTACTTCCTCGTGGTCGCCGACTTCATCCAGTGGGCCAAGAGCCAGGGCATCGCGGTGGGCCCCGGGCGTGGCTCGGCGGCCGGCTCGCTGGTGGCGTACGCCCTGGGCATCACCGACCTCGACCCGATCCCGCACGGGCTGATCTTCGAGCGCTTCCTCAACCCCGAGCGCGTCTCGATGCCGGATGTCGACATCGACTTCGACGAGCGCCGGCGCGGCGAGGTGATCAAGTATGTGACCGACAAGTGGGGCGAGGACAAGGTCGCCCAGATCGCCACCTTCGGCACGATCAAGGCGAAGGCCGCGATCAAGGACTCGGCCCGGGTGCTCGGCTACCCGTACGCGGTGGGCGACCGGATCACCAAGGCGATGCCCCCGGCGGTGATGGGCAAGGACATCCCGCTGGAGGGCATCTTCGACCCCAAGCACCCCCGGTACGCCGAGGCCGGCGAGATCCGGGGCATGTACGAGGCCGAGGCGGACGTCAAGAAGGTCATCGACACCGCCCGGGGCATCGAGGGGCTGATCCGGCAGACCGGCGTGCACGCCGCCGGCGTCATCATGTCCGCCGAGCCGATCATCGACCACATCCCGCTGATGCGCCGGGACTCCGACGGGGTCATCATCACCCAGTTCGACTACCCGACGTGCGAGTCGCTCGGGCTGTTGAAGATGGACTTCCTCGGCCTGCGAAACCTGACGATCATCGACGACGCGGTGAAGAACATCCAGCTCAACCACGGCAAGGAGCTGGATCTGCTGGCGTTGCCGCTGGACGACAAGCCCGCGTACGAGCTGCTGGCCCGGGGCGACACCCTGGGCGTCTTCCAGCTCGACGGCGGGCCGATGCGCTCCCTGCTGCGGATGATGAAGCCCGACAACTTCGAGGACATCTCCGCCGTCCTCGCGCTCTACCGCCCCGGCCCGATGGGCGTCGACTCGCACACCAACTACGCGCTGCGCAAGAACGGCCTCCAGGAGATCACGCCGATCCACCCGGAGCTGGAGGAGCCGCTGCGGGAGATCCTCGCGCCCACCTACGGCCTGATCGTCTACCAGGAGCAGGTGCAGCGCGCCGCGCAGATCCTCGCCGGCTACACGCTCGGCCAGGCCGACCTGCTGCGCCGCGCGATGGGCAAGAAGAAGAAGGAGATCCTCGACAAGGAGTTCATCCCGTTCCGCGACGGCTGCCGGGAGCGGGGCTACTCCGACGAGGCGATCCAGAAGGTATGGGACGTGCTGGTCCCGTTCGCCGGCTACGCCTTCAACAAGGCGCACTCGGCGGCGTACGGCCTGGTGTCCTACTGGACGGCCTACCTGAAGGCGCACTACCCGGCGGAATACATGGCGGCGCTGCTCACCTCGGTCGGCGACGACAAGGACAAGATGGCGCTCTATCTCTCGGAGTGCCGTCGGATGCGCATCCAGGTGCTGCCGCCGGACGTGAACACCTCCGCCGGGCCGTTCACCCCGGTCGGCAAGGAGATCCGCTTCGGCCTCGGCGCGGTACGCAACGTCGGGGCGAACGTCGTCGCCGCGATCATGCGTTGCCGCGACGAGAAGGGCGAGTACACCGACTTCTACGACTTCCTGTCCAAGGTCGACGCGGTGGTCTGCAACAAGAAGACCATCGAATCGCTGATCAAGGCCGGGGCGTTCGACTCGCTCGGGCACTCCCGCAAGGCGCTGCTCACGGTGCACGCGGAGGCGATCGACGCGTACGCCGACGTCAAGCGCAAGGAGGCCGTCGGCCAGTACGACCTCTTCGGCGCCGGCTTCGGCGACGCGGAGACCAGCAGCACCACGGTGATGCCGGTGATCGGCGACGGGGAGTGGGACAAGCGCGACAAGCTCGCCTTCGAACGCGAGATGCTCGGCCTCTACGTCTCCGACCACCCGCTCTTCGGCCTGGAGCACGTCCTCGGCGCGGCGGCGGACTGCACCATCGCCGCCCTGTCCGAGGAGGGCACCGTGCCGGACGGGGCGGTGGTGACCCTCGCCGGCATCCTCTCCGGCGTGCAGCGTCGGGTCACCAAGCAGGGCCGGGCCTGGGCCTCGGCCACCCTGGAGGACCTGGCCGGCGGCGTGGAGACGCTCTTCTTCCCCAACACCTACGAGGTGATTGGGCAGTACATCGCCGAGGACGCCATCGTGGTGGTCAAGGGGCGGGTCGACCGGCGCGACGACACGCCCCGGATCATGGCGATGGACATGTCCATGCCGGACGTCAGCAGCAACCCGGCGAGCAAGCCGATCACCCTGACCATCCCGGTGACCCGGTGCACGCCGCCGCTGGTGGAGCGTCTCAAGGAGACCCTGGTGCTGCACCCGGGCGACACCGAGGTGCACGTCAAGCTGCTCAACGGCAGCAAGGTCACCACGCTGCGGCTCGGCCCGTTCCGGGTGGCGGCCACCACCGCGCTGATGGGCGACCTGAAGAGCGTCCTCGGCCCCGCCAACGTCAGCTGACGCCACCACCCCGCCGGCCGGCGTGGCCGGCGGGGTGGGCCGAGGTCAGATCCGCGTCATGGTCGAGGGGTAGCCGCCCCCGCCGGGGTAGACCCACTCGCCGGTGACCGTGGTGTCGTCGGCGCTGAACGTGCCCTCGTAGTACGCCGGGCTGCCCTTCGCGCCGCCCGGTTCCTCATGCGCGACAGCGCCTACCGGGGCGGCATGCCGCGCCGGCGCGGCTACCCGGTCGGCCTGGAGGTGGTGCGGCGCCTGCGCGAGCGCGATCCGCTGCACGAGATCGCCGCCTGGGACCTCGACCGGGGGCGCGACGAGGTACGACGAGGCCTGCACGCGCTGCGCGCGGCGACCTGAGCGCGCCGGCCGGGGCCGCGAGCGCGGGATTGGCCGTCCCCGTACGCGGCGCGGGTGACTAGCGTCAGTGGCGTGGAGATCGCACAGGCGCAGAAGTTGTGGCAGCCGCAGCCGGGTTGGCTGAACACCGCCAGCTACGGGCTGCCGCCCGACCCGGCGTGGGACGCGGTGCAGGCGGCGCTTGCCGAATGGCGCTCCGGGCGTACCTCCTGGGAGGGCTGGGGCGAGGCGACCGAGCGGTCCCGGGCCGCCTTCGCCGGTCTGGTCGGGGTGCCGGCCGCCGACGTCGCGGTCGGCAGCACGGTCTCGCAACTGCTGGCCCCGGTCGCCGCCGCCCTGCCCGCCGGCGCGACCGTGGTGGTGCCGGAGGTCGAGTTCACCTCCAACCTCTTCCCGTGGCTGGTGCAGGTCGAGCGGGGCGTGCGGGTGCGCACCGTGCCGCTGGCCGGGCTCGTCGACGCGATCGACGCCGACACCGACCTGGTGGCGTTCAGCCTGGTGCAGTCGGCCGACGGCGCGGTCGCCCCGTACGCCGGGATCGTCGCGGCGGCCCGGGCGCACGGGGCGCTCGTCGCGGTCGACGCCACCCAGGCGTGCGGCTGGCTGCCGTTCGACGCGAACCTCGCCGACGTGGTCGCGGTGGGCGCGTACAAGTGGCTGATGGCCCCGCGCGGCTCCGCGTTCGCCTACCTGGCGCCCGCGCTGCGGGATCGGCTGCGCCCCGACGCCGCCGGCTGGTACGCGGGGGACGACCCACACGCCTCCTACTACGGCCCGCCGCTGCGCCTGGCCGACGACGCGCGCCGGTTCGACATCTCGCCGGCGTGGTTCAGCTGGGTCGGTACGGCCCCCGCACTGGAACTGCTCGCCGAGATCGGCGTGCCCGCCGTGCACGCGCACGACGTCGCCCTGGCCAACCGTTTCCTCGCCGGGCTGGGCCGGCCGCCGGGAGAGAGCGCGATCGTCGCGGTGGAGGTGCCGGACGCGGCGGAGCGGCTGGAGCGGGCCGGCGTCCGGGCGGCGGTCCGTGCCGGCCGGGTGCGGGCGTCCTTCCACGTCTACTCCACCGAGGCCGACGTCGACCTCGCCCTGGCCGCGCTCACCGGCTGAGCCGGGCGCGTCCGGGGCGAGGCCGGCCCGCCGTCACTTGGCGCTCTCGGCGAAGGGCTCCAGGTCCACGTTCAGGCTGCCGGTGTCCGAGTCGATCTTTTCCAGCGGGTTGTATAGGTGGCGAAGGCGTCGTTGACGGCGCTGTCGAGCTGCACGCCCACCCGCTGGCCCCGGAAGCTGTCGAAGTCGCCCTTGTAGTCCATGAACTGCTTGGGCGCGTTCTCCGGCTCGACCTGCCACTCGACGAGCACCTCGACGCAGGCGTCGGCGAGGGTGCCGGTGCGAACCCGCACACAGTGGTCGCCGCCGATGTGGTCGTACTTCTGCCGGCCGGCGTCTC
Source organism: Micromonospora citrea (assembly GCF_900090315.1). Classification (NCBI taxonomy): domain Bacteria; kingdom Bacillati; phylum Actinomycetota; class Actinomycetes; order Micromonosporales; family Micromonosporaceae; genus Micromonospora; species Micromonospora citrea. Next base: position 1,202,188 of record NZ_FMHZ01000002.1, on the reverse strand, counting down.
GGCACGTAGTGGGCGCTGGAGCCGACGGTGAACACGACGGCGCCGACGAGGCAGGCGACCGCGGCCAGGCCGGCGGTCCCCTTCGTCGACGTCTTCGAGGCGGCGAGCGCCAGCAGGCCGGAGACCGCCGGGCCGACGGCGAAGATGATCGCAACAGTGAAGCCGACGGGCAGTCCGCTCGGCACCTTTCGCGGGAGGGGGCCATCACCCTAGGGGCACCGGTCAAGGCGAAGCGCGGCCGTGGCGCGGCCGTGGCGCGCCCACATGACGTGGTACGCCCGTGGCTCGACAGTCACCGCCGTCGATGCCGGCGGGCGGGGTGGCCGGGCGGCGGGGTGGAGTTCCCGCACGGTCGGGCGTCCCGGAATATGGCTGCCATCGACATAGTTCGACATCACGACGCCGCCGTAGGTTTCCAGCACACGACGGCCATGTGACCCCGGTCACCGATCCGGTCGTCGCCGGACCTACGAAGGAGTAGGCGATGGCCGGGCAAGCGCTCCTGTCGGCCCGCGGGCTGACCCGTGACTTCCGGGGTTTCCGGGCGGTCGACCGCGTCGACCTCGACGTCGCGGCGGACAGCGTCCACGCGCTCGTCGGCCCGAACGGCGCCGGGAAGACCACCCTGTTCAACCTGCTCACCGGCTTCCTGCGACCCAGCGACGGGCGCATCGAGCTGGACGGCCGCGACGTCACCGGGTTGCCCCCGGAGCGGGTCGCCCGGCTCGGCGTGGCCCGGTCGTTCCAGATCACCAGCCTCTTCCCGCAGCTCTCCGCCCGCGAGCACGTCGAGTTGGCGTTGCAGAGCCCGAGCGGGCTGGGCTGGCGGTTCTGGCGTTCGGCGAAGCTGATGCGCCGCTACACGGACCGGGCCGGCGAACTGCTCGACATGGTCGGGCTGGCCGAGTTGGCCGAGGCCCCCGCCGAGGCGCTGGCGTACGGGCGCAAGCGCGCGTTGGAGCTGGCCATCGCCCTCGCCCTGGACCCGAAGGTGCTGCTGCTCGACGAGCCGACCGCCGGCATGGGGCTGGAGGACGTCGACCGCACCGTCGAGCTGGTCGCGCGGGTCCGGCAGGGCCGGACGGTGGTGCTGGTCGAGCACAACATGAGCGTCGTCGGGCGGCTCGCCGACACCGTCACCGTCCTGCAGGCCGGCAGGGTCCTCGTCGAGGGCCCGTACGAGCAGGTCCGCGCCGACGAGCGCGTGATCACCGCCTACCTGGGAGCCGCCGATGCTGCGCGTTGAGAAGCTGTCCGCCTGGTACGGCGAGGCGCAGGTGCTGCGGGAGGTCAGCCTGGACGTCTCCGCCGGCGAGGTGGTCACCCTCGTCGGGCGCAACGGCGCCGGCAAGTCCACCCTGCTGCGCTGCGTGATGGGCCTGCACGCCGGCCAGCGCGGCCGGATCGAGCTGGACGGGCGGGACGTCGGGAGGCTGCCCGCGTACCGGCGGGCGCGGCTGGGGCTCGGCTGGGTCCCCGACGACCGGGGCAGCTACGCCACGCTGAGCGTCACGGAGCACCTCACCCTCCCGCCGACGGTCGGCCCCGACCCGTGGTCGCTGGAGCGGGTGTACGAGGCGTTCCCCGCCCTCCACCAGCGGCGGGACTCGGCCGCCACGATGCTCTCCGGCGGCGAGCAGCAGATGCTCGCGCTGGCCCGGGTGCTGCGGATGGGCGCCCGGCTGCTGCTCTGCGACGAGCCGACCGAGGGGCTCTCGCCGCTGCTCGTGCAGCAGGTCGGCGACCTTTTGCGCGAGGCCAAACGGCACGGGGTGACCGTGCTGCTGGTCGAGCAGAACCTGCACTTCGCCACCGGCGTCGCCGACCGGCACTACCTGCTGGCCGAGGGACGCGTCGTGGAGGCGATGGACAACTCCGAGGTGCGCTCCCGGGAACGGGAGCTGCTGTCGTACCTCGGCATCTGAATTCCGATTCGACGACCCGCGCGGCGCGCGGGGTGGAGGGATGGGCATGCGTAGGACGGTGGGTGTGGCCGCCGCTTCGGCGGCGGCGATGGTGCTGGTCGCGGGCTGCGGCGGCGGTGGTCCCCGGGCGGGCGGGGACCAGAAGTTGACCGGCGGCAAGATCGTGCTGGGCGTGCTGAACGACCAGTCCGGCGCGTACTCCGAACTGTCCGGCAAGAACTCGGTCAAGGCCGTGGAGATGGCGATCGCCGACTTCAAGGCCAGGCACGGCGACAGGGCGGTGACGAAGGACATCACCGTGGAGACCGCCGACCACCAGAACAAGCCCGACATCGCCAACACCAAGGCCCAGGAGATGTACGACCGCCAGGGCGTCGACCTGATCCTCGACGTGCCCACCTCGTCGGCGGCGCTGCGGGTGGCCGACGTGGCGAAGGAGAAGAAGAAGCTCTACTTCAACATCGGCGCCGCGACCACCGACCTGACCGGCAAGAGCTGCAACAGGTACACGTTCCACTACGCGTACGACACGTACATGCTGGCCAACGGGACGGGCAAGGTCACCACCGAGCAGGTCGGCAAGAACTGGTACATCCTCTACCCGAACTACGCCTTCGGCCAGGACATGGAGAAGAGCTTCACCGCTGCCATCACCGCCGCCGGCGGGCAGGTCGTCGGCAAGGACGGCGCGCCGTTCCCCAACACCAGCGGCGACTTCTCCACCTTCCTGCTCAAGGCGCCGACGCTCGACCCGAAGCCGCAGGTGCTCGGCACTATGCAGGCCGGCGCGGAGCTGGTCAACGTGGTCAAGCAGTACAACGAGTTCAAGCTGCGGGAGAAGGGCGTCGGGCTGGCGGTCGGCCTGATGTTCATCACCGACATCCACTCGCTCACCCCGGCCGCGCTCGCCGGCACCACCTACACCGACGCCTGGTACTGGAACTCCGACCAGCAGAACCGCGAGTTCGCCGACCGGTTCCAGTCCCAGACCGGGACCCGGCCGTCGTTCGCCCACGCGGCCAACTACTCCGCCGCGACGCAGTACCTGGAGGCCGCGCAGGCCGCCGGCACCGACGACGCCGACGCGATCGTCGAGGCGCTGGAGGGCAAGGAGGTCAACGACGTCTTCCTGCGCAACGGCAAGTTCCGCGCCGAGGACCACCGGGTCATCCACGACGCCTACCTCGCGCAGGTGAAGCCGCAGTCCGAGGTCAGTGAGCCGTGGGACTACGTCAAGGTCCTCAAGACCATCCCCGCCGCCGAGGCGTTCCGCGCCCCGTCGGCGGACTGCAAGATGTGACCCGGGCATGACCGGCTTCTTCCAGAACACGTTCAACGGGCTGGTGAGCGGGGCGTTCTACGCCCTGCTCGCCCTCGGGCTCGCCGTCATCTTCGGCATGCTGCGGGTGGTCAACTTCGCCCACGGGGCGTTCTACATGCTCGGCGCCTTCGGCGCGTACGTCCTGCTCAGCGAGGCGGGCGTGCCGTTCTGGGCGGCGCTGGTGATCATGCCGGTGGGGCTGGCCCTGCTCGGCATGGCGCTGGAGCGGGCCTTCATCCACCGGCTCACCCGGCTCGACCCGCTCTACAACTTCCTGCTCACCTTCGGCCTGACGCTCATCCTGCAGGACCTGGTGAAGCTCCGGTACGGAGTGCAGTCCAGCCCGTACGCCACCCCGGCCGCGCTGAGCGGGTCGGTCGACCTCGGACTCTTCGACTTTCCCACGTACCGGGTCTTCATCCTCGGCTTCGCGGTGGCCGTCTGCGTGGGCGTCTGGTGGGTGCTCACCCGCACCCGGATCGGCATGGTGGTCCGGGCGTCGACCGAGCGGCCCGAGCTGACCCGGGCGTTCGGCATCGACGTCGGCCGCTGGGTCACGCCGGTCTTCGGCTTCGGCATCGGTCTCGCCGGTCTCGCCGGGGTGCTGGCCGCGCCGATGCGGGCCGTGAACCCGCTGATGGGCGCCGACCTGATCATCGTGGTCTTCGCGGTGGTGGTGATCGGCGGGCTGGGCTCGATCTTCGGCTCCGTCGCCGCCGGCTTCGGCATCGGCCTCGTCCAGGCGTGGGGCGAGGCGTACCTGTCCGGCTTCCCGATCGTGTCGCAGACGATCGTCTTCATCGTGATGGCCGCCGTGCTGCTCTGGCGACCGGCGGGGCTGTTCGGCCGTGAGGAGGCACCGGCATGACGAGCACCGTCGACACCGCGACCGACGCCGGTCGCCCCGCGCCGAGGTCCGGGCTGGTCGCCGTGACCCGGGCGCCCGGCTGGGTCCGGTACGCGCTGCTCGCCGTCGGGCTGCTGGTGGCGTTCTGGCTGCCCAACGGGCTCTACCCGGCGGTGGCGGTGGACATCCTCTGCTGGGCGCTGTTCGCCGTCGCCGTGGACCTGCTGCTCGGCTTCACCGGGCTGATGTCCTTCGGGCACGCCGCCTTCTGGGGCGCCTCCGCGTACGTCACCGGGTTGACGGCCATCCACCTCGGCCTGCCGTTCCCGGCGGCGGTGCTGGCCGGCGCGCTCGCCGCGGCCGTGCTCGCGGTGCCGATCGGCTACCTGGCGGTGAAGCGGACCGGCATCTACTTCGCCATGGTCACCCTGGCGTTCGCGCAGATGGTCTACTACGTCGCCAACGAGTGGCGCTCGGTCACCCGGGGCGAGAACGGCCTGCAGGGCGTGCCCCGCGAGCTGTTCGGGCTGGACCTCACCGACGACTACTACTTCTACTACGCGATCCTGCCGATCGTGCTGCTCGGGTTGGCCGGCGCGTGGCGGATCGTGCACTCGCCCTTCGGCCGGGTGCTGGTCGGCATCCGCGACAACCCGGCCCGCGCCCGCGCGCTCGGCTACCCGGTGCACCGCTACAAGCTGACCGCGTTCGTGCTGTCGGGGTTCATCGCCGGCCTCGGCGGCGGGCTGTTCGCCGTCGGTCACCGCTTCGTCTCCCTCGACGTGCTGCACTGGACCACCTCCGGCAAGGCCGTCATCGTGGTGGTGCTCGGCGGCATCGGCACGCTCTGGGGCGGGGTGCTCGGCGCGGGCATCCTGGTCCGCCTGGAGGACTGGCTGTCGTTCTCCGGGTTCGAGGCGATCGGCCTGGTCACCGGCGGCATCTTCGTGGTCGTCGTGCTGGTGTTCCGGCGCGGCATCTGGGGCAGCGCCGCCGCCCTGGCCGCCCGCTGGCTGGCGTCCCGCCGCCGGTAGTCCCACGAGGGCGCATCCAGCCGGCGCCCTTCCAGCGAACCCCCTGGTAGCGAAACGTCTACCCGGGGGTGCGTCTGGTGCTGACAGATCCCATGCCGGCCGAGGCCGTCGAGATCGCGCGCAAGCGCCTCGCCCTGGCCGCCGAGGATCTCGACGGCAACCGGGTCGCCGCGCTCGTCGGCGAGCTCGCCGACGGCTGGGGCGTCCCGGCGCTGTGGGAGCAGGTCTGCGTGCCGGCGCTCGCCGCGTTGCGTGGGCACACGGCCATCGAGGTCGCCGTCGAGCACGCCCTCTCCGAGGGCGTCCGCGTCGGCCTGGACGTGTTCCGCCGCGTGCCCGGCCGCCCGTTGCCCACCGGAGGCGTGCTGCTCGCCGGCGCCGAACAGGAGACGCACTGCCTGGGCCTGCACGCGCTCTCGGCCGCGCTGCGCGAGCGCACCCGGGGCAGCCTCCTGCTCGGGCCCGCGCTGCCGTGGGCGGCGCTCTCCGGCGCCGTGCGCCGGGCCCGCCCCCGCACCGTCGTGGTCTGGGCCCAGACGCCGGTCACCGGCCGCGCGTATCGCCTGGTGCGCTTCGCCCGGGACTTCCCGGCGGTCCGGGTGTACGGCGCCGGGCCCGGCTGGATCGAGCCGCTCGCCGCGCCGGCGGCCCGACTGTCCACGCTCCCCGCCGCCGTGAGGGCCTGCTGCTCCGCGCCGCCCCCACACTGACGCCTGGTGGTGGATGTGCCGTCGGCCGGCACAGGCCGACACCTGCGCCGTCTGCGCCGCCTTCGTCAGCGGCATGTCCTGCCAGCCGTCGACCTGCTTGAGGCCCTTCAGGAACGCCATGGTCGAGTACTCCGGGTCGGTGATCTGCTCCACCGTGCCCCACCCACTCGACGGGCGCTGCTGGAACAGGCCCTGCGAGTCATGGTCGTCGCGGTCACCAGCTTGCCCTGCCCTTGTCCACGACCGGCTTCTCCGCCAGGGCGACGGCGGTGATCGGGGTGGCTGCCTCGACCGGCGCGGCGCCACCGGCCCGCCGTCATTCCGGGCCCGGCACCCCCGCCCGCAGGTGGCCACGTGCCCTCACTCGGCCGTACGCACGTGTAACGACCCGGCCCCAACCACGATTCCACGCCTATGATCCCCCCCCCCCGGATCAGGGCACTTCGATAGAGGTCGGTCGGCCTTGGGAGTGATCGACGCAATTCGGAAGAGATTGGCGCAGGTCGGGAGGGCTCGACGCCTCCCGCCCGTCGGTGCCAACCTGACCTCGCCCGGCCTGTCGAGCTGATGTCGCAAACGATTCAGCCGCGCCTGCCGCACCCCGACGCCACCGCTTCGTGGACCCGCAACCAGACCGCACGCGTCCTGTGGAGCTGATGTCGCAAACGAGTCAGCCGCGCCTGCCGCACCCCGACGCCACCGCTTCGTGGACCCGCAACCAGACCGCACGCGTCCTGTGGAGCTGATGTCGCAAACGATTCAGCCGCGCCTGCCGCACCCCGACGCCACCGCTTCGTGGACCCGCAACCAGACCGCACGCGTCCTGTGGAGCTGATGTCGCAAACGAGTCAGCCGCGCCTGCCGCACCCCGACGCCACCGCTTCGTGGACCCGCAACCAGACCGCACGCGCCCTGTGGAGCTGATGTCGCAAACGATTCAACCGAGGCTGGCCGCGCCAGCCGGGCAGCCGCACCGGCCCGCCAGCCGGGCAGCCGCACCGGCCCGCCAGCCGGGCAGCCGCACCGGCCCGCCAGCCGGGCAGCCGCACCGGCCCGCCAGCCGGGCAGCCGCACCGGCCCGCCAGCCGGGCAGCCGCACCGGCCCGCCAGCCGGGCAGCCGCACTGGCCCGCCAGCCGGGCAGCCGCACCGGCCCGCCGGCCAGCCGCACCAGCGGCGCCAGCTGCACGTCGCCGCCGAAGTGCCGTGATGTCGTAACCGACTCAGCTCGACAGGGCCCAACCAAGTACCTCGCCCACCCACCTACGGCAGTCTCGCGGGTCGAACGATCGCCTGACCCGATGAGGTGCGGACCTACTCCGGGCTGGCGCCGAACGTGGCTGCCGGCCGCTGCCGGGTGAGAGACGCCGGATGCGTGGGACGCCAGCTGCCGCGGGACATCAGCTGCGGGCTGCCGAGATTCGGCCGCACACCAATACGAGCCGTTGGCGACCTTGCCCTCTTGGGCGGGGCGCACGCCACCGCTGCCACCGCCACCGCCGCCACCGCCGTGGCCGCCGCCACCGCTGCCACCGCCACCACCGCCACCACCGCCACCACCGCCACCGCCGCGGCCGCCGCCACCGCCACCGCTGCCACCGCTGCCACCGTCGCCGCGCGCTCATCCCACCCCGGCGGCGGGTGGGGCGTCGATGCTCCGGGTGACCGCCGTCACATAAGATACGGTCCGGTTCCGTATCGAAACTCCAGGCCCTACGCTGACCGCAATACGAGTCTGACCCGTATCGAAAACGGGACCGGGGGGAGCACGGAGATGCAACCGCACGAGAACACGGGACACCCGAGGAGGTGGGCGATCCTCGGGGTGCTGGTGATCAGCCTGCTCGTGGTCGTCCTGGACAACACGATCCTCAACGTCGCGCTGCGTACCCTCGCCGACCCGGTGCACGGCCTCGGCGCGAGTCAGGGCGAGCTGGAGTGGTCGATCAACTCCTACACGCTGGTCTTCGCCGGCCTGCTGTTCACCTTCGGCGTGCTCGGTGACCGCGCGGGCCGCAAGCGGTTCCTGCTGATCGGCCTGGTGCTCTTCGGGCTGGCGTCGCTGCTGTCGGCGTACGCGCAGAGCCCGGCCCAGCTCGTCGCGGCCCGCGCGCTGATGGGAGTGGGTGGCGCGGCGATCATGCCGGTCACGCTCTCGATCATCTCCAACGTGTTCGACCCCCGGGAGCGGGGTCGGGCGATCGGCGTCTGGGCGGGCGCGGTCGGCCTGGCGGTGGCGATCGGCCCGATCCTCGGTGGCGCGCTGCTGGAGCACTACTGGTGGGGCTCGGTCTTCCTGATCAACGTGCCGGTGGTCGCGCTCGGCGTGGTGCTGGTCGCGCTCCTGGTCCCCGAGTCGCGCGACCCGAGCCCGGGGCGCGTCGACGTCGCGGGCGTGCTGCTGTCGGTGGTCGGTCTGGTCGCCCTGACGTACGGCATCATCGACGGCGGCGAGCACGGCTTCGGCCGGCCGGTGGTCTGGGCCGCGATCCTCGGTGGCCTGGCGGTGCTGGCCGGGTTCGTCGCGTACGAGCGACGCAGCGACCATCCGTCGCTGGACGTGCGGCTGTTCCGGGTGCCCCGCTTCGCGGCTCCGGTGGCGATCGTCGGGCTGGTCTTCTTCGCCGCGATGGGCGTGATGTTCTTCAGCTCGTTCTATCTCCAGCTCGTCCGCGGCTACAGCCCGCTGGAGACCGGCCTGCTCTTCCTGCCCTTCGCCGCGGCCCAGCTCGTCTTCGCCCCGCGCAGCGCCGCGATGGTCCGCCGGTACGGCGGCCGGGCGGTCGCCACGGTCGGGCTGGCGCTGACCGTGGCCGCGCTCGCCGGGTTCGCCTTCGTCGACGCGGCCACCCCGATCTGGGTGGTGCTCGTCGTCTTCTTCCTCCAGGGCGTCGGAATGGCCAACATCATGCCCCCGGCCACGGAGTCGATCATGTCGGCGCTGCCCCGGGAGAAGGCCGGCGTCGGCTCCGCGGTCAGCAACACAGTGCGCCAGGTGGCCAGCGCGCTCGGCGTGGCGGTGCTCGGGTCGGTGCTCTCGGCGGTCTACCGCGCCGACGTCGACTCCGCGCTGCGGGACCTGCCCACCGGGGCACGCGAGGCCGCCGGTGAGTCGATCTCCGGCGCGTACGCCACGGCGGGTCAGCTCGGGCCGGCGGCGCCGCAGCTCGTCGCGGCGGCCGACGAGGCATTCGTGGCCGCTATGCACTGGGCGGCGGCCCTCGCGGCGGTGGTCACCGCGCTCGGCATCCTCGTGGTGCTGCGGTGGATGCCCGGCCGGTCGGCGGCCCCGGCGGGGGCGCCCGCGCCGGCGGCGGAACCCGAGTTGGCCGGGACGGCCTAGGTTCGGGAACAATGTCCGACATGACTTCCACCGCCGACGCTCCGCGGTCGCCCGGCCGGCCGCGGAGCGTCCGCGCGGACGAGGCGATCATCGAGGCAACCCTCGACCTGCTCGCCCAGGGCAACACCATCGAGTCGATCTCGATCGAGGCGATCGCCGCCCGGGCGGGGGTCGGCAAGGCCACCATCTACCGCCGCTGGCCGGGCAAGGACGCGCTGCTGCGCGACGCCCTGCGCACGCTCAAGGGCAACCCGCCGGAGCCCGCCGGCCGCTCCGTCCGCGACGACCTGATCCTGCTGGTGGGTGCCGTCGGGCACCACATCGACCCGCGGGCGGAGCGGATCATGCCCTGCCTGGTGCCCGAGGTGAACCGCAGCCCCGAGCAGTACCAGCTCTACCAGAACATCATCGAGCCCCGGCGGACGCTGATGCGTGAGGTGCTGCGACGGGGGGTGCGCACCGGCGAGCTCCGCGCCGACCTCGACGTCGAGGTGACCATGGCGATGCTGACCGGCCCGATGCTGGTGCAGCGGGTGATGCGCTGGCACCCCCACCTCGACGAGGCGACGCTGGCCGAGCAGATCGTCGACGGCCTCCTGGACGGCATCCGCGCCCGCTGACCCGCGCCCGACGGGGGACCAGCGCCCGACGGGCGCGTGCCGACCGCCGTCGGCCGGGTCGGGCGGCGCGTGCCCGACCGCCGTCGGCCCGTCAGGCGGCGGGCGTACGCAGGCGGTGCAGGCGCAGCGCGAGCTGGACCTCCAGCGCCCGCTCCGGCTTCTGCCAGTCCGCGCCGAGCAGCTGCCCGACCCGCTCCAGCCGCTGGGTCACCGTGTTGACGTGCACGTGCAGCAGCTCGGCGGCCCGGGCCAGGCTGCCGCCCACCCCGAAGTACGCCTCCAGCGTCTTCACCAGCGCGGTGCCCCGCCGGGCGTCGTAGTCGACCACGGGCCCGACGGTGGCGGTCAGGAACCGGTCCACGTCCTTGTCGCCGCCGTCGCCGACCGCGCCCAGCAGCAGCCCGACGAAGCCCAGCTCGGCGGTGCTCGCCCCCTGCCCCGAGCGGCCCAGCGCACCGAGGGCGGTCAGGCAGCGCTCCGCCTCGGCGAACGTGGCGGCCAGCGACGCCGGGCCCGTCGACGGGCCGCTCGCCCCGGCGGTCACCGGCCGGCCGGTCACCCGCGACAGGTCCCGGGCCACCGCCCGCGCGCTGCCGCCCGCGTCCTGTCCGGGCAGCATCAGCACCACCCGCCCGTCGCGGGCCGCCGCCAGTCCGCCCCGGGTCGAGGCGTACGTGGTGGCCCAGGAGAGCACCCGCTGCCGGGCCGAGCCCGTCGCGGCGATCGCGTCGTCGCCGACCGCCACCAGCACGTGCGGGGCGTCCAGGTCCACCCCGAGGCGGCGCGCCCGGCTGCGCAGCGCGTCGGTGTCCCGCAGCGGCCGGGCGATCAGGTCGTCGAGCAGCTCGCCCCGGACCCGCCCCTCCGCCTCGGCGACGGTACGCCGGAACAGCAGCAGCAGCGCCGTCACCAGCGACGCCCGCTCCAGGATGCGCTGGTCGGCGTCGACCAGCTCGTCGTCGGGGCGCAGCACCAGCGCGCCCAGGTTCTCCGCGCCGGCCACCACCGCGGCGTACCAGAGCGGCCCCCGGCGCACGCTGCGGCCCTCCGTACGCGACGCGGCCACCGCCTCCACCATGTCCGCCCGGTCCGGCTCCTCGATCTCGCCGACCCGGGCCAGCAGCCGGCCCTCCGCGTCCAGCGCCAACAGCGCCCCGCCGAGCACGTCGGTGACCGCCGAGGCGACGTCCTCCACGCCGCCGCCGCGCAGCACCAGCGCGGTCATCCGGTCGTGCGCCGCGGCGGCCCGCTCCACCGAGCTGCTGTGCGCCCGGATGGTGGTGTTCGCCGCCGACAGCTCCTCCAGCGCCGCCCGGGTCTCCGCGAGCAGGCGCGCGGTGTCGATCGCCACCGCCGCGTGCGCCGCGAGGGACACCAGCAGCGCCACCTCCTCCCGGGCGAACGGTCGGGCCGAGCGGTTGGCCGCGTAGAGCACGCCGATCGAGGTCGAGCCCAGCCGCAGCGGCACCCCGAGGATGGCCACCAGCCCCTCCTCGCCCACCCCGGCGTCGATCTCGCCGGTGTGGTGGAAGCGGTCGTCCTCCGGATAGTTCGCGGTGACGTACGGGGCACCGGACTGGGCCACCAGGCCGCCGAGGCCCGCGCCCATCGGCAGCCGCAGCCGCTGGAAGCGGGCCGAGACCGAGCCGTCGGTGACCCGCATGTAGGTGTCGCCGCGCTCGTCGTCGTCGAGGGTCATGTAGGCGACGTCCGCGCCGAGCAGGTTGCGGGCCCGGTGCACGATCGCGCGCAGCACGTCGTCGAGGTCGCGCAGCCCGGCCAGGTCGCTGACCGTGTCGTACAGCCCGGAGAGCTCGACCTCCCGGCGGCGACGGCGCTCCAGCAACGCGCGGACCCGCAGCGCCACCGTCTTGGCCTGCTCCAGCTCGGCGAGCCGCTCGGGCGGCAGCCCGGCGGCGCGCGCGGCGACGAGCGGCCCCTCGAACTCCACCGCGGCGGCCTCGCGGGCGAGCAGCTCCAGGAACTCCACCGGTGACGACATGACCGACATTGTGCGGCTCGCCACTAGTTCGCCGTCCAGCCCCCGTCGAGCGCGATGGACGCGCCCGTGATGAACGCCGCCGGCGGGGAGCAGAGGTACGCCACCAACTCGGACACCTCCTCCGGCTCGATCAGGCGCTTGATGGCCGCCCGCGCCAGCATGATCTTCTCGACCACCTCGGCCTCGGGGATGCCGTGGCTGGCCGCCTGGTCGGCGATCTGGCTCTCCACCAGCGGGGTGCGCACGTACGCGGGATTGACGCAGTTGGCGGTGACGCCGTGCGGCGCGCCCTCCAGCGCCACCACCTTCGACAGCCCCTCCAGGGCGTGCTTGGCGGAGACGTACGCCGACTTGTACGGCGAGGCGCGCAGCCCGTGCACCGAGGAGATGTTGACGATCCGCCCCCAACCCCTGGCGTACATGTGCGGCAGCGCCCGCCGGATGATCAGAAACGGCGCCTCCACCATCACCCGGTGCAGGTGGGCGAAGCGCTCGGCGGTGAACTCCTGGACCGGCGCCACGTGCTGCAGGCCCGCGTTGTTCACCACGATGTCCACGTCGGCGTCGAGCCGGTCGACCGCGTCGGCGTCGGCCAGGTCCACGCCCTCGGCCCGGCCGCCGGCCTGCGCCGCCACCGCCTTGGCCGCCTCGATGTTGCGGTCCACCACCAGGACCTTCGCCCCGGCGGCGCCGAGCCGCAGGGCGCAGGCCCGGCCGATGCCGCTGCCGCCCCCGGTGACCAGGGCGGTACGACCGGCGAGGTCGACGTGTACGACGTGGGGGACCGCCACGGGTTCTGCCGTCATGGCGCATGAAGTTACGAGCTGTGTGTCCGGGCGCACATGGGGCGGCGACACATACTCGACGGTCGGAGTGTGTGGCCACCGCGCTCCCGGGCGGCGTGTCGGCGCGCCCGGCGTGTCCCCGGCGGCGGGGCGTCACCCGGATCGGTAGGGTGTCGAACACACGTACTGCTGACGGCTGGGGGAGGAGGCGGCGTGCGCGTGCTCGGCGTCGACCCGGGGCTGACCCGGTGCGGGGTCGGCGTGGTCGAGGGCGTGCCGGGGCGGCCCTGCACGCTGGTCGCCTACTACGTCGTCTACACCGACCCGGCCGACGAGCTGCCGCTGCGCCTGCTGCACCTCGACCGCTCGCTCACCGACCTGGTGGCCGAGCACCGGCCGGACAGCGTCGCCGTCGAGCGGGTCTTCAGCCAGCACAACGTCCGCACGGTGATGGGCACCGCCCAGGCCAGCGGGATCGCCGTGCTCGCCGGCGCCCGCGCCGGGCTGCCCGTGCAGACCTACACGCCCAGCGAGGTGAAGGCCGCCGTGACCGGTTCCGGCCAGGCCGACAAGGCGCAGATGACCGCCATGGTCACCCGGCTGCTGCGGCTGGCCGAGCCGCCGAAGCCGGCCGACGCCGCCGACGCCCTCGCCCTGGCCATCTGTCACGTGTGGCGCGGCGGGACGCGCTCCAAGCTGGCCGCCGCGGCCGACCGGGTACGACGAGGAGGAGCCAGATGATCGCCAGCGTGCGCGGGGTGGTGACCGCGACCGGTCCGGACCACGCGGTGGTGGAGGTCGGCGGGGTGGGCCTCGCGGTGCAGTGCGCGCCCGGCACCCTCGCCGACCTGCGGATCGGCCAGCCCGCCCGGCTGGCCACCAGCCTGGTCGTCCGGGAGGATTCGCTCACCCTCTACGGCTTCGCCGACGACGACGCCAAACAGCTGTTCGAGCTGCTCCAGACCGCCAGCGGCGTCGGCCCCCGGCTGGCCCAGGCGGTGCTCGCCGTGCACACCCCCGACGCGGTGCGCAAGGCGATCGCCAACGCCGACACGGCCGCCCTGACCCGGGTGCCCGGCATCGGCAAGAAGGGCGCCGAGCGCCTGGTCCTGGAACTGCGCGACCGCGTCGGCCCGGTGCCGGTCGGCGCCGACGGGGCGGCCGGGGTGACCGGCGGGGCGTGGCCGGAGCAGGTCCGGCAGGCGCTGGTCGGGCTCGGCTGGACGGCGGGGCAGGCCGACCAGGCGGTGGCCGCGGTGGCGGAGACCGTCGACGGTGACGTGCCGCCGGTGCCGGTGCTGCTCAAGCAGGCCATCCGACTGCTGGGACGCACCCGGTGACCGGTCCCGACGGCAACCTGGTCTCCGCGTACGTCAACGACGCGGAACTGGACGCGGAGGCCAGCGTCCGGCCGAAGCGGCTGGAGGAGTTCATCGCCCAGCACCGGGTCCGCGACCAGCTGGACCTGCTGCTCCAGGGCGCGATGCGGCGCGGCTCCCCGCCCGACCACATCCTCCTCTCGGGGCCGCCTGGCCTGGGTAAGACCACCCTGGCCAACATCGTCGCCGCCGAGCTGGGCTCGGGCATCCGGGTGACCAGCGGCCCGGCGATCGAGCGCTCGGGCGACCTGGCGGCGATCCTGACCAGTCTCGCCGAGGGCGACGTGCTCTTCATCGACGAGATCCACCGGATCGCCAAGCCGGCCGAGGAGTTGCTCTACAGCGCGATGGAGGACTTCCGGGTCGACGTGGTGGTCGGCAAGGGGCCGGGCGCGACCGCCATCCCGCTGGACGTGGAGCCGTTCACCCTGGTCGGCGCGACCACCCGCTCGGGCCTGCTCACCGGGCCGATGCGGGACCGGTTCGGCTTCGTCGCGCACCTCGACTTCTACTCCCCGGCCGACCTGGAGGTGCTGCTGCGGCGGTCGGCCCGGATCCTCGGCGTGCCGATCACCGACGAGGGCGCCGCGGAGGTCGCCGGTCGCTCCCGGGGCACCCCCCGGATCGCCAACCGCCTGCTGCGGCGGGTCCGCGACTTCGCCGAGGTCCGCGCCGACGGCGTGGTCACCCTGGAGACGGCCCGGGCGGCCCTGAAGGTGTACGACGTCGACGCGCTCGGCCTCGACCGGCTCGACCGGGCGGTGCTGACCGCGCTGGTCGACTCGTTCCGGGGCGGGCCGGTCGGCCTGTCCACCCTCGCCGTGGCGGTGGGGGAGCAGCCGGACACGGTCGAGGAGGTGTGCGAGCCGTTCCTGGTGCGGGCCGGCCTGCTGGCCCGTACGCCCCGCGGCCGGGTCGCGACCGAGGCCGCCTGGCGGCACCTGGGGCGTACGCCCCCGAATGGTACATTTGGCGTGGATGCCCCTCCCGCGCCCGATCTGTTCTCCGTGGACGCCGAACAGCCGTGATGTGAACGTGATCTGTGCCGCATTCGGCGTTCCCAGGTGCAGGGATTAGACTCGCGCCGGTCTGTACAGGACGTGAGAATCCGCCTCCGCTCCGGCACGCACGTGCCGGTCCCGGAGGCCAATGGGAAGGTCTTTCACCGTGCTTTACGCAGCAGAGGGCGGCGGGGGTGCCGGCAGCCTGACGCCGATCCTCATGATCGCTCTGCTCTTCGGCGTCATGTACTTCATGATGATCCGCCCCCAGCAGAAGCGCCGCCGCGAGGCGGAGGCGATGCAGTCCGCCCTCGCCCCCGGCGACGAGGTGGTCACCATCGGCGGGCTCTACGGCACGGTCACCGGCGTCGACGACGACACCGTCCTGCTCGAGGTCGCGCCCGGCGTGCAGACCCGGTACGCCCGCCCGGCCATCGCCCGGGTGGTCAGCCAGGCCGAGCGCGCCGAGGAGCCGGCCGCCGAGGACGCGGACGTCGTCAAGGACGCGGACGTCGTCAAGGAGTGAGTCGTCGCCCCGCCCCCGTACGCGGCGGCGCCGGCTCCCGGTGACCGCCGCGCCCCACGGGGCAGCGGAGCGGACGTGAAAACTGGATAGTGGGGCCCGACGGAATCGGCGCGTCCGCGCCTTCCGTTCCGGCGCCCCCGCGCCGCGACGTCGGAGCCCGCGCGCCGGCCTCCGACGCCGGCCCGTCAGAACCGCCGGCCGCACCGGCCGACACCCGCCGCACCAGCGGCGCGACCGTACAGGGAGACAGGACAGCCGTGGCACCACCTCAGGGACAGATGCGCCCCGGACGGCAACTGGCCGTGCTCGGGCTCATCTTCGTCGTCCTCTATCTTTTGGTGTTCTTCGCGGGCGGCGCCAGCGGCGGCTGGAAGGACCGGCTGGAGCCCAAGCTCGGCCTGGACCTCGTCGGTGGCACGCGGCTGACGCTGGAGGCGACCAACACCGTCGACGGCCGGGCGCCGACGGCGGAGAACCTCGAAGAGGCCCGCCGGATCATCGAGAGCCGGGTCAACGCCTTCGGCGTCGCCGAGGCGGAGGTGGTCACCGAGGGCAACCGCAACATCGTGATCTCCCTGCCCGGCGAGAACCGCGACATCACCGAGGTGGGCAGCGCGGCCGAGCTGCGCTTCCGCAAGGTGCTCAAGGCCGCCGACGGCAGCGGCGCGGCCGCCGCCCCGGCGCCCACCGCGACCCCGTCCGGCAGCGCCAGCCCGGCCCCGTCGGGCAGCGCGAAGCCCTCGGCCGGCGCCACCCCGTCGGGCAGCGCCGGCCCGAAGGCCACCGCGTCGCCGAGCGGCGGCCAGGGCGGCATGGCCCCGGCCCCGAGCGCGTCGGCCTCGCCCAGCGCGTCGGCCTCGCCGAGCGGCGCGGCGCCGTCGCCGAGCGCCAGCGGCGAGCCGGTGCCGCAGAGCGTCGAGGAGCAGCGCAAGGCCGTCGAGAAGAAGGTCGGCGCCGCCGCCTGGGCCGCAGCGAGCGGCCTGCAGGCCCCGGCCGACCTGGCCGCCGACCCGTCGCTGGCGGAGAAGCTCAAGCCGTTCGCCACCCTCGACCCGCGCGAGGTCGCGGTGCTGCCGGCGCAGATGCAGTTCAACGTGCCGCAGATCAGCTGCGCCCAGCTCGACCAGCGCCCGCCGGCGTCGATCTCCGACCCGGAGCAGCAGGTGGTGGCCTGCGAGGACGGCGCCGCGAAATACCTGCTCGACAAGGCCAAGGTGCTCGGCACCGACGTGAACGACGCCGACGCGGTGCTCGACCAGACCAGCTCCTGGGTGGTCAGCCTCGACTTCACCGGTTCCGGTCAGGACAAGTGGACCAACCTGACCCGCGAGGCGTTCACCAACGAGGGCCAGGCCTGCGACGCCACCGCGCTGGGCCAGGACGGCAAGTGCCGCGTCGCCGTCGTGCTGGACAACGAGATCGTCTCTTCGCCCGAGATCCAGGGCGTGCTGACCGGCAACTCGCAGATCACCGGCAGCTTCACCCAGAAGGACGCCAGCGAGCTGGCCGGCAACCTGCGCTACGGCGCGCTGCCGGTGACCTTCGAGGCGCAGGAGCAGCAGAACGTCACCGCCACCCTGGGCGCCAGCCACCTGCGGGCCGGTCTGCTCGCGGCGGGCATCGGCATGGCGCTGGTCATCATCTACTCGTTCTTCTACTACCGGCTGCTCGGCTCGGTGATCTTCCTGAGCCTGGTCCTGTCGGCGCTGCTGGTCTTCGGCGCGCTGGTGGTGCTCGGCCGGCAGATCGGCTTCACCCTCACCCTCGCCGGCATCGCCGGCATGATCGTCTCGCTCGGTGTGGCGGCGGACTCGTTCGTCATCTACTTCGAGCGGCTCAAGGACGAGATCCGGGAGGGGCGCAGCCCGCGCAGCGCGGTGCCGCGCGCCTGGATCCGGGCCCGTCGGACGATCATCTCGGCCAACGCCATCACCCTGATGTCGGCGGTGGTGCTCTACGTCGTCTCGGTCGGCGCGGTGAAGGGCTTCGCCTTCGCCCTCGGCCTGGCCACGGTGCTGGACCTGGTCGTGGTCTTCCTCTTCCGGCACCCGATCATGACGATGTTCGCCCGCACCTCCGCGTTCCTGTCCCCGCGGGTCAGCGGTCTCGGCCGGGTGCTCCCGCCCCGGACGGCCGAGCCGGCCAAGCCCCGCAACCAGCGCGTCAAGGAGGCCTGAGATGGCCAAGAGTGGTCTCGCGAGCCGCCTCTACCGGGGCGAGGCCGGCCTCGACATCATCGGCCGGCGCAAGGTCTGGTTCGCCGTCGCCGGCGCGCTGATCCTGTTCGCGCTCCTGAGCTTCGGGCTGCGCGGGTTCCACCTCGGCATCGAGTTCGCCGGCGGCAACTCGTTCCAGATCCCGGCCAGCGTCGGCACCCTGGAGCAGACCGAGGACAAGGTCGAGGGGGCGCTCGGCGCGGCCGGCGACGGCGCCAGGGTGGTCACCACGCAGAAGGTCGGCGGCACCGGCGGCGACTTCTACGAGGTGCGCACCACGCAGCTGAGCGCCGAGCAGGCCAACGCCGTCAAGGTCGAGCTGGCCGACGAGTTCGGCATCGGCGCGGAGCAGATCAGCGGCAACCAGGTCAGCGAGGCGTGGGGCAGCCAGGTGACCTCCCGCGCGCTGCTCGGTCTGGTCATCTTCATCGCGGTGGTGATGGTCTACCTGATCCTGCGCTTCGAGTGGCGGATGGCCGTCGCCGCCGTCTCCTCGCTGATCATGAACCTGGTCCTCACCGCCGGCGTCTACTCGCTTGTCGGCTTCGAGGTCACCCCGTCGACGGTCATCGGCTTCCTCACGATCCTGGGCTTCGCGCTCTACGACGTGGTGGTGGTCTTCGACAAGGTCCAGGAGAACACGCGCGGCATCACCGCCAACAACAACCAGACGTACGGCGAGGCTGCCAACCTGGCCATCAACCAGAGCCTCATGCGGTCGCTGAACACCTCGGTGGTGGCGCTGCTGCCGGTGGGTGGTCTGCTCTTCATCGGTGCCGGCCTGCTCGGCGCGGGCACCCTGAAGGACCTCGGCCTGGTGCTCTTCGTCGGTATGGCGGTGGCGTTCCTGACCTCCATCCTGCTGGCGACGCCGCTGCTGGTGCTGCTGAAGAACTACGAACCGCGGATCCAGGCGCACAACAAGCGGGTGCTGGCCCGCCGGGGCGCCATCGCCCGCGGCGAGGTCGCCCCGAAGGGCGAGTCCCGGGCCGCGGAGTCGGCGGACGAGCCGGTCGACGCGGAGGCGGCGGCGCTGGCCGGCGCCGCGCCGAAGGTGGGGGCGCGGCCGGCGGCGAAGCGGTCCACCGGTGCCCGGGGCGGTCGCCCCGCCGGCGGCGGCGGCAACCGTCCGGGCGGCGGCAAGCGGCGCTGACCGGGGCCGGGGACACCCGGTAGGGATCGGACCGACGGCGTCCTTCATGCTGTGCGAGCAGCATGGAGGACGCCGTCGTCGTGGAAGGGGAGCGGACTGCCGTGACGGAGACCCACAGCACCGGGGTACGGGGAGACAGCGGCCCGGAGGCCGCCAAGCTGGTGGCCAGCCGGGTGCTCGACGTGCCCGACTTCCCCAAGCCCGGTGTCATGTTCAAGGACCTGATGCCGCTGTTCGCCGACGGTGAGGCGTTCCGCCAGGTGATCGACGGGATCGTCGCGTACCACGGGCGGGACTCGTTCGACGCCGTCGTCGGCATCGAGGCACGCGGGTTCGTGGTCGCGGCGGCCATCGCGTACGCGACAGGCGTCGGCGTGGTGCCCGTGCGCAAGGCCGGGAAATTGCCCCGGCCGGCGTACTCGGCCTCCTACGCCCTGGAGTACGGCGAGGCCACCCTCGAGGTGCACGAGGACGCCTTCACCGCCGGGCACCGGGTGCTGGTGGTCGACGACGTGCTGGCCACCGGCGGCACCGCCGAGGCGACGCTGGACCTGGTGGAACGGGCCGGCGGCACCGTTGCGGGCTTCACCGTGCTGCTGGAGCTCGGTTTCCTCGGCGGGCGGGAGCGGTTGGCCCCGCGCCCGGTCCATGCCCTGTTGACCGTTTGAGCGGCCCGGCCGTCGGACGGACCCGGCGGGGTCCGTCCGGCGGAGCGGCGGGGCACCGTGCGTGCGGGTAGCATTGCCCATTGCTGACCGGGCGGAGACCCGTCCGGGTGGCGCGAGACCAGGCCGACCGGCGCACGGTCGGTGTATTCCGGCGAGCGGTGAGGAGGCCGGTGTCCCACGATGTCGCCCCTCCGGTGGAGGGCACGGTGCACCCGACAGGCGACGCGGACGGCTCGGTGACGGCCCGCAACGGTGACGCGCCGGCCCGGGGCGCGGGCTCCGGCAACGGCTCCGGCGTGACCGGTCCGGCCGACGCCGCGCGCGCCGGCACGGCGACCGGCCCGGCCGGTGGCGCGGGCGCGGCGACCGACGGGGTCGTGCTCCCGTTCCCCGCCGACGGCGCCGGCGACCCGGCGCCCAGCGCCGGCTTCGCCCTGTCCAGCGCGCCGACCGGCCGCCGGGTGCGGGCCAGGCTGGCGCGGTTCAACGCGCCGTGGCAGTCCTCGCAGGTCAGCGAGGTGCTCGAGCCGCTGATCTCGACCCACCGGGACGCCCACCCCAAGGCCGACGCGCGGCTGCTCCAGCGCGCCTTCGACACCGCGGCCCGCTGGCACTCCGGGCAGTACCGCAAGTCCGGCGACCCCTACATCACCCACCCGCTCGCGGTGGCCACCATCCTGGCCAACCTGGGGATGGACACCACCACGCTGGTGGCGGCGCTGCTGCACGACACCATCGAGGACACGGAATACACCCTCGACCAGATGCGCGCCGACTTCGGCGGCGAGGTCGCGCTGCTCGTCGACGGGGTGACCAAGCTCGACAAGGTCAAGCTGGGCGACGCGGCCAAGGCCGAGACGATCCGCAAGATGGTCGTCGCGATGGCCAAGGACCCGCGGGTGCTGGTGATCAAGCTGGCCGACCGGCTGCACAACATGCGCACCCTCACCTTCCTGCCCCGCCCGAAGCAGGAGCAGAAGGCGAAGGAGACCCTGGAGATCCTGGCCCCGCTGGCCCACCGGCTGGGTATGAACACGATCAAGTGGGAGCTGGAGGATCTCGCGTTCGGCACGCTCTTCCCGAAGCGCTACGAGGAGATCAACCGCCTCATCGGGGAGCACCAGCCGCAGCGCGAGGCGCTGCTGCGTCAGGTGACCCAGAAGGTGCAGACCGACCTCAGGTCCGCCAAGATCAAGGCGGAGACGACCGGCCGGCCGAAGCACCTCTACTCGATCTACCAGAAGATGATCGTGCGGGGCCGCGACTTCAACGACATCTACGACCTGGTCGGGGTGCGGATCCTGGTCGACACGGTGCGCGACTGCTACGCGGCGCTGGGCGTCATCCACGCCAACTGGCAGCCGGTGCCGGGCCGGTTCAAGGACTACATCGCGATGCCCAAGTTCAACATGTACCAGTCGTTGCACACGACGGTCATCGGGCCTACCGGCAAGCCGGTGGAGATGCAGATCCGCACGTACGCGATGCACCGCACCGCCGAGTTCGGCATCGCCGCGCACTGGAAGTACAAGGAACACAAGGGCACCCAGATCGTCGGCCCGCCGGCGCACATCGACGAGATGACCTGGCTGCGCCAACTGCTGGACTGGCAGCGGGAGGCGGCCGACCCGAGCGAGTTCCTCGACGCGCTGCGCTTCGACCTGTCCAGCCAGGAGGTGTACGTCTTCACCCCGAAGGGTGACGTCATCCCGCTGCCGACCGGCTCCACGCCGGTGGACTTCGCGTACGCGGTGCACACCGAGGTCGGGCACAAGTGCATCGGGGCGCGGGTCAACGGCAAGCTGGTGCCGCTGGAGTCGACGCTGTCCAACGGCGACGTGATCGAGATCTTCACCTCGAAGTCCGACACGGCCGGCCCGACGCAGGACTGGCTGGGCTTCGTCAAGAGCCCGCGCGCCCGCACGAAGATCCGGCAGTACTTCAACAAGGAGCGGCGCGAGGAGGCCATCGAGGCCGGCAAGGACGCGATCGTCAAGGCGATGCGCAAGCAGGGCATGCCGCTGCAGCGGATGCTCACCTCCGACGCGCTGATGGCGATCGCCCGCGACCTGCACCTGGCCGACGTGGCATCCCTCTACGCCGCCGTCGGCGACAGCCAGGTCTCCGCCCAGTCGGTGGTGCAGAAGCTGATGGCCGCGTACGGCGGCGAGGAGGGCGCGGCGGAGGACATCGCCGAGACCGCCGTCGCGACCCGGCCGCCGCGCAGCCGGCAGAGCAGCGCCGACCCGGGCGTGGTGGTACGCGGGGTCAGCGACGTGTGGATCAAGCTGGCGCGCTGCTGCACCCCGGTCCCGCCGGATTCGGTGTTCGGCTTCGTCACCCGCTCCGGCGGGGTGAGCGTGCACCGGGACGACTGCGCCAACGCCGAGGACCTGCGGGCCCAGAACGAGCGGGTCGTCGAGGTGAGCTGGAAGCTCACCTCCGCGTCGACGTTCCTGGTCGCCATCCAGGTCGAGGCGCTGGACCGGCACAAGCTGCTCGCCGATGTCACCCGGGTGCTCTCCGACGAGCGGGTCAACATCCTCTCCGCCACCGTCACCACCACCCGGGACCGGGTGGCGGTGAGCCGGTTCAGCTTCGAGATGGCCGACCCGAAGCACCTGGGCCACCTGCTGGCGGCGGTCCGCAAGGTCGACGGCGTCTTCGACGCCTACCGGGTGACCTCCGGCGCCTGACCCATTGCCCCCGGCCCTGCTCGACGGGGATGGGGAAAGGGAAGCGCCCGCCGGCGGGGCCGGCGGGCGCTCGTCGTACGGGGTGGGGGGTCAGCCCTGGGGGGCGCTCATGGTGAGCTTCTTGATGGTGACCTCCTTCTTCGGGTGACCACCACCGGCCTGCTGCGCGAACGCCTTGTCGTCGCCGGCCGTCGCGACCTGCTTGACGATGTCCATGCCACCGGTGACGGTGCCGAGGACGGTGTAGTTCGGGTCCAGCGGCGAGTCTCCGTAGACGATGAAGAACTGGCTGCCCGTGCTGCCCGGCTGGCCGGAGTTGGCCATGGCGATCACGCCCTCCGGGTACGGCGGACGCTTGTCGGTGGGCAGGTTCTCCTCGGCGAGCCGGTAGCTGGGACCGCCGGTGCCGTCGGTCTCCCGCCAGCCCTTGCCGGTCGCGCTCGGGTCGCCGCACTGGAGCACCTTGATGCCCTCGGTGACCAGCCGGTGGCACTTGCTGTTGTCGAAGAAGTTCTTCTCCGCCAGGTGGGTGAAGCTGCCGGCGGTGCAGGGCACGGCCGACCGGTCGATCTTGGCGGTGATCGGGCCGAGGTTGGTGTCGATCGTCATCGTCTGGGTGCCGGTGTTCGCCTGCTGCGCCGGCGGCAGCCCGACGTCCTTGATCTGCTTGGTGCGCTGGTCGGCGGGGAGCTCGGTCCAGGCGCACTGCACGTGGTCGGCAGCCGGCCCCGCGGTGTCGCTCTTGTCGTCGTCGCCGCCCAGGGTGGTGGCGAGCCACACCGTGCCGGCGATGACGAGCACCAGCACCGACGCGGCGCCCACGATCGCCTGGGTCTGCCGGCGCTTGCGGGCCCTGGCCGCCCGCTCGGCCATCTCCTTCTCGAGCCGGGCGCGGGCCGCCGCGCGCTGCCGCTCTCTGGTGGACGTCACGCCTGGATCCTCCTGGGCTTCTCTGGGCGCGGTCGGTGCCGCTGAGGTTGGTGAGGCGGCCGGGGTCAGCCGGCGCTGGGGCTGGCCGCCGGGGCGCCCGACGCGGACGGCGTCGGCGCCGGGGACGACGTCACCTGCGCCACGGGCTCACCGACGGTCAGGCTCTGGACGACCACGTCGTCGTCCTTGGGCTTGACCTTGGCCCCCGTCCCATTGTCCACGGTCGGCTTGGCACCGATCTTCTCCACCACGTCGATCCCGCCGGTCACCCGGCCGATGACCGGGTACTTCGGGGTGGCGGTGGTGAAGTCCTCGAAGAAGATCAGGAACTGGCTGCCGTTCGCCCCCGGCGGGTTGGCGATCATCGCGACCGTGCCCTTCGGGTAGGTCGCGGGCTGACCCGGCGCCGGGCTCGCCGACGGCTCGGGGGTGGGGACGTTCTCGTCGTAGAACGAGTAGGTCGGACCGCCCAGCCCGGTGCCGCTCGGGTCGCCGCACCGCACCGCGCCCTCGGCGGTGATCTCGTGGCACTTGGTGTTGTCGTAGAACGACCGGCTCGCCAGGTGGGCGATGCTCGCCGCGGCGCACGGGGCGCCGGCGAGGTCCAGCTCGACGGTGATCGGCGCGCCCTGGTTGGTGGTGACCGTCATCGGGCGTACGCCGGAGGTGGGCAGCCCCTTGGTGGCCGGGGTGCCGACGTCCTTGAGGTTGGTGTTGACCGTGGCGTCCTGCGGGGTCCACAGGCAGACGTCGTCGGCGGCCGTGTTCTCCTTCGGGTCGTCGTCGAAGGCGCCCAGCGCCCAGGCCGAGCCGACCACGATCAGCGCGAGGACGACGGCGACACCGACACCGGCCTGGATCTGCCGGCGACGCTTGGCGGCTGCGGCCCGGCGCGCGAGCTGCCGGTCGAGCTTGGCGCGCGCCAGTTTGCGCTGCCGGTCCCTGCTGGAAGCCACCCGTGCTCCCCTTCCTCTACCCTGGTCGTCACCGGTGGTCGGGCGTCCCGCGCCCGCTCGGCGGCAGGTGCGCCACGCCACACGCCCGCCAGAGTGTACGGCTACCGGCTGGGAAAGTGGTGTACGAGGTCCGGGCGGGGTTCTATCGGGACGCGTCACTGTGACCGACGGGGCCGGCGGGACGGATGCGCCGAACCCGGTCGCGTCGCCGGTTAGGCTGCTCGCAGGACGTGACGGCTCGACGAAAGGGGAGCGGACGTGCTCGTGGCCGGCTTTCCCGCCGACGCCTTCGGCACCAACTGCTACGTGGTCGCCACCGCGCCGGGGGAGCAGTGCGTGGTGGTCGACCCCGGCATCGGGGTGCTCGACCGGCTCGACGCGCTGCTGGCCGAGCATCGGCTGCACCCCGCCGCCGTGCTGCTCACCCACGGCCACCTCGACCACACCTTCTCGGTCGCGCCCGTCTGCGGCGCCCGGGGGATCACCGCGTACGTGCACCCTGCTGACCGCGAGATGCTGGCCGACCCGGCGAAGGGGCTGTCGGCGGAGCTCGCCTCGCTCTTCGGCGGGCGGCTGCCGTACACCGAGCCGGAGGACGTCGCCGAGCTGGCCGACGGCGCCACGCTCGCCCTCGCCGGGCTGGAGATCACCGTCGACCATGCCCCGGGCCATACCGGCGGGTCGGTGCTCTTCCGACTGCCGGCGGCCGGCTCGCCCTGGGAGGCGGATCAGCTCTGCCTCTCCGGCGACGTCCTGTTCGCCGGCTCCATCGGCCGCACCGACCTGCCGGGCGGCAGCATGCCGACGTTGATCGGCAGCCTGCGGGACAAGATCCTCCCGCTGGCGGACGACACCGTCGTGCTGCCCGGCCACGGCCCCGCGACCACCATCGGCCGCGAGCGCGCGACCAACCCGTACCTCGTCGAGGTGGCGGGTGGCGCGCGACCGGCCGCCCCCGCCCGCGGCCTGTAGCCGGCCGCGGAGCCCGCACCCCCGCGGCCGGTGACCGGCCGCGCCGAGCCTGCCCCGCGGCCGTCGCCGGCCGCACCAGCCTTCGCCCGCGCGGTGCCGCGCGGGTCTGCGAACGGAGCATCATGAGCAAGCCCACGCCCATCTCCGGCTTCCCGGAGTGGACGCCCGCCCAGCGGATGATCGAGCAGTACGTCCTCGACCGGATCCGCGACACCTTCGAGCTGTACGGCTTCGCCCCGCTGGAGACCCGCGCGGTGGAGCCGCTGGACCAGTTGCTGCGCAAGGGCGAGACCTCCAAGGAGGTCTACCTGATCCGGCGCCTGCAGGCCGACGCCGACGGGCCGGCCGGCGACGACGCGCTCGGTCTGCACTTCGACCTGACCGTGCCGTTCGCCCGCTACGTGCTGGAGAACGCCGGCAGGCTCCAGTTCCCGTTCCGCCGCTACCAGATCCAGAAGGTGTGGCGGGGCGAGCGGCCGCAGGAGGGGCGCTACCGCGAGTTCCTCCAGGCCGACATCGACATCGTCGACCGGGACACCCTGGCCCCGCACCACGAGGCGGAGATGCCGCTGGTCATCGGCGACGCGCTGCGCTCGCTGCCGATCCCGCCGGTGCGCATCCAGGTCAACAACCGCAAGATCTGCGAGGGCTTCTACCGGGGCATCGGCCTGACCGACCCCGAGGCGGCCCTGCGCGCGGTGGACAAGCTCGACAAGATCGGCCCGGCGAGGGTGGCCGAGCTGCTGGCGCAGACCGCCGGGGCAAGCGAGGCGCAGGCCAAGGCGTGCCTGGCGCTGGCGGAGATCTCCGCGCCGGACGCGTCCTTCGCCGACGCAGTGCGCGCGCTGGGCGTGACCGACCCGCTGCTCGACGAGGGGATCGAGGAGCTGGTGCGGGTGGTGGAGACCGCCGCCGCCCACTCCCCGGGCCTGTGCGTGGCCGACCTGCGCATCGCCCGGGGCCTGGACTACTACACCGGCACGGTCTACGAGACGCAGATGATCGGCTACGAGCGGTTCGGCTCGATCTGCTCCGGCGGCCGTTACGACAACCTGGCCAGCTCCGGCGCCGCCCGCTTCCCGGGGGTGGGCATCTCGATCGGGGTGACCCGGCTGCTCGGGCTGCTCTTCGGCGCCGGGGCGCTGTCGGTGTCGCGGGACGTGCCGACGTGCGTCCTGGTCGCGGTGACCAGCGAGGAGCAGCGGCCGGCGAGCAACCGGGTGGCCGAGGCGCTGCGCTCCCGGGGCGTACCGACGGAGGTGTCGCCGAGCGCGGCGAAGTTCGGCAAGCAGATCCGCTACGCCGAGCGGCGGGGCATCCCGTACGTCTGGTTCCCGGGGGTCGAGGGGGCCGCCGACGAGGTGAAGGACATCCGCTCGGGCGAGCAGGTGGCCGCGGCGGCGGGGGAGTGGACGCCGCCCCGGGCCGACCTCAGGCCGCTGGTCGGCTGAGACGCTACTGGCGCGTACGGACGATCGGACCTACGGTGGCGTAAGTTACGCCACCGTAGGGAGATCGTCGTGACCGCACTCAGCCAGACCGCCCTGCTCGTCGAACTCGAGCCCGTCGTCGAGAAGAACCTCGACCGGCACCTGGCCGTCGCCAAGGAGTGGTTCCCGCACGAGTACGTTCCGTGGAGCGAGGGGCGCACCTTCGACGGGCCGCTGGGCGGCGAGGCGTGGGCCGAGACCGACTCCACGATCCCCGAGGTGGCCCGCACCGCGCTGATCGTCAACCTGCTGACCGAGGACAACCTGCCCTCGTACCACCACGAGATCGCCACCCTGTTCGGCCGCGACGGCGCGTGGGGCACCTGGGTGCACCGGTGGACCGCCGAGGAGGGGCGGCACGGCACCGCCATCCGCGACTACCTGACCGTCACCCGGGCGGTGGACCCGGTGGCCCTGGAACGGGCGCGGATGACGCACATGTCGGCCGGGTACGCCAACGCGCACGACGACGAGGTGCTGCACTCCCTGGCGTACGTCTCGTTCCAGGAGCTGGCCACCCGGATCTCGCACCGCAACACCGGCCGGGTGACCGGCGACCCCGCGTGCGAGGCGCTGCTCGCCCGCGTCGCGGCCGACGAGAACCTGCACATGGTCTTCTACCGCAACCTGCTGGCGGCGGCCTTCGAGCTGGCGCCGAGCCAGGCGATGCGGGCGGTCGCCGACGTGGTGGCCGACTTCCAGATGCCGGGCAACGGCATCGAGGGCTTCGCCCGCAAGTCGGTGGCGATCGCCCTCGCCGGCATCTACGACCTGCGCCAGCATCGCGACGAGGTGGTCGTCCCGGTGCTGCGCCAGTGGGACGTGTTCAACGTGACCGGCCTGGACGCCGACGGCGAGGCCGCCCGCGACCAGATCGCCGCCCACCTCGACGGCCTGGAGCGCGCCGCGTCCCGCTTCGAGGAGAAGCGCGCGGCCCGCGCCGCCCGCCTCGCCGCCCGCTGACCGCCGCCCGGCCGCGCCCCGGGACTCCGGGCGCGGTCGGGTGCCCCGGGACTCCGGGCGCGGTCGGGTGCCCCGGGACTCCGGGCGCGGTCGGGTGCCCCGGGACTCCGGGCGCGGTCGGGTGCCCCGGGACTCCGGGCGCGGTCGGGTGCCCCGGGACTCCGGGCGCGGTCGGGTGCCCCGGGACTCCGGGCGCGGTCGGGTGCCCCGGGACTCCGGGCGCGGTCGGGTGCCCCGGGACTCCGGGCGCGGTCGGGTGCCCCGGGACTCCGGGCGCGGCCGGGTGCCCCGGGACTCCGGGCGCGGTCGCCGCTGGCTCTCTCGACGACGACCGCGCCCGGAGCGTCTCACCCACCCCACCCCATCGCCCCGCCCCGCCCTCCCGCCCTCGCCTCCGCGATCTTGCACTTTCTGCCCGGGCGAAGGCCGCGAACTTCGCGTAACGCGGGCCGAAAGTGCAAGATCGACGGGGCGGGCGGGGGTGAGGCCGGGGCGCGGGGCGGGCGGGGTGGGGTCAGGTGGGCTGGTGGTCCAGGGGGAAGAGGAGGCAGGTCGACGTGGCGTGGGCGACCAGGCGGGCCTGCGCGTCGAGCAGCTTCGCCTCGGCCAGCGCGGTGCGGCGACCGCGCTGCACCACCGTGCCCTCGCAGCGCAGGGTGCCGCTGGAGACGGTGACCGGGCGGAGGAACTTCACGTTCAGGTCCAGCGACGTGTAGCCGACCCCGGCCGGCAGCGTGGTGTGCACCGCGCAGGCCGCCGCCGTGTCGAGCAGGGTGGAGATGACGCCGCCGTGCACGGTGCCGAGCGGGTTGTAGTGGAACTCCTGGGGCACCAGCTCGACGGCGACCCACCCCTCGTCGGCCTCCATCCGCGACATGTCGACCAGGTGCATGATCGGCGGCGCCGCCAGCTCGCCGGCGATCATCGCGCGGAGCAGCTCCAGGCCGCCGCGCCGGCCGAGGTGCGCGGCGTTGATGCCCGGGTCGGACCACGAGAAGGTACGGCTGCGCGCCGCGTCCTGCGTCTGTGTCATGGACTCAGCCTGGCAGCGCATTGCTGAGTCTGTCAATCAGACCTAGCCTGGAACGCATGAGACCCGCGGCACTGGACTGGTCGGTCGAGAACTGCACCATCGCGCGGGCGATGGAGGTCCTCGGCGAGCGGTGGACCCTGGTCGTCCTGCGCGAGGTCTTCAACGGTGTCCGCCGCTTCGACGACATGCGGGTGCGCACCGGGATCCCCCGGCAGGTGCTGACCAACCGGCTGGCGATGCTCGTGGAGCGTGGCGTGCTGCGCCGCGAGCCCTACCGGGAACCGGGCAGCCGGGTGCGCCACGAGTACCGGCTGACCGGCATGGGGCTCGACCTCTGGCCGGTGCTCGTGGCCGTCCTCGGCTGGGGCGACCGCTACCTCGCCGACCCGGAGGGCTCGCCGCTTTCCGTCGTGCACCGCGACTGCGCCGCCGAGGTGCGCGTCGCGCTGAGCTGCGAGCGGGGGCACGAGGTGGCCGACCCGCGCGAGGTGGTGCCGAGGCCCGGCCCGGGCGCCCGCCGCCGGAGCGACTGAGCGCCCAGCCGGGGCGCGCCGCGCGGTGGCGCGGAGCGTCGGCGGTCGCGGCGGACCGGGGCCGTTCAGGGGCACGAAGGGCTGGCGGTCGCGGCGGATCGGGGTCGCCTAGCCGAGATGAATGCGACTCACGCCGGGGTGGCGACGTTGAGTGCTTGCGCGGTGGCGGTGTTGGTGATATCTGCGACATGGCCTTGGTAGAGAATCTGGCCGCCATGCTTGCCGGGTCCCGGTCCGAGGTCGATGAGCCAGTCGGCTTGTCGGATGACGTGGAGATTGTGCTCGATGACCACGACGGTGTGGCCGTGGTCCACGAGGTTGTCGAGAACGTGCAGCAGGGTGTCGATGTCGCGGAGGTGGAGCCCGGTGGTGGGTTCGTCGAGGACGTAGAGCGTCGGATTCGTGGTTTCGCGGAGCTCCTTGGCAATCTTGACGCGTTGGCATTCGCCGCCGGAGAGGGTTGTCAGAGGCTGGCCGAGTCTCAGGTAACCAAGGCCGACGTCATCGAGGTGGCGCAGTGCCTTCGTGATTGCTGGATCGGGGAGTCGGTGGATGGCGTCAGTGATGGTGAGTTCGTCGACGTCGGCGATGGACAGTCCATCGACCGTGTAGCGCAGGACGCAGGGAGTGAAGCGTCGTCCCCGGCAGGTTTCGCAGACCGTTTCCTGTCCTTCCATGAAGGCGAGGTCGGTGTGGATGACGCCGAGGCCATCGCAGTCGGGGCAGGCGCCCTCAGAGTTGGCGCTGAACAAGCTGGCCGGAACGTTGTTGTGGCGTGCGAACAGCTTCCGCATGGATGTGGCGATGCCGGTGTACGTGGTGGGGGTTGAGCGACGGTTAGTGGTGACCGGCTTCTGGTCGATCACGATGGCGTCGTGTTGAGCGACGAGTTCCGTGGCGAGGCTGGACTTTCCCGAGCCGGCGACGCCGGTGAGCACGGTCATGACCTCAGTGGGGATGTCCACGGTCAGGTTCTTGAGGTTGTTGCGGGTGGCGTTGGTGACCGTGAGGCTTCCGCGTGGTGTTCGTGGCTGGTCCTTGATGGGCCGACGCCGCGAGAGTTCGGTCGCGGTTGGCGTGCCGGCCCGGCGGAGTTCGGCGAAGCTGCCCTGGAAGACGAGCCTGCCGCCCTGGTCGCCCGCGGCCGGCCCAACCTCGATGATCTGGTCGGCAACGGCCATGACGGCGGGGTCGTGCTCGACGACGAGGACGCTGTTGCCCTTGTTCCGCAGCTGCTCAAGCAGCCTCGTCATGGCGGCGACATCGTGCGGGTGGAGGCCGACGGTGGGTTCGTCGAAGATGTAGAGCATCTCGACCAGACTGCTACCCAGGTGTCTGACGGTCTTGATGCGCTGTGACTCGCCGCCGGACAGGGTCGTGGTGGCGCGGCCGAGGTGGAGGTATCCCAGACCGATGGTGACCATGGCGTCCAGCCTTGCCCTAAGCGCGGCCACGACCGGCGCCACGTTCGCCTCGGTCACCCTCGTCGCCAGTTCGGCGAGTTCGTTGATCTCCATGCGCGCCATCTCGCCGATGGTGAAGCCGAGCACGGTGGCGGTGCGGCTGGCCTCGTTGAGCCGATCACCGTAGCAGTCCGGGCACACGGCTGAGCGGGTGAACTGGGCGAGGATTTCCTGCTTGCGGTCGGACAGGTTGTCGGAGGTCTGCAGGTAGATCCGTTCGAACCGTTCGACGATGCCTTCGTAGCCCTTTGGGGGTTTTGTGCCGAGGCGTGCGGCGTGTTCGCCGCCGAACAGCAGCGCGTCGCGTTCGGCTTGGGTCCAGTCGCGCAAGGGGGTGCCAGCGTCGAATGTGCCGATGTCGGCGTACTGGGAGTACCAGTAGCCGCCGATGCCGAAGCCGGGCAGCAGGATGGCGCCGTCTTTCAGCGACTTGTCCAGGTCGAGGAAGCGGTCAATGGCGCTGACGACCACTTCGCCGAGGCCAGAGCACGTGGTGCACATGCCGGCGGGATCGTTGAAGGAGAAGTGGTTGGACTCGCCAACGTGCGGCGCGCTCACGCGGGAGAACAGGAGCCTGAGGTAGGTCCACGCATCGGTGATCGTGCCGACCGTGGAGCGTGCATTTCCGCCGATGCGTCGCTGGTCGATCACCACCATCGGCGAGAGACCGTGGATCTGCTCGACCTCGGGCCGCGCCCATTTCGGTAGCCGGTTGCGGAGAAATGGTGGAAAGGTCTCGTTGAGCTGGTAGCCGGCCTCAGCGGCGATCGTGTCGAACACCAACGTCGACTTACCTGACCCGGAGACTCCCACGAACACCACCACCTGCCCGCGTGGCACTTCGACGTCGAGGGACTTCAGATTGTTGGTCCGGGCGCCCCGGATCTCGATCGTGCGCTGCGACATGCGCCCGACAGTACGAGCAGATGTGGCCAGAATATGTCCGCGATTCCTCCGACAATGATCTGATGGCGGCCTCACACAACGAGTCCTCGCCCTGCTGGCAGCGCTGCAGACGGGTCGGGCGTTCACCGGCGAGGAACCCGCCGCCCGCCTCAACGTCAGCCCACGCACGCTACGACGTGACGTCGAGCGTCTCCGTGGCTACGGCTACCCGTCGACGCCCAGCCGGGACCAGGCGGCTACTACCGGCTCTCCGCCGGCGGTGATGCCCCCACTTCTCTACGGGCGCGGTGGGGCGGTGGCCGCGCGTGGGCGCCGTTCGCGCCCACGCGCGGCCGTGGTCACCAGCGGAAACCGGCGGCGTACGAGACGCTGGCCAGGACCTGCTGGCCGCTGGTGTTCGGGTGGAAGTAGTCCCAGCCGGAGAGCTGCCCGAGGGCGAACGGGTAGCCGAAGACCGCGTTGTCGTCGAACAGGCAGTTCGCCCCGTACGCCGCGCAGGCCTGGGCGAGCTGGCCGTTGAAGTCGATCACGCGCTGCCGGACCCGGTTGCGGCGGTCGACGTCGGCCTGGTTCGTGGAGGTCGGGTTGGCCAGCATCGACTGGCAGATGCCGAAGAGCGACCATGCGCTGCGGGCGCTGCCGCTGTCCTTGCCGACGTACCAGAGCCGGTGGATGTCCGGGATGCTGATCACGAGGACCTTGGCGTTGGGCAGGCCCGCCCGCAGGCGGTTGAGCGCGGAGTCGATGTTGGCCCGGAAGGTGGACACCGACGTCATCGTCGACTCGGAGCCGGTGCAGGCGTCGTTGGCGCCGATCAGCATGGTGACGTAGTCGACGCCCTGGCTGACGGCGGTGCCGGCCTGGCCGTACATGTCGGCGGACTTGGCGCCGCTGCGGGCGTCGTTGTGGTTGCGGCCGGCGATGGCCGCGTTGGTCGCGCGGATGCGCAGGTAGTGGCTGTTCACCGTGGAGTCGCCGCCGGTGCTGAAGGACCGGGAGGTGCAGTCGGTGTACCAGCCGCAGGCGTTGAAGCCGCGGGTGATCGAGTCGCCGAGGCTGGCCATCGAACTCGGGGGCGGCCCGGGGTCGGCCGCGGCCGGGGTGCCGGCCAGCAGGACGAGGGCGGTGACTGCGGCGAGGGGGGCGAACAGCCGTCGGAAGGGCTTCATGGTGGCCTCCGGATCGCGGGTGCCGACGGTGTCGGGGCGGTGAACAGAGCGTATAGACGCGGATCAGTGTCCACAATGTTTCGGGCAGGTGACGGCCGCAGCTCGGGCGAAAAGGACAAAGCTCGGTCTTGCCTACGATCTTAAGTATGTGAATACTTCAGTGAGCTCGACCGGTTCCCCCAGATCGGCCGGGTTGGTCCCGGCCCCGTCACCCCCGACGCGGGCCAGTCGCCCCCTCCATGGAGGTTGTTGCATGCGACCCACGAGGTCATCGCTCCGTCGTGCCGCCACCCTCGCCGCGGCCGGAGCTCTGGTTGCCGGCTCGCTGATCGGCGCGCCCGCCCAGGCAGCACCCGCGTTCGCCTCCCCGGACGCCGCCGCCGGCCTTGCCGAGCGCCTCGGCGACCGCTCCGCCGGCACGTACGCCGACGCCAGCGGCAAGATGGTCGTCACCGTGACCGACGCGCTCGCCGCTCGGCAGGTCAGCGCCGCCGGCGCGACCCCGAAGTTCGTCAAGCGCGGCGCCGGTGAGCTGGCCCGCGCCACCGCGGAGCTGGACCGCTCCGCGAAGATCCCCGGCACCGCCTGGTGGACCGACCCGGCCACCAACCAGGTCGTCGTCTCCGTCGACAGCACCGTCACCGGTGCCAAGCTGGAGCGCGTGAAGGCCGCCGCCGCGCGGATGAACGGCGCGATCCGCATCGAGGCCGAGGCCGGCGTGCTGAGCACCCGCATCTCCGGCGGCCAGGCCATCTACGCCGGTGGCGGCGGTCGCTGCTCGCTCGGCTTCAACGTCCGCAGCGGCAGCACCTACTACTTCCTGACCGCCGGGCACTGCACCAACATCTCCTCGAGCTGGTACAGCAACTCCGGCCAGACCAGCCTGCTGGGCACCCGCGCCGGCAGCAGCTTCCCGGGCAACGACTACGGCATCGTGCGGCACAGCAACTCCGCCAACGCGGCCGGCAACGTCTACCTCTACAACGGCAGCTACCGCGACATCACCGGCGCCGGCAACGCGTACGTCGGCCAGTCGGTGCAGCGCTCCGGCAGCACCACCGGCCTGCGCGGCGGCTCGGTGACCGCGCTCAACGCCACGGTGAACTACGCCGAGGGCTCGGTCTCCGGCCTGATCCGCACCAACGTCTGCGCCGAGCCGGGCGACAGCGGCGGCTCGCTGTTCAGCGGCTCCACCGCCCTGGGCCTGACCTCCGGCGGCAGCGGCAACTGCAGCTGGGGCGGCACCACCTACTTCCAGCCGGTCACCGAGGCGCTGAGCCGCTACGGCGTCAGCATCTTCTGACCGAACGCGCGTCAGCGGGCCGCCGGGTGATCCCGGCGGCCCGTCCGCGTGCCTGCCCGGTTCGCCGGGTGAGGCCGGGCCGGCCGGGGTACGTTCCGGTCGGTGAACTACCCCGCGACCCCGCCAGCCTCCGCCTGGGCACCACTGCGGCTCGCTGCCTTCCGTAGCCTCTGGTTGGCTGTGCTGGCCAGCAACGTGGGTACCTGGATGCAGACGGTCGGCGCGCAGTGGCTGCTCGTCGACGAGGCCAACGCCTCGACGCTGGTGTCGCTGGTACAGACGGCCAGCATGCTGCCCGTGCTGCTGCTCGCCCTGCCCGCCGGCGCGCTGGCCGACACGTTGGACCGCCGCCGGCTGCTGATCGGCGTGCAGTGCTTTCTCGCCGCCGTCGGCGTACTGCTGACCGGGCTGACCGTCGCCGACCGGATGCCGCCGGCGCTGCTGCTCACCCTCACCTTCGCCCTCGGCGTCGGCCAGGCGCTGACCCTGCCGGCGTGGCAGGCGATCATCCCCGAGCTGGTGCCCCGGTCCCAGCTCGTCTCGGCCTCGGCCCTCGGCTCGATCAGCGTCAACCTGGCCCGCTCGGTCGGGCCGGCCGTGGCGGGCGTGCTGGTGGCCCGGGCCGGCGTCGCCACCGTCTTCGCCGTCAACGCGGTGTCGTTCGCCGTCTTCGCGCTGGCGCTGCTGCGCTGGCGGCCGGAACGGCCCGAGGGCGACGACGTGCCGGAGCGGTTCACCGCCGCGTTGCGCGCCGGTGGCCGGTACGTGCGGCACTCGCCGGTGGTCCGCCGGATCCTGCTGCGCGCGGCGCTGTTCGTGGTGCCGGGCAGCGCCCTGTGGGCCCTGCTGCCCCTGGTCGCCAGTCGCCGGCTGCACCTGGGCGCCGGCGGGTACGGGATGCTGCTCGCCGCGCTCGGCGTCGGCGCGGTGGCCGGCGCCCTCGTGCTACCCCGGATCAGGCTGGCGCTCACCACCAGTCGGCTCCTGCTGCTTGCCGGGCTGGTCTACGCCGCCGTCCTCGGGGTGCTCGCCCTGTCTCCCGGGCCGGTGCCGGTCGCGCTGGCACTGGTGCCCGCCGGCATGGCGTGGATGACCGTGCTGTCCAGCGTCAACGCCGCGATGCAGCTCTTCCTGCCCGGCTGGGTACGCGCCCGCGGGCTCTCGGTCTACCAGATGGTCTTCGCCGGCGGGCAGGCGCTCGGCGCGGTGGCCTGGGGCGCCCTCGGCGAGGTGGCCGGCCTCGTCGTCGCGCTCGCCGTGGCGGCGGCGCTGATGACGGCCGGCGCGGCGACCGTGCCGTTCTGGCCGCTGCGCGACACCCGGGGCGTCGACCGTGACCCGGCGGTGTGGTGGCCCGAGCCGCACCTGACGCTACCCGCGGACCCGCGTACCGGGCCGGTGCTGGTGACCGTCTCCTACACGGTGCCGCCCGAGCGGCAGGCCGAGTTCGTGGCGGCGATGCGGCTGGTGGGCCGGTCGCGCCGGCGTACCGGGGCGATGCGCTGGGGGCTGTTCCGCACGGGGGAGCGGGAGCACGGCTTCGTCGAGGTCTACCAGGTGCCCTCCTGGGAGGAGCACCTGCGCCAGCACGGCGGGCGGCTTACCGGCGCCGACCGTGGCGCGGAGGAGCGGGCCCGGGCGCTCACCGCCGGGACGATCGTGGTGAACCATCTGCTCCCCGCCGATCCGCCCGACTGATCCCGCCGTCAGCCCCGGGTGACCGTCGCTCCGGTGAAGACGACCGACCCGCCGGGAGCCTCACACTGGACCCGCAGGATCAACTCGTCGGCACCCTCGACGTCCGCGACAAGCTCGCGGGGGTCGGACATGCGCGCCTCGAACTGTTGACCCCGGGTCAACCGCGAGACGGTGCCGTCGGTTTTGTGGATTGCCACCTGCGCATAGACGATCACCGCACTCTCGCGGTCCTCGGGCGATGCGAAGTACGGGTGCACGGTCGCGTTCAGGTCGAGGAAACGGCGCTGGAGTCGGAAGGCCACGTCCCGCTGCTTGTCCGCGCCAGCGTTTGTCGGACAACCGACAACGATCGCCCGCTCGTATTCCGGACGATCGGCCAGCTGCCGCGGCAGTTTGGTGAGGTTGGCCGAACCGGCCTCGACCTGCAGCGTGTCCAATCGGACCGTCTGCGGCGGGCTGGCCGCCGGGCGGGCCGACCCAGGCCCGGTCGACCCCGTCGGGTCCACCACCGCCACGCCTGTCGGCGGGGCCGACGACGTCGTGGCTTCGGGCCCGACACGCCAGTCGAAGACGTCCCGGGCGAACGCGAGCGCGGCGATCAGCACCCCCAGCACGGTGAAGGTCGCTGCCATCCGCGTGCCGCGGCCCGCCGACGATCCCCGGTCGGGAGACGGCGCAGGTGCCTGGCTGGAACTCGTCATGTCCGGCACATCGTCCTTCCACGGTGGCCATGAAGTGCGACGCGGAATTCGACGGGCGTCGTCATCGCCGCGTCGGCGAAGAATACTCCGTCCGGCAGTGGCGAGTTCCTGATACCGTGCCGGCCCGGGCGTCAAGAAACTGCGGACCCGGCCTTCCCGAATTGACCTCTGCCGTTGCAGGAGGTAATAGGCGTGAACCAGCCCGACGATCAGCGGGGTGCGTCCCCCCAGCCGCCCAGCCCTGCCGCGGCGCGGCAGCACGGAACGACGCCTCCCGCACCGCCGACGGGTGGCGCCGCGATTCCGCAGCCGGCGGCGCCGCCCGGAGCGCGCCGGGGCGGCCTGGGGGCCAACCGGTTCGGCGCGCTGGTGATCGGTATCGCGTCGCTGGCCCTGCTGGCCGCCCTCGGGTCCGCCGTCGTCTCCTGGCGGGCGCTCGACCAGGCCAACACGGCGCGGGACATCGCGTCGGCCCGGGCGCCGGTCGGCGCGCCCGCCGCCACGCCCGACGGCGGCGCGTCGTCGGCGCCGGAGCCGGCCGGCCCGACGGCCACGCCCGACGGCGAGGGCACACCGGGGGGTGCGCCACGCCCGCCCGGGGAGCCTCCCGAGCTCAACGAGCGGACCGTCTACCGGCCGAACTACGAGGGGCAGAGCCTCACCCTCAAACCGGCGGAGTGCTTCACCGAGATGCGCGTGGATCTCGACGAGCCGCGCGCCAACGTCGGCTCCAACGGCGCGGAGTTCACGCTCAGCCCGGGCTGCCAGGCGGGAGCGCCCTACGTGCAGTTGAGCACCGGGGTGGACGGCAGCGAGGCGGCGCGCGCCGGCATGAGACCGCAGGAGTGCGCGGACGCCATCCGCGCCGCGCCCATCGCGGAGAACGCGGAGGTGCCGCTGCGCAAGGGCGGCTGGCTCTGCATCCGAACCAATTACGGCAAGGCCCGGGAGCGTCGCGACGAGTGGCGGATGGTGCTGGTCGAGGTCGTGTCGATCAGCAACGACCGGGCGGTGGTCATCAAGGCGACCGCCTGGGACATCCCGGAGGACTGAGGCTCCGGTCACGGCGAGGCCGTCGTCGAGCCGCCCGCCGACGCGGCGCGCAGCACGGACGCGTCGACGGGTGGCGCGGACCCGCGCCCGGGGAGGCTGACAGAATGCCAGGGGTAACGGTGTACCGCAGATGAGGAGACGCAAGTCGTGATCCGTACCCATGACGCCGGCAGCCTGCGCGCGACGGACGCCGGCACCACGGTGACGCTCGCCGGCTGGGTGGCCCGCCGGCGCGACCACGGCGGCGTGATCTTCGTCGACCTGCGCGACGGCTCCGGCGTGGTCCAGGTGGTGTTCCGCGAGGAGGACGCGCACGCGCTGCGCAACGAGTTCTGCGTCCGGGTGACCGGCGAGGTGACCCGCCGCCCCGAGGGCAACGAGAACCCGGAGCTGCCGACCGGCGAGATCGAGGTGACCGCCGCCGAGCTGGAGGTGCTCTCCGAGGCCGCGCCGCTGCCCCTGCCGGTGGACGACCAGGTCGAGGCCGGCGACGACATCCGGCTGCGCTACCGCTACCTCGACCTGCGCCGCAGCGGCCCGGCGAAGGCGATGCGGCTGCGTTCGCGGGCCAACCAGCTCGCCCGGACGGTGCTGCACGAGCGGGACTTCCTGGAGATCGAGACGCCGACGCTGACGCGGTCCACCCCGGAGGGCGCCCGCGACTTCCTGGTGCCGGTACGCCTCCAGCCGGGCAGCTGGTACGCGCTGCCGCAGTCGCCGCAGCTGTTCAAGCAGCTGCTGATGGTCGGCGGCATGGAGCGGTACTACCAGATCGCCCGCTGCTACCGCGACGAGGACTTCCGCGCCGACCGGCAGCCGGAGTTCACCCAGCTCGACATCGAGATGTCCTTCGTCACCGAGGACGACGTGATCGACCTCGGCGAGGCGATCGTCTCGGCGCTCTGGAAGGACCTGGCCGGCCACGAGATCTCCCGGCCGATCCCGCGCATCACCTGGCACGACGCGATGGCCCGCTACGGCTCCGACAAGCCCGACCTGCGCTACGGCGTCGAGCTGACCGAGCTGACCGAGTACCTGCGCGGCACCGAGTTCCGGGTCTTCGCCGGCGCGATCGACGCGGGTGGCTACGTCGGCGCGGTCGTCATGCCGGGCGGCGCATCGCAGAGCCGCAAGGAGCTGGACGGCTGGCAGGACTGGGCCAAGGCGCGCGGCGCGCGCGGCCTGGCGTACGTGGTGCTCGACGCCGAGACCGGCGAGGCGCGCGGGCCGGTGGCGAAGAACCTCTCCGCCGAGCACCTGGGCGGGCTCGCCGACGCGGTCGGCGCCAAGCCGGGCGACGCGGTCTTCTTCGCCGCCAGCGCCAACACCCGGGAGGCGCAGGAGCTGCTCGGCGCGGCCCGGATCGAGATCGCCAAGCGGGCCGGGCTGGTCGACGAGAGCGCCTGGGCGTTCTGCTGGGTGGTCGACGCGCCGATGTTCGAGCGCACGGACGAGGGTGGCTGGACGGCCGTGCACCACCCGTTCACCTCGCCCAACGCCGAGTGGGTCGACCGGTTCGAGGAGGCGCCGGACCGCGCGCTGGCCTACGCGTACGACATCGTCTGCAACGGCAACGAGATCGGCGGCGGCTCCATCCGTATCCACCGGGGCGACGTGCAGCAGCGGGTCTTCGACCTGCTCGGCATCACGCCCGAGGAGGCGCAGGACAAGTTCGGCTTCCTGCTGGAGGCGTTCAAGTACGGCGCCCCGCCGCACGGCGGCATCGCCTTCGGCTGGGACCGGGTCTGCATGCTGCTCGCCGGCGCGGACTCGATCCGCGAGGTCATCGCCTTCCCGAAGACCCGGGGTGGCTTCGACCCGCTGACCGGCGCGCCGACGCCGATCACGGCCCAGCAGCGCACCGAGGCCGGCATCGACGCCAAGCCCAAGCCGCAGGCCGCCCCGCACACCGGCACGGCCGGCCCGGCGGCCCCGGTCGCCGACCCGACCTGACCGGTCCGGGCCGAGTTCCCCGACAGGCCGGGAGGTCCGCGTCATGATTCGCTTGGCGACCTGACGCGGGTCTCCCGGGACCCGGTGCCGGGTCCCGGAGGCGACGAGGTCGGGGCTCGGAGGCGCCGAGCGGTCAGGGTCCCGGGGCGTCGACGCGAGGAGAGGGGGCGGCATGACGCTGCTCGTGGTGGGGGCCAGCGGCCACCTCGGCGGCGAGGTGTGCCGGCAGGCGGTCGCGGCGGGGGAGCGGGTGGTCGGGACGTACCACTCCGGCGGCGTCGACGTGCCGGGCGTCGAGGCGCACCGCCTGGACGTGACGGACCGCGCCGCGGTGCGCGACCTGGTTGCGCGGGTGCGACCCGACGCCGTGGTCAGCACCCCCTACCGGTACGCGGAGTGGACAGTGACCGCCGACGGCGCGGCCCACGTGGCGTACGCGACCGCCGAGGCGGGGTCGCGGCTGGTGCACCTGTCCAGCGACGCGCTGCACGCAGGCCGCCCCGAGCCGTACGCCGACGACGAGCCGCCGAGCCCAATCTTTCCGTACGGGGCGGCGAAGGCGGCCGCCGAGACCGCCGTGCGGGCGATCGACCCGGGCGCCGTGCTGGTGCGTACCTCGCTGATCGTGGGCGACGAGCGGAGCAAGCAGATCCGGCTCTGCCTCGACGCCCTCGGCGGGCGGGCCGCCCTGTTCACCGACGAGATCCGCTGCCCGGTCGACGTCACCGACCTCGCCGCCGCCGTCCTCGACCTGGTCGACAGCCGGTACGCCGGACCGCTGAACGTCGCCGGTCCGGACCCGGTGAGCCGGGCCGAGATGGGGCGGCTGGTCGCGGCCCGCTTCGGCCTCGATCCGGGCGGGCTGAAGACCACCACCAGCGCCTCCACGGGGCTGGTCCGCCCCACCGAGGTACGCCTGGACTCGTCCCGTGCCGCCGCCCTGCTGCCGACCCGACTGCGCGGCATCCGCGAGCTTCTCGCCCCCTGAGGCCTGCTCGCCTCCCACCCGACGTGCGCGAGCACGGGCAACTCACGACGATCGACGCACACTTTCTATGCACAACTATTGTGCATAGAAAGTGTGCACAGATATCGTGCGTACATGGAGAACGCATCGCCGTCCCCGGACGCGCCGCGCGCCGTCCACCTCGACCACCGGCAGGTCCGCGTCCTGGCCCATCCGCTGCGGATGCGGCTGCTCGGCACGCTTCGCCTGGACGGCCCGGCGACCGCGACCATGCTGGCCGAGAAGCTGGACACCAACTCCGGGGCGACCAGCTACCACCTGCGGCAGCTCGCCGAGGTGGGGCTGGTGACCGAGGATCTCGACCGCGGCGCCGGCCGGCAGCGGTGGTGGCGGGCGGCGCACGACATCAGCAACTTCGAGCCGACCGACTTCGACGACGACCCGGACGCCCGGGCGGCGGTCGAGTGGATCCAGGGCGACCAGGTGCGGCTGATGGCCGAGTTGGCCGAGCGCTGGATGGCCGACGCGCCGCACCAGTCCCCGCAGTGGCGGGACGCCGCCGGCATGGGAGACCTGGTGCTGGAGCTGGGTCCGGACCGGCTCCGGGCGCTGAACGACGAGCTGTGGGCGCTGCTGATGCGCTACCGGGACGAGACGCCGCCCGACGAGCCTGACGCCCGGTCGGTGCACGTCTTCCAC
Source organism: Micromonospora citrea (assembly GCF_900090315.1). NCBI lineage: Bacteria > Bacillati > Actinomycetota > Actinomycetes > Micromonosporales > Micromonosporaceae > Micromonospora > Micromonospora citrea. The sequence goes on along the minus strand of NZ_FMHZ01000002.1, from coordinate 1,161,174 downwards.
GCCGCCTTTCCCCGGTCGGAGGGGAAGCGGTGAGCGCGCTGTCCGTACGCCAGGTGCGGCGCCGCTTCCTCGTGCTGCACGGCCTGCGCTGGCTGCCCACCGGCCTGATGGTCCCCGTGATGATCCTGCTCATGCAGGAGCGGGGGTTGACGCTGTCCCAGATCGGCCTGGTCTCCGTCGCCCAAGGGCTGGTCGTGCTGGCGCTGGAACTGCCCACCGGCGGGTTCGCCGACGCCCTCGGGCGCCGCCCGGTCCTGATCGCGGCCTGGCTGGTCAACCTCGTCTCGCTGGCGCTGTTCGCCGTCGCCGACTCGTTCGCGCTGTTCTTCCTGATCTGGGCGTTGCAGGGTGTCTTCCGGGCCTTGGACAGCGGCCCCCTGGAGTCCTGGTACGTCGACGCCACCCTCGCCGCCGACCCGGAGGCCGACTACGAGCCGGGCCTCGGCTACGCCGGCACCGTCATCGGCGTCACCATCAGCGCCGGCGCGCTGCTCGGCGGCGGTCTCGTCGCGCTCGGCCCGATCGGGCCGGTCAGCGCCCTCACCCTGCCGGTGCTGGTCGCGTTCGTGTCGCAGGCGGCGGCCCTGGTCGCACTGCTGGTGCTGCTGGTGGAGGCCCGCCCCGCGAAGGGCGCCGGGGCGCTGCGGGCGTCGGTGGCCGAGGCGCCGCGGATGGTCGGGCAGGCGGTCGGGCTGCTCCGCCGCTCCCGGGTGCTGCTCGCCCTGGTCTGCGTCGAGTTGTTCTGGGGTTTCGGCATGGTCACCTTCGAGTCGCTGCTTCCCGTCCGGCTCGCCGAGGTGGTGGGCGACCCGGACCGGGCGGCGGCCCTGCTGGGACCGGCCAGTTCGGCGGCCTGGCTGGCCGGGGCGGCCGGCGCCGCGCTCACCCCGCTGCTGCTGCGCCGGCTGGGCGCCGCGCCGAGCGCCGCCCTGCTGCGGATCCTGCAGGGTGCGACGGTGGTCGGGATGGGCCTGCTCGCCGGCCCGACCGGGGTGCTGGTCGCCTACCTCGCCTGCTACGCCGTGCACGGGGCGTCCAACCCGTTGCACACGGGGCTGCTGCACCGGCAGGTCGACGGCCCTTACCGGACCAGCGTGATCTCGCTCAACTCGATGATGGGCCAGCCCGGGTTCGCCGTCGGCGCCGTCGTGCTCACCGCGCTCGCCGACGCCGTCAGCGTCAGCGCCGCCATGCTGCTCGGCGCGGTCGTGCTGGCCGTCGCGGCCCCGCTCTACCTGCCCGCCTGGCGCGCCGGCCGCGGCACGCCGGACGGCCCCGACCTCGTGTCCGCGTCGGAGGCGGGCCCCGTCGCCGGCCCGCTCCCGGGGCCGGAGGCCGCCGGCCCGCTCCCCGCTCCGGAGACATCGGGGACCGGGCCCGTCGAGCCGGCGGGTGGACGGTCGGCGGTGGACGCGCCGGCGCAGGGCGGCTGAACGTCCGGCGTGCCGTCGGCCCCGGAGAGGGCCGCCGGCGCGCTCAGGCCAGGTGCACCGAGCTGCGGGCCAGCGCGTTGGTGAAGCCGAGCCGCCGGTAGAGCCGGATCGCGCCGACGTTGACGGTGTAGACGCCGAGCGCCACGGTGTCGTGCCGGGCGAACAGCGCCCGGGTCATCCCGGCGGTCAGCGCCGCGCCCAGCCCTCGGCCGCGCAGTCCGGCAGCGACGGTCAGTCCGGCGAGGAAGCCGACGTCGCCCCGGCTGCGGTCCGCGCCGCAGGCGACGATCCGGTCGCCGTCGCGGATGCCGTACCAGTCGACGACCCGGGGGTCGCCCGGCCGGGAGGTGGTGGTCGGGAAGGACTCGTCGATCAGCTCGGCCAGCGCCGGATGGTCGGCCTCGGTGAGCCGGACCACCCGATCCTCCTCGGGCTGGCGCGGCGGGGCGGTCGTGGCCCAGAGGAAGTCCCACTCGTCGTGCCGCGCCACGGCCAACCGGCCGGTCAGCGCCGCCGGGTCGAGCCGCGGCAGGTGCAGCCACTGGCCGGGGAGCAGCACGCCCTCCGCCAGGAGACCGGCGAAGACGTCGACCGCCGGCCCGGGAGCGCCGATCGCGCCGCCGGCCGGGCCGTGCTCCGCAGGGAGCAGCCAGCCCACCGCGTCGTCGCGCCGCCAGCCGCGCGGTCGCTCGCCGCGCCGGAGCGAGTGCCGGGCGTACGGGTGGTGGCCGGCGGCAGTCAGGATGGCGTCCCGCCCCTCCAGGACCTGGTCGGCGACGATCATGTTGTCAGCCTAGATGCACCGGCCCGGGGGGCGGGGCGTCGGCGGCCTCCGGCGGGCACGTCCTCGGCTCGCGCCGGCGGGGAAGCGGAGTCCCGGTGCGCGCCCACCTGGCGAGTCGGGGCCCGGCGTGCGACGCCCGCCCTGCGTCGTCGGCGACCGGCGAGGGGTCGCGGGATGGGACCTACGAGGCCAGCCGCTCGGCCGGGTGGCGATCCGACGCCCCGAGTTCGGCCCCGCCGTCCGACCGGTTGATCTCCGACCACACCGCGTCGAGGGAGAGGCCGAGGACGTCGGCGACCGCGGCGATGGTCGGGAAGGCGGGGGTGGCCACCCGACCGGACTCGATCTTCCGAAGGGTCTCCGGGGAGACGCCTGCGGCCAGCGCGGTGACGAGCATCGAACGCTCCCCCCTGGCGCGTCGCAGGAGGGCGCCGAGGCGTTGACCGCGCTCGACCTCCGCGGGAGTGAGCGGCAACCTGACCATGGCCCGATTCTAGTACCGGGATAATATGGCCGGGATAATTATCGGCCCCGCGGAAGGCGCTGCATGATCGAGATCCTGACCCCCGCCCAACTGCTGCGCGCGAGGGACGCCGGCGCCCTGGTCGCCGACGTCCTGCAGACGCTGAAGAGCCGCAGCACGGTCGGCACGAACCTGCTGGACATCGACCGGTGGGCGCAGGCCATGATCACCGAGGCCGGGGCGCAGTCCTGCTACGTCGACTACGAGCCGTCCTTCGGGCGCGGGCCGTTCGGCCACTACATCTGCACGTCGGTCAACGACGCCGTGCTCCACGGACTGCCGCACGACTACCCGCTCGCCGACGGCGACCTGCTGACGCTCGACCTCGCCGTCTCCACGGACGGGGTCGTCGCCGACTCCGCCATCAGCTTCGTCGTGGGCGACGCGAGGCCCCCGGAGAGCCTCGCGCTGATCGACGCGACCGAGCGCGCGTTGAGCGCGGGGATAGCCGCGGCCGGCCCCGGAGCCCGCGTCGGCGACGTCTCCCACGCCATCGGCTCGGTCCTCAGCGAGGCGGGATACCCGATCAACACCGAGTTCGGCGGTCACGGCGTCGGCTCGACGATGCACCAGGACCCGCACGTGTCGAACACGGGGCGGCCCGGTCGTGGCTACCGGCTGCGTCCCGGGCTGCTGCTGGCACTGGAGCCCTGGGTCATGGCGGACACCGCAAAGCTGGTGACCGATGCCGACGGCTGGACGCTCCGCAGCGCGACCGGCTGCCGGACGGCGCACAGCGAGCACACGATCGCCATCACCGACGACGGGGCCGAGGTGCTCACCCTGCCGAGATCGGCGCGACCGTGAGGTGACACGCCGGCCGCCTCCGCGCCCTCGGCGGGCCGTCACCGGGCGTCGGCGGCGCGCGCGGCCCGTCCGGGTCGCCATTTTCGGCGTACCGGTCAAAGCGGGCGGCCTCCGGAGCGGAGGGCTCCACGGTGGAGATTGGCGAGCGGACCGATCGGGTACATCCCGCGCCGACCTACTGGGAACCCCCACCGGAGGAACGACATGCTCGCCATTCTCGCGGCCATCGTTTTCGGTTTCGCCCTGCTGCTCGACCTCTTCGACACCCGCCTCGGTGCACCGGACCTGCTGAACCCGACCACCCTGCTGATGCTGGGCCTGCTGCTGCTCTCGCTCTACCTGGCCGGCGTCGGCAGCGGCCCGCGCGGTGGGGGCGGCGGTCGCTGGTACCGGGGTCGGCGTCCGGGCCGGGGCTGACCGCGAACGATCATCGTCGGTCCCGTCCCGCGGCGCGCTTCCGGAGCCGTGGGACGGGACCGGTACTGTTCTCGTGATGGAGTCCGACGCCCTCTTCTCCCTCGGTGAGCCCGCCGGAGCGCCCCCCGCGCCCGCGGGTTCCGTCGGTGTGGACAGCTTCACGGCGGTGGGGGAGGATTCGCCCCTGCCGGTCCGGATGCGTCCGCGCAGCATCGACGAGCTGGTCGGGCAGGACCACCTGCTCGCGCCGGGTGCCCCGCTGCGCCAGCTCGTCTCCGCCAGCGCGCCGATGTCGGTCATCCTGTGGGGGCCGCCGGGCAGCGGCAAGACGACCATCGCGCACCTGGTCGCCCGGGCCACCGACCGCCGCTTCGTCGCGATGTCGGCGCTCACCGCCGGGGTCAAGGACGTGCGCGCGGTGATCGAGACGGCCCGCCGGCAGCGCCGCTCGGGCGGCCCCCAGACCGTGCTCTTCATCGACGAGGTGCACCGGTTCAGCAAGACCCAGCAGGATTCGCTGCTCGCCGCCGTCGAGGACCGCACCGTCACGCTGCTCGCGGCGACCACCGAGAACCCGTACTTCTCGGTGATCTCACCGCTGCTGTCGCGGTGCGTGCTGCTCACCCTCCAGCCGCTCGACGACGCGGCGGTGCGTGACCTGCTGCGCCGCGCGGTGACCGACGAGCGCGGCCTCGGTGGCGCGCTGAAGCTGGAGACCGAGGCAGAGGACCACCTGGTCCGCCTCGCGGCCGGCGACGTACGCAAGGCGCTCACCGCGCTGGAGGCGGCGGCGGCCTCCGCCACGGCCCTCGGCGCCGAACGGATCGACCTTGCCACCGCCGAGCAGGCGGTGGACGTGGCGGCCGTGCGCTACGACCGCGCCGGCGACGCCCACTACGACGTGACGAGCGCCTTCATCAAGAGCATGCGCGGCTCGGACGTGGACGCGGCGCTGCACTGGCTGGCCCGGATGCTGGTCGCCGGCGAGGACGCCCGCTTCATCGCCCGCCGCCTGGTCATCTTCGCCAGCGAGGACGTCGGCATGGCCGACCCGACGGCGCTGAGCGTGGCCACCGCCGCCGCCCACGCGGTGGAGTTCGTGGGGCTGCCCGAGGCGCAGCTCAACCTCGCCCAGGCCGTGATCCACCTGGCCACCGCCCCGAAGTCCAACTCGGCCACCGCCGCGATCGGCGCGGCCATCACCGACGTGCGGGCCGGCCGGGGCGGGCCGGTGCCGCGCGGGCTGCGTGACGCGCACTATTCGGGCGCCAAGGGCCTCGGGCACGGCACCGGCTACCGCACCCCCCACAAGGACCAGCGCGGCGTGGTCACCCAGCAGTACGCTCCCGACGACCTCGTCGGCACCGACTACTACCGGCCCAGCCAGCACGGCGCGGAGCGGGCCGTGGCCACCCGGCTGCCGCTGCTGCGCCGCATCGTCCGGGGGCTGCCGGCCCCGGTCACCCCGGCGGAGACGCCGGTCACGGTGACGGGTGGGCCGGCGGGCGACGGCCGCCGGCCGGCGGACACGGTCGGCGCCGGCGCGGCCAGAGAGGGCGGCAGTGACGCCGCCGAGGAGGAGCAGCAGCAGTGAGATCGCGTGGTTCGGAGCGACCGGAGGACGGCCCGGACGAGCGGCGCGACTCCCGCGCCAAGGGTCGCCGCTGGGGGCGGGGCAAGGCCGAGGCCGAGCCCGAGGAGCCGATCAGCGGCGAGGAGTTCGGCTGGATCGACGACCTGCGCTCGGCCAAGCAGCAGCGGACGGAACTGGGGCCGGGCGGGGCGGAGCCCCCGCCGCCCCCGGGCGCCCCGACGCCGCCGGGGCCGGCCGGGCCGCCCCACCGCGCCTCCGGTCCGGCCGCCGCGCCCCCGGTGCGACGCGGTGCCGCGGAGCCTCCGCGTGCTCGCCCGGCGGACGGGCCCTGGCCCGGCGCGGCGGAGCCCCGACCGGCCGGCCCGACGGACGGGCCCTGGCCCGGGTCCCGACCGGCCGGCCCGGCGGCTCCCGCGCCCGGTGTCGCTTCCGCGCCCGGTGTCGCCCCCGCGCCACAGCCCGGACGCCGGGCCCCGGCGGGCCGACCGCAGCCCGGCCCGGACGGGACCGACCGACGCCCCCAACCCGTATCCGGCCCACCGGCCGGTCCTCAGGGCAGCGCGTCGGCCGGTCCGCGCCCGCCGGCCGGTCCGCCGGCCGCTGCCGCGTCGCCGGCCGGCCGGCCGCCCGCCGGCCCGCCGGTCCGCCCGCAACCGGGTCCGCCGGCGGCCCCGCCGTCCGGGCCCTCCGCCGGCCCGCTGGTCCGCCCGCACTCCGGTCCGCCGGCGAGCCCGCGCTCCGGACAGCCCGCCGGCCCGTCGATGGGCGACGCGGGAGCACCGCACGCGGCAGCACCGATGGAACCGCCGGGTCGGCGGCCGGGTCGAGCTGTCGCGCCGACCCCGGGCGCGTCCGGCCGGCCGGGTGGGCCCGTCGGCGCCGCCCGGGTCGGCGTCCCGCCGGCTGGCGTCGCCCAGCCGCCCGTCGGCGAGCCGCCCGCCGGCCCGTCCGACGAACGTGACCCCCGGTCCGGCCGGCTGCGACGCGGCCCGATCGACCCGGCCGGGCCGGCCCAGGCCGGTGGTCCCGGGCTCGCGCCCTCGGCAGCCCCCACCGGCGGCCGCGGACGTGCGGCGTCGGCCGCCCCGACAACCGGCCCGGCCGGCGCGTCGGCCGGAGAGGCCGTCGACGGTCGACGCCCCGGCGCGGGGGCCGGCCGCCGCCGTGCCGCCGAACCGGACGAGCCGTCCGTGCCCCGCTCCGGCAACGCCCCGGCGGTGCCCGGCGCGTTCTCCGCGCCGGATGCCGGGCCGGCGCCCGCGCATCCCGGCCCCGCCCCCCGCGGCCGGCGGGCCGCGTCCGACGAGACCGAGGCGCCGGGCCGGGGTCGGCCGGCGGCCGAGGACGCCGACCCGTCCGCCCGGGGCCGGCGTGCCGCGGCGGGCGTTCCCGCGCCCGCCCGTCGCCCCGACGCAGAGACCGGACCGGCCCGGGGGCGCCGAACGGCGCCCGTCGAGGGGCAGGACCCCGCAGCGGGGCGCCGCGTGGCGCCCGGCGACGGGGCGCCGGACCGGCGGCAGCCGGGCCCGGCGGAGTCCCGGGGCGGTCGACCGGAACGCCCGGCCGACTGGCTCCGGCAGGCCGGACGGACGCACCACACCGATCCCGCGCTGCCGACCGTCAACCGAACGGCAGCGGCGCCGCCCGCACCCGGGGGCCCGCCACCGGCGCCCGGGGCGGAGCAGCGCGGCGCCGGGACGGGCCGCCCTCCCGCGGGCCGCGCGCGGCCCGGCACCCCGCCGCCGCACCCGGGCGACGACACCGGACAGGTGACCGGCCGGGCCCGGGCGGGCGGCGAACCGTCCCGCCCGACCGACGGCACGCCCACCGCCGTGCCAGGCCCGACCGGCGTCGCCCACGCTGGTCCGCCGCCCGCCCGGGGCGCTGCGCGACCGGCACCGGCCGGACCGCCGCCTGCGCACGCCGGGCCGGACGGGGGCGAGCCGCGTCCCGCCGGGCGGGCCCGTCCGGACGCGACCCAGGGCCGACCGGCTCGGGGCGCCGCCCGTCCCGACGCCCCGCCCGCCCGTCCCGACGCCCCGCCCGGCCGGGCCGTGCCGCCGGCCGGGACCGCCCACGGAGCCGTGCCGCCGGCCGGGGCCGTGCGCGGAGCCGTGCCGCCGGCCGGAGCCGTGCGCGGAGCCGTGCCGCCAGCCGGAGCCGTGCCGCCAGCCGGAGCCGTGCCGCCGGCCGGAGCCGTGCCGCCGGCCGGGACCGGCGCCGCCGTTCCGCCGGACGGAGCCCCGGACGCCGGCGGAACGCCGGCCACCGCGACGCCCCGAGGTGCGGACCGGCCGGACGCGCCGGCGGGTCCGCGCAGGCTCGGCGCCGCGCCACCCGGCCCGGACCGGCCGGCGGCGACCGACCGCGCCCGCCCCGGCACCCCGGCCGGTCCCGCCCGGCCGCCCGGCCCCGGGCGGGACCGCTCGGAGCCGACCTCCGGCGCGGGCGCCCGCCCAGGCACGGCCGGCGTGGCCAGGGCGGCGACCCCGGCGCCCCGCCCCGGACCGGACGACCGCGCCGCCGGGCGCGCCCTTCCGCCGCACCGCGAGCCGGGTCGACCGGAACCGTCGCCGGTACCGCCGGTGCCGCCGCCGGGTCCCGCCGGTGAGCCGGCGGTGGCCCGGGCCGCCGCCGTCGTACCGTCGGCCGATCCGGCCGCCACCCGACCGGGCCCCGCGGACGGTCCGGCGCTGCGCCGGGCCGCGGAGCCGGAGTCGCCCGACGACGACGCGCCCGCCACCGGCGGGCTGCGCGGCGCGCGGTCGGAGCTGCGGCGACAGATGCGCGAGCGGCGACGGCTACGGATGGGCGTCCTGGCGCTGGTCAGCGTGGTGCTCCTCGGCGCGATCCCGGTCTTCTTCGGCATCCGCACCCTCAGCCGGGACCCGGTCTTCGACACGCTCGACGAGCTCGACGTGCCGGGCTGGGCGGCGGTGAAGACGGTGGACGACGTCAGCGGAAGCCGCTGGTGCCTGCTCGACTGCCGGCTGCGCGAACGCACCGTCACCTCCGAGCGGTCCCCGGAGGAGACCGCGCAGGTCTACGAGCGGGCGCTGACCGAGGACGGCTGGCGGCCGTGGCAGGTGACCCGCTGCCCCGAGCAGCAGTCGAAGGGCCGCTACACCTGCTGGCGCCGGGACGAGCTGACCCTCGACCTCTGGGTACGCGAGCCGGCCTGCGTGCCGCCGCCGGTGGACGGGGAGCCGGCCCTCGTGCCGTCGCCCGACCCCTCGACCGCTGCGCAGCAGTGCACCGGATCGTTGGTGTCGGTGAAGGTCCGCAACGCGATCGACGACGACCGGACCCGGCCGCAGCCGAGCACCGATCCGTCGCTCACCGGTGAGGACCCGTTCCCGACGCTCAGCGAGGATCCGCTCGGCGAACCGACACCCTCACCGTCCTGAGCCGGTTTCCATCACGGACGGTAGGGTCTGGGGCTGGCGGATCCGCCAGCTCCCGCTGACCCGTGCGGTCGCCGAGCGGCGGTGTGGGCAAGACGGTCGCGCGTTCCGGGGACGTCCCGTCCCCGGAACCCTGCTTGAGGAGGACAGGCGTGGACTTTGGAGAGGTCGCGGCACTGATCGCGGCGATCGCGTTCGCGATGCTGGTGTTGATCCTGACGCTGCCCATCCTGCGGCTGCGGCACACCGTGGACGCCACCACCCGGATGATCAACGACCTCAACGACCGGACCGCGCCGCTGCTGGGCGACGTGAACACCACGGTGAAGAACGTGAACACCGCCCTGGAGCAGGTGCAGACCTCCCTGGACGGGGTGAATCTGCAACTCGCCAAGGTCGACACCATGACCAGCCACGCGCAGAACGTCACCGCCAACGTCGCCAACCTGGCGACCGTCGTCTCCGCCGCCGCGGCCAACCCGTTGGTCAAGGTGGCGGCCTTCGGCTACGGCGTCCGCAAGGCCGCCGCCGCCCGGCGGCACGCCGAGACCGAGCGCGAGGTGCGCGACACCATCAAGCAGCAGCGGCGGGCCGCCAAGCGCGGCAACCGCTGACGGCCACCACCAGGAGGAGCTGGAAGTATGAGGCGCTTGTTCTGGCTCGGCATCGGGCTGGCCGTCGGCGTGGTCGTGGTCCGCAAGGCGACCCGCACCGCGCAGGCGTACACCCCGGCCGGCATCGCCAGCAGCGTGACCGAATCCGCTGGCGGCCTGGCGGAGTCGCTGCGTAGCTTCGTGGAGGACGTCCGGGTCGCGATGGCCGAGCGCGAGCAGGAGATCCACGAGGCGTTCGCCCAGGGCGAGGCGTTCGACGACCAGTTCGCCGAGCTGCGGGAAGACCCGCGTATCGGCGACCGAGAGATCTTTCCGGAGGAACACCAGCGATGAAGACGGCGGAGATCAAGCGGCGGTACCTCGCCCACTTCGAGGCGAACGGCCACGCCGTGGTGCCGTCCGCTCCGCTGCCCGCCATCAGCGACCCGAACCTGCTGTTCGTCAACGCCGGCATGGTGCAGTTCGTCCCCTACTTCCTGGGGCAGCAGAGCGCGCCGTACCGGCGGGCGGTGAGTGTGCAGAAGTGCATCCGCACGCCCGACATCGACGAGGTCGGCAAGACCAGCCGGCACGGCACGTTCTTCCAGATGAACGGCAACTTCTCCTTCGGTGACTACTTCAAGGACGGGGCGATCCCGCTCGCCTGGGACCTGGCCACGAAGTCACAGGAGCAGGGCGGCTTCGGCCTCGACCCGGAGCGGATCTGGCCGACGGTCTACCTGGACGACGACGAGGCGTTCGAGATCTGGCGGTCGGTCGGCGTGCCCGCCGAGCGGATCGTGCGCCGGGGCAAGGCGGACAACTTCTGGTCGATGGGCATCCCCGGCCCGTGCGGCCCGTGCTCGGAGCTGTTCTACGACCGTGGCCCGGAGTACGGCCGCGAGGGCGGTCCGGCGGTCGACGAGGACCGCTACATGGAGTTCTGGAACCTCGTCTTCATGCAGTTCGAGCGGGGCCCGGGCACCGGCAAGGAGGACTACCCGATCCTCGGGGACCTGCCGGCGAAGAACATCGACACCGGCATGGGCCTGGAGCGGATGGCCTCCATCCTCCAGGGCGTCGACAACCTCTACGAGATCGACGAGGTCCGGCCGATCCTCGACCGGGCCGCCGAGCTGACCGGCAAGCGCTACGGCGCCCACTCGGGTCATGTCGCGAGCGAGTCGCACCCGGACGACGTGCGGCTGCGGGTGGTCGCCGACCACGTGCGCACCGCGCTGATGCTGATCGGCGACGGAGTCACCCCGAGCAACGAGGGGCGCGGCTACGTGCTGCGTCGCATCATGCGCCGGGCGATCCGCGCCGTGCGGCTGCTCGGCTGGCAGGAGCGGGCGCTGCCCGAGCTGCTGCCCGTGGCCCGCGACTGCATGTCCCCGTCGTACCCGGAGCTGGCCGCCGACTTCGACCGGATCGCCGACTACGCGTACGCGGAGGAGGACGCCTTCCTGTCCACCCTGCGCGCCGGCACCACGATCCTGGACATGGCGATCGCCGAGACCCGCACCGCCGGCAGGCAGGCGCTGTCGGGCGAGAAGGCGTTCCAGCTGCACGACACGTACGGCTTCCCGATCGACCTGACCCTGGAGATCGCGGCCGAGCAGGGGCTGGCGGTCGACGCGGAGGGCTTCCGCCGGCTGATGGCCGACCAGCGGGCCCGCGCCAAGGCCGACGCGCAGGCGCGCAAGACCGGGCACACCGACCTGTCGGCGTACCGGTCGGTGCTCGACTCGGGCGGCCCGGTGACGTTCACCGGCTACAGCGAGGTGTCCCGGGAGTCGACGGTGCGGGCGGTGCTCGGCGTCGACGGCCCCCGCCAGGCGGCGGTCGAGGGCGACACGGTCGAGCTGGTGCTCGACGCCACCCCGTTCTACGCCGAGGGCGGCGGTCAGCAGCCCGACCTGGGCATGATCACCGTCGGCGGCGGCCAGGTCGAGGTGCTCGACGTGCAGCAGCCGGTGCCCGGCCTGATCGTGCACCGCGCCCGGGTGGTCCGGGGCGAGGTGCGGGCGGGGGAGACCGGCTTCGCCGAGATCGACACCACCCGTCGGCGGGCGATCTCCCGCTCGCACACCGCCACGCACCTGGTGCACCAGACCATGCGCAACTTCCTCGGCGAGTCCGCCACCCAGGCCGGCTCGCTGAACGCCCCGGGCCGGCTGCGGTTCGACTTCAACACCCCGACCGGGGTGGCGCCGAGCGTGCTGCGCGACGTGGAGCAGCAGGTAAACGAGGTGCTCCTCGCCGACCTGGAGGTGCACGCGTTCGTCACCTCGCTGGAGGAGGCGCGGCGGATCGGCGCGATGGCGCTGTTCGGCGAGAAGTACGGCGAGGAGGTGCGGGTCGTCGAGGTCGGCGACTACGCCCGGGAGTTGTGCGGCGGCACGCACGTCGCCCGCTCCGGCCAGCTCGGCCTGGTCAAGATCCTCTCCGAGTCGTCGATCGGTTCCGGCGTGCGCCGGGTCGAGGCGCTGGTCGGCATGGACGCGTTCAACTTCCTGGCCCGGGAACACCTGCTGGTGTCCCGCCTCGCCGAGCTGTACCGGGTGCCCAACGACCAGGTCGCCGACCGGGTCGAGCAGACCGTGACCCAGCTGCGCGACGCGGAGAAGGAGCTGGAGAAGCTGCGGGCCCAGCTGGTGCTGGGCGGCGCGGCGGCGCTCGCCGCGCAGGCCAGGGACGTGCGCGGGGTCGCGTACGTGGGCACCGAGGCGCCGGAGGGCGCGGCCGGCAACGACGTGCGGACCCTGGCCCAGGAGATCCGGGGCAGGATCGACCCGGCGCGGCCGGCGGTGGTCGCGGTGGCGGCCCGGGCAGGAGGCAAGGCCTCTCTGGTGGTCGCGGTCAACCCGGCCGCCCGCAGCCGGGGCCTGTCCGCCGCGGACCTGGTGAAGGCGGCCTTCTCCGGGCGCGGCGGCGGCAGCCCCGACCTCGCCCAGGGCGGCGGCCTGCCGGCGGCGGAAGCGCCGAACCTGCTGCTCACGGTCGAGAAGGCGATCGCCGAGGCGTGAGGCCAGACCGCAGCGACCAGGGCGGACCGGGGCGGTCCGCCCTGGTTCGCCGTTTCGGGGGGAGTCACCGACAGTGAGCGAGTTGTCCCGCGGCGTCCGGCTCGGGGTGGACGTCGGGCAGGTGCGGGTCGGGGTGTCCCGCTCCGACCCGCACGGGGTGCTGGCCACCCCGCTGGTCACCCTCGCCCGCGACCTCACGGCCGGCCCCGACGAGGTGCCGAGCGACATCGCCGAACTCGCCGCGCTGGTGGCCGAGCACGAGGCGGTCGAGGTCGTCGTCGGCCTGCCGGTCAATCTCGCCGGCAGGCACGGTCCGGCGGCCGTGCACGTGAAGGCGTACGCTGACCGACTGGCCGATGTGATAGCGCCCGTTCCGGTGGCGCTCACCGACGAGAGGATGTCCACCGTCGTGGCGTCTCGTAGGCTGGCCGAGCGTGGTGTCCGAGGAAAACGGCAACGGGCGGTGGTCGACCAGGCTGCCGCGGTGGAGATTCTGCAGAGCTGGCTGGACGCGCAGCGGAGGCGGACGCGATGATCGACGATCTGGACCTCGGGTTCGACGAGCAGGAGCGAGGGGAGAAGGGGAAACACCGGCGCAGCGCGATGCGTAAGCGCAACGGTGGCTCCGGCGGCGGCCGGGGCAGGACCGTGCTGGCCCTGCTGCTCGCCCTGGTCCTGCTGGGCGGGATTGGGGGCGGGGCCTTCTACGGCTTCGACCGGATCCAGAACTACTTCGTCACGCCCGACTACGACGGCAGCGGCACCGGCGAGGTGACGGTCGCGATCAAGCAGGGCGCGCTGATCGCCGACATGGCCGACGCCCTCGTCGCCGCCGGCGTGGTCAAGAGCGCCAAGGCGTTCGTCGAGGCGGCCGAGGCCAACTCGCGCAGCAAGAACATCCAGCCGGGCACCTACAAGCTGCGCAAGCAGATGAGCGGGGAGAGCGCGGTCACCGCGATGCTCGACCCGAAGAACCGGATCGTCAACGGGGTCACCATCCCGGAGGGCCGGACGGCGAAGAGCGTCTACAAGCTGCTCTCGGAAAAGACCAAGATCCCGGTCAAGGAGTTCGAGGCGGCGGCGAAGGACCCGATCGCGCGGGGCGTGCCGGACTGGTGGTTCAAGCGCAGCGACGGCAAGAAGGTCAAGCCGTCGATCGAGGGCTTCCTCTACCCGGACACCTACGAGATTCCGCCGAAGGCGACCGCCGAGACGATCATCGAGTTGATGGTGGAGAACTTCCTCAGCGTCACCGGCGAGATGAAGTTCGCCGACCGGGTGCAGAAGGAGCGCGGCGGCATCACTCCGTACGAGGCGCTGATCGTCGCGTCGCTGGCCCAGGCCGAGGCGGGCCGCAAGGAGGACCTGGGCAAGGTCGCCCGGGTCGCCTACAACCGGGCATACGGCGAGTTCCCGTGCAACTGCCTGGAGATGGACGTCACGGTCAACTACTACCTGGAGTTGACCGGCCAGGACACCAAGACCTCCGCCGAGATGACCAGGGAAGAGCTCCTCGACACCAAGAACCCGTACAGCCGCAAGCTGCGGGGGATGATCCCCACTCCGATCAACAACCCGGGCAGGGACGCCATGGCGGGAGCCATGGACCCGCCCGTGGGGAAGTGGCTCTGGTTCGTGGCGGTCGACAAGAAGGGGACCACGGAGTTCGCCGAGACCTACGACGAACAGAAGAAGAACGAGGCGAAGGCCCGGGAGAACGGCGTCATCTGATGACGGCCGCACGGCGGGCGGGGGTGCTCGGCAAGCCGATCGCGCACTCCCTCTCCCCGGTGATCCACCACGCCGGCTACGCGGCGGCGGGGCTGACCGGATGGTCGTACACCCGGATCGAGTGCGCGGCGGCGGAGCTGCCGGACGTGGTCGCCGGCCTCGGCCCGGAGTGGGCCGGGCTGTCGGTGACCATGCCGGGCAAGGAGGCGGCGCTCGCGGTGGCCGCCGCGGTCTCGCCGGTCGCCGCCGCGGTCGGCGCCGCCAACACGCTGGTACGCCGACCGGACGGCTCCTGGTACGCCGACAACACCGACGTCGTCGGCATGGTCGAGGTGCTCGCCGAGGCCGGGGTGCGCCCCGGCGCGACGGTGTCGGTGCTGGGCGCGGGCGGCACCGCGCGCGCGGCGGTGGCGGCGGCCGGGCGGCTGGCCGCCCGCGCCGTGACCGTGGTGGCCCGCCGACCGGAGGCGGTCGGGGAGTTGCGCCCCGTGGCGCGCGCGGTCGGCGTGGAGCTGACCGGCGCGCCCTGGGCCGACGCGGCGGACCGGTGCCGCGCCGACGTGGTGGTCTCCACCGTGCCGAAGGGGGTCGCCGACCCGCTCGCCGGCGCGGTGGCCTGGCGGCCGGAGACGGTGCTCTTCGACGCGCTCTACGACCCGTGGCCGACGCCGCTGGCCGCCTCGGCCGAGGCCGTCGGCTGTCGGATCGTCTCCGGGCTCGACCTGCTCCTGGCCCAGGCGGTGGGCCAGTTCGAGCACTTCACGGGCGTCGCCGCGCCCCGGGCGGCGATGGCCGCCGCGCTGGCCGCCGCCCGCGCCGCCTGACCGACCCCGTGGGACGGGGAGTGTCCCCTGTGGTCATCGAGGGCATCCTTAGGCGACGGTTAAGACGCGCTTACGTCCGGCTGTCCTGCGCACGTCGCGTGGCGGTCATGGTTACGCTGCTGACCGTCACCGTCCCAGACACAGGGAGTGTTCCTTGAGCAGGCACGGACTGCACCGCCTCACCCGCGACCGCGGCCCACGGCGCAAGGCCGTGGTGCTCGGCGTGGTCGGCGCCACCGTCGTCGCCGGCATCGTGGCCGGCACGATGCCGCTGCTGGCCGCCGACGACGTGTCGATCCCGGCGGCCGCGGACACCACGGCGACGACGGTGCCGCAGGACGGCGACAACGGCGCGAAGACCACCCTGGCGACCTGCCCGGCCCCCTGCGACGGCAACCCGCGCGGCGCCCGGCAGGCGGTCGTCCGCTTCGCCGTGACCACGCTGCCGGCGTCGGCCGTCAACGTCCGGGCCACGCTGCGCGTGCACGCCTGGCAGAAGTTCCCCGCGACCGTGACCGCGCACGCCGCCACGGTCGACGCCCGGGCGGCGCGCCCGGCGCCCGCGCCGGCCGGCCCGGCCCTGGACACCGTCTCCGGGGTGGTGCCCGGGTTCAACGAGTGGGACGTGTCGGGGCTGGTCACCGGGAACGGCACCTGGACGGTGTCGCTGGCGCAGACCGGCCTGGAGAGCAGGATCTACTGGGCGTCGACGGAGAACCGCAACCCCGACCTGCGCCCGCGCCTGGAGATCCGCTACGACGTCGGCGCCGCGCCCACACCGGTGGTGACCACCGCCGCACCCTCTCCGAGCCGGACCCTGGCGCCGCCGCCGCCCGCGCCGACGCCCAGCGCCGGTCCGACCCGGCCGACGCCGAGCCCGTCGGCCAGCCCTTCGACCGGCACGGGCCGGTGCGGCGAGGTGTCCGGCAAGCTCGTGCCCTCCTGCGGCGCCTGGTGGGGGATGTACTCCCCGGCCAGCGCGGCCGACGGGTGGGACCACGGCGCCGCGGTCGCCGAGGTGGAGGCGCAGGTCGGGCGGAACTTCGACGTCGTGCACCGCTACCACGACTTCTCCAACGCCGGCAGCAACGGCGCCTTCCCGGACGCCTACCAGCGGCAGCAGATGCGCGAGGGCCGGCTGATGTTCTTCGCCTGGGAGTCCCGCGTGTTCTCCTCCGGCGCCGTGCTCACCTGGCGGGACGTCTACAGCGGCCGGTACGACGCCACCATCGACGCGGTCGCCGGCCGGATCCGGGACACCGGCGTGCCGGTCTTCATGGGCTTCGACCACGAGCCGGAGGACGAGCCGGAGAAGGGCAGCGACGCCGACTTCGTCCGCGCCTGGCGGCACGTGCACGACCGGTTCGCCGCCGCGGGCGCCCACAACGCCGTCTGGGTGTGGACGATGATGGGCTGGTCCGGCCACTACGACCGGTACGCCGGGCTCTACCCGGGCGACCGGTACGTCGACTGGGTGGGCTACGACCCGTACAACTTCCACGTCTGCAACGGCAGCAAGGTGTGGAAGAGCCCGGCCACCACCATCGGCGGTTTCTACCGGTGGCTCGACGAGCACCGCCTCGGCGTCGGCAAGCCGCGGATGCTGGCCGAGTTCGGCACCAACTTCGACGCGGCCGACCCGGACGCGAAGCGGCGCTGGTTCGAGGAGTTCCCGGCGGCGCTCAAGGCGCACCCGAAGATCAAGGCGGCGATCTACTTCAACTCCGCCGGGATGACCCGCCGGACGAGCACCTGCGACATGACGATGAACCACGACGCGGCAGCGGTGGCCGGGTTCGCCCGTGCCGGCCGCGACAGCTACCTGCGGCAGCCGACCACCGGAGGACGCCGCTGACGGGGGATGGCCATCCGAGAATCGACTGCGGTCGCGATGAGTCGGACATCCGACTCATCGCGCGCGCTGTCGTGGAACCGACGCGTCACCGCCCAATCGGCGGATATCGCCGAGCGGGGTCGGCAGGGCACGCTACGCGGGTTCTCTTCCACCTTGGAGGCGTAGCGTGCCCGGAACTCCGCTCTCTCGGCGACCAGCCGGATTCCGCACCCGGGCGGCGGTGGTCAGCCTGGTGACCCTCGCCGCCGTGCTGGCCGTCCCCACCGGGACGTCGGCCGCCGTGGTGCCGGCTCCCGAACCGGCGACCCTGGTCTCGGCGAACCCCGCCGACGCCACACCCCACGCCAGGGACGGCGAGACCCGCGCCTTCGCCCAGGTCGGCTCCACGGTGTACGTCGGCGGCAGCTTCACCCAGATCCGGCAGACCGCCAGCGCGGCGTGGACCACCCAGCGCTACCTCTTCGGGTACGACCGGGCCACCGGGACGATCTCCACCACCTTCCTGCCGGTGCTCGACGGGGCCGTCAACACGCTGGTCGCCGGGCCGGGCGGCACGCTGATCGTCGGCGGCGCCTTCAAGACCGTCAACGGCGTGTCGCGCAAGAACCTGGTGGCGCTGAACCCGACCACGGGCGCGATCGTCGACAGCTGGGTCGGCCGCTCCGACGGCGGCACCGTGCGTGACCTGGCGCTGCACGGCAACTGGCTCTACGTGGCCGGGGCGTTCAACTGGCTCAACGGCACCGCGCACTCCGGCCTCGGCCGGCTCGACGCCACTACCGGCGCCATCGACCCGACCTTCACCGTCGACGCCACCGTCGGGCGCCACAGCACCACCTCGTACGTGTGGACCATCGACGTCTCGCCCGACGGCGGCACGCTGGCCGTCGGCGGCAACTTCCTCTACGTCGACGACCTGCCGCGCAACCAGATGGCGCTGGTCGACCTGTCGGGCACGCCGACCGTGCTGAACTGGAGCACCGAGAAGTTCGTCCCGCCGTGCGCGGCCCCGGCGACCTTCGTGCACTACGTGCAGGACGTCAAGTTCGGCGGCGACGGCAGCTGGTTCGTCGTCGGCACCAACGGCGGCGCGGGCTGGCCGGCCGCGTACTGCGACGCGCTGGTGCGGTTCGAGACCGCGGCCCGGGGCGCCGGGCAGCTCGGCACCTGGGTCGACTACACCGGCAACGACACCATCACCTCCGTGGAGGTCGCCGACAACGTCATCTACCTCGGTGGGCACTTCCGCTGGCTGAACAACCCGAACGCCAGCGACCGGGCCGGCGCCGGCGCGATCGACCGGCTCGGCATCGCCGCGGTCACCCCGGCCACCGGGATGCCGGTCAACTGGAACCCGCGCCGCAGCGGCAGCGCCTCCATGCCGGCCGGCACCAGCAACTGGGGTTCGTCGGTGCCGGTGCTCTGGCGCGGCAGCGACGGCCTCTACTTCGGCCACAACTCCGACGGGATGGGCAACGAGTACCACGGCCGGCTCGGCATGTTCCCGCTGACCGGCGGGCGCACCATCACCCCGAAGAACGCGCCGACCGCGACCGCCGGCAACCTCTACGTCGGCACCGGTCCCGGCCAGCTGGCCAGGGTCCCGTTCGACGGCACCGGCGTCGGCACCCCGACCACCGTCAGCCAGCCCAACTACACCGCGGCCGGCGCCACCTGGCGGGTGGCCGACCGGATCTACTGGTCGCACACGGTCGCCGGCACCCCCACCGGCAGCCGGATCGACATCTCGATGTTCAACGGCGTGACGATCGGCGCGCCCTGGGAGGCGTCCGGCTACAACGACTGGTTCAACCCGGCGGCGATGAGCGGGGCGTTCTATCTCGACGGTCGCCTCTACTACACCCGCACGGGCGCCAGCGGCCTCTACTACCGCTACTTCGAGATCGACGGCAACTACCTCGGCGCCACCGAGTTCACCCTGCCCACCACCGGGGTCGCCTGGTCGACCGTGCGCGGCATGGCCTGGGTGGCCGGGAAGATCGTGTACGGCGCCACCGACGGGACGCTGCGCAGCGTGCCGTTCGACCCGACGGCCGCCCCGGCGGTCGACGGGACGGCGGCGACCGTCGTCGCCCCGGCGGCGGCCGGTGTGACCTGGTCGACCCCGTCGACGTTCTTCTCCGTGCAGTGAGGGTCAACAGTTCGTGACGGACATCGGTAGATTGTTCACGTTGGGCCGGCGACGGATCAGCCGTCGCCGGCCCCCGCGACGTAGGGAGGGTCGTTGGTCGGCGCGGGTGGCCTCCGCCGGGGGCTCGCGGTGCGCGCGGTCTTCGCGGTCAAGCGCGGCTGGTACCGGCTGCGCTACCCCCGGCTGACCCTCGGCCGGGGCGTCGAGATCCGCGGCCGGATCCGCCTGCGCCGGGGCGTACGGGTGAGCATCGGCGACCGCACGCGGCTCAACAAGCTGGTCCGCTTCGCCGGCCCCGGCGAGGTCACCGTCGGCGCCGACTGCCTGCTGAACGCCACCTGGATCGGCACCTGGACGTCGGTGACGATCGGCGACCGGTGCCTGCTTTCGGACTGCGAGCTGCTGGACAACGACTTCCACAACCTGCCGCCCGAGCGGCGGCACGACCCGCCCGTGCCGGCCACCCGCGCCCCGATCACGATCGAGGACAACGTGTGGATCGGGGCGCACGCCCTGGTGATGAAGGGCGTGCGGATCGGCCGGGACAGCGTCGTGGGCGCCGCCACCGTGGTCCGCACCGACGTGCCGCCGCGGGTCGTGGTCGCCGGAAATCCACAACAGACGGTGAAGAAGTTCCATGACTGACGCTCCTGCCGGCTCCTGGTCCACCGACGCACCCGCCAACGGTGGCGGGGCGGGCCGCACCGTCACGCTGACCGACGTGCTCCGCGTGCCGGTGCACCGGATCCGGCTGGTGGCGGCCGTCGCCGCGCTCGGCCTCGTCGCCGCGCTCGGCTACGTGTTCCTCGTTCCGGCCGCGGTGACCGCCAGCGCGGTCGTGGCGGTCCGGCCCGTCGTGACCGACGCGTTCACGCCCAGCGGGGCCAACGCCGACCGGGCGGTCAACATGAACGTGGAGAGCGGCATCGCCACCGGCACCGAGGTGGTGCAGCGGCTGGCCGAGGCGGGCGGGCAGGATCCGCGCGCGGTGCGCGACGCCCTCGAGGTGGAGGTGCCCACGGGCGGGCAGATCCTGCGCTTCGTCTACCAGGCGCCCACCGCGGAGCAGGCGGTGGAGGGCGTCAACCTGGCCGCCCGCGCCTACCTGGAGGTGCGTCGGGCGATGTACGAGAAGCAGCGCGAGGAGATGCTGCGCTCGTACGACGAGAGCATCAGCAAGGTCGCCGCCCAGCAGGCCGCCCTGCAGAAGCGCGTCAACAACGCCCGGGAGGGCGCGGTCGACGCGGCGGTGACCGAGCTCGCCGGCATCAACAACCAGCTCACGCAGCTCAACGCGGCCCGTACCGAGATCGCCGCGGTCGACGTCAACCCCGGCTGGGTCACCCAGACCGCCGAGCGGGCCCTCGCGTCCTCCGCCGGGAACCGCCCGCTCTTCGTGCTCGCCGGCCTGCTCGGCGGGACGCTGCTCGGCGTGGTGCTGGCGTACGCCTGGGAGTCGCTCGACCGGCGGATCCGGTCCGTCGACGACGGCCGCGACGCCACCGGCCTGCCCCTGCTCGGCACCGTCCGCAGTCGCCGGTGGCGCGGCGGCAGGGAGGCGGTCGACGCCGACATCCGGTACGTGGCGATGGCCATCGCCGAGCGGGTGCGCCAGCCCGCCCGGGTGTCGCTGCTGACCGCCCGCGAGGAGGATCCGACGGCCATCACCGCCGGTCTGGCCGTCGCCCTGGCGGCCGTCGGCCGGGAGGTCTTCGTCGCCGACGACAGCGGTCGCGCCGAGCGGCTGCGCGGCACGGTGCTCGCCGACCGGGAGCGGCTGCCCGCCGCCGCCGACCCGTCCCGCCCGGCCGTCCCGAAGCCCCGCACATCCGGCTCGGCCGACGCGGCGCCCGGCGACGCGCCCGCGCAGCCGCCGGCCCGCCGGCCGTCGCCGCACCCGCCCGGCGCGCGCCCCTCCACCGACCCGGACGCCACGCTCACCCTGCCCCGCGTCTCCAACGTGGTGACCGGCGACAAGGGCCGGGTGACGGGCGCCGACCCGGTGAGCGTGGGTGCGGGCAGCGTGCGGTTCGGCACCTGGCGGCAGGGCGCCGACCACAGCCTCGTGCTCTTCAACGCCCCGCCGGCCGAGTCCGACGAGCGCGGCGTCGCCGTCGCCCGGCAGGGCACCGCCGTCGTGGTGGTCGAGCGTGATCGCACCCGGCAGAACGACCTGCGCCGGCTCGTGGAGCGCCTGCGCGCCGCCGGGGTCACCCCGCTCGGCTTCGTGCTGACCCGCAGCGGCCGGGGCTGACGGTGCCGCTCACCCGAGCGCCGGCCACGAGCGAGCCCGGCGGGCGCCCGTACGCCGCCGCCCCGCCGCCGCGACCGCCGGCCCCGCCCCGGCTGCCGCTCTGGCCGCTGGCCGCGATGTTCGGCCTGGTGCCCGTGTGGTGGCTGACCGGGGCGTTCTACCTCGGCTGGCCGCTGCTCGGCGCGCTGCTGTTCGCGCTGCTGGTCATCCGGGGGCGGGTGCCGCTGCCGCCGGCCGCCGGGATCTGGCTGCTCTTCCTGGCCGTCGTCGTGGTCAGCGCCACCCAGCTCCAGTCGCCGGCCTCGGTGCTGACCTTCGCCCTGCGGCTCGCCTTCTACCTGACCGCGCTCGTGGTCGGCGTCTACGTCTACGCGGTCGCCCGGGAACGTGCCGACCTGGTCGCCGTGCTCGTGCCGCTCTGCGCGTTCTGGTTCGCGCTGGTCGCGCTGGGCTGGCTGGGCGTGCTGACGCCCCGGTTCGCGCTGACCACCCCGATGGAGGTGCTGCTCCCCGGCGCGGTGGCCCGCACCCCGTTCATCCACGACATGGTCCACCTGACCACCGCGGAATACAGCGAGCGGTCGCTGAACCCCATCTACCGGCCGGCCGCGCCGTTCGCGTACACGAACAACTACGGCAGCGCGTACGCGATGACGCTGCCCTGCGTGGTGGCCTTCACCATGCTGCGTCGGCGCGGCGTGCTGCGCTGGGCGCTGCTGGCGTCGCTGCCGCTGTCGCTCGTGCCCGCCTTCCTCACGCTGAACCGCGCGATGTTCCTCAGCATCGGCGCCGGGCTCGCGGTGCTCGGCGTCCGGGCCGCCCTGCGCGGCAACGTCCGGGTGGCCGCGTCGATCGTCGGCGTGGTCGTCGTCGGCGGCCTCACCACCCTGTTCATACCCGTCGCCGAGCTGATCGGCAACCGCGTCGAGTCCAGCGACACGAACACCGACCGGCTCTCCCTCTACGTCGAGGTGATCCGCCGGGTGAAGGAGTCGCCGTGGCTCGGCTACGGCGCGCCCGTCAACGTGGACACGGTCACCGCCCAGGCGCCCATCGGCACCCAGGGGCAGCTCTGGATGGTGCTGTTCAGCCACGGCGTGCCGGCGCTGCTGTGCTTCCTCGCCTGGTTCGTCGCCGCCGCGCTGATCTGCGCCCGGGCCACCTCGGCGGCCGGGCAGTGGCTGTCCGTGGTGCCGGTGGTCTGCCTGGTGCAGATCCCGTTCTACGGCATGGCCAACCAGAACCTCGCGGTCGCCTTCTTCGCCGTCGCCTTCGCGATGGCGCTCACCGAGCGGGAGGCGGCGCTGCGCCCGCACCGCCCCCGGCCGCTCGACGCGCGGGCGGTGCCGGCATGACCGCCGCCACCCGCCCTCCGACCGGCGCCGGGGACCCGAGGGGCGCCAGGGGCCCGGCCGGCGCCGCACACACGGGCGCCGTCGACGCGTCCGGCGTCGGTGCTCCGGCGGGCTCCGTCGGCCGGAGCGGGGACGGCGACGGGCCGGTCGACGGCGCGGCCGAGACGCGGCGCAGCGCCCGCAGCGGGGCCGCCGGCCTGGTCGGCGCCGCCACCAGCGGCCTCTTCGGCTTCCTGCTCGCGGTCGTCATCACCCGCGGCTACGGCACGGCGGGCTCCGGCGCGTTCTTCGCCGCGATCGGCGTGGTCACCGTCGCCACCGCCGTCTGCACCCTCGGCGCCGAGACCGGGCTGATGTGGGCGCTGCCCCGCCGGCGCGGCGGCACCGGTGGCGACGCCGCCCGGATGCTTCCGGTGGCGCTGCTGCCGCCGCTGCTGACCGCCGTCGTCGTCGCCGTGGCCGGGGTGCTCGCCGCGGACGCGCTCGCCCCGCGCCTGCTCGACGACTCCGGCGACGGCGGCGCCGCCCTGCTGACGGTCAGCTTCGCCGCGGTGCCGGTGGTGGTGGCGACGACGCTGCTGCTCGCCGCGCTGCGCTGCGTGCGCCCCATCCGGGCGTACGTCGGGGTGCAGTTCTTCCTGCTGCCGGTGGCGCGGCCGGTGCTGGTCGGCGCGGCGGTGCTGGCCGGCGGAGGGCTGCTCGCCGGCATGGCCGGCTGGCTGGTGCCGGCGGCGCTCGCCCTGCTGGCCTGCCTGACACTGGTCGCGGGGCCGCTCGGCGTCGGCCGTGGCGCGGCGCTGCGGCCGGCACGGGCCGACTGGTCGGCCTTCTGGCGGTTCGCCCTGCCCCGGGCCGCCTCCGCGGCGATCGACGCCGGCAACATGTGGGTGGGCGTGCTGCTCACCTCGGTGCTGGCCGGGCCGGCCGACGCCGGCGTGTTCGGCGCCGTCGGTCGCTACATCCTCGCCGGCCAGCTGGCCATGCAGGGGCTGCGGGTGGCCGTGTCGCCGCAGCTGTCCCGGCTGCTCGGGCGGGGGGAGCGGGGCGCGGCGGCCGCCGTCCACCGGCAGTTGACCACCTGGGGGCTGGTGCTGTCGTGGCCGGTCTACCTGCTGCTCGCCGTCTTCGGCCTGGCCTTCCTCCAGCTCTTCGGGCCCGAGTTCACCGCCGGGGCCACCGCGATGACCGTGCTCGCGCTGGCCATGCTGGTCAACACCGGGGTCGGCAACGTGCAGAGCCTGCTGCTGATGGGGGGTCGCAGCGGCCTGCACCTGGCGGCCACGCTGGCCGGGCTGCTGGTGACCGTCTCCCTGGGCCTGTGGCTGATCCCCGCGCACGGGGCGACCGGGGCGGCGCTGGCCTGGGCGGCCGGCATCGCCACCGAGAACCTCACCGCGGCCGGCTGCGCCCGGGTCGTGGTCGGCCAGCCGCTGGTCGACGCGGCGATGCTGCGCGCGGGAGCGGCCACCGTCGCCGGGGTCGGGATCGCGGCGACGGTCGGGGTGCTGGCCGGCGGGCGGGGGACCGGCGGGCTGGCGGTGGCGGTGGGCGTGCTGGCCGCCGGCTGCGTCGGCTTGTTGACGTTGCCCGTGGTACGGGCGCGCGTCCGGGTGACCATGGTGCAGATCCGTGGGCGACGGGAGGCGGCCCCGGCCGCCGCCGGGCCCGCCCCGGAGGAGTCGAAGGGCAGGTGAGGTCCGTCGTGCCGTCCATCCGTGACCGGGTGAAGCAGCTCGTCCCGACCCAGGTGACGAACCGGGTGAAGGAGTCCCTCGTCGACTACGGGGTGCGCACCAGCGACCGGCGGCCGCTGCCGGACTTCCTCATCATCGGCACCAAACGGGGCGGCACGACGTCGCTGTGGAACTACCTCATCCAGCACCCGCTGGTGCCCCGGCTCTTTCCGGCGTGGAACACCAAGTCCGCGCACTACTTCGAGGAGCACTGGCGGCGCGGCGAGGCCTGGTACCGGTCGCACTTCCCGACGCAGCGGCAGCGGGAGGCGCTCCAGCGGCGGCACGGCGGGCCGGTGCGGGTCGGCGAGGCCGCGCCGCTGTACATGTTCCACCCCCTCGCGGCGCAGCGGGTCGCCGCCCTCATGCCGTCGGTGCGGCTGATCGTGCTGCTGCGCGACCCGGTGGAGCGGGCGTATTCGCACTGGAAGGAGCGGCGCACGCACGGCATCGAGCCGCTCGACTTCGCCGCCGCGCTCGCCGCCGAGGAGGAACGCACGGCGGGGGAGCGGGAGCGGCTGATCGCCGAGCCGGAGTACTTCAGCGAGCCGTACGACTGGTACACCTACCGGGCCCGGGGCCGCTACCTGGAGCATCTGGAGCCGTGGCTGGAGCGGTTCGACCGGGCGCAGATCCTCTTCCTGCCCAGCGAGGACCTCTACCGCGACGCCCGGTCCACCTACCGCCGCACCCTGGACTTCCTTGGCCTGCCCCCGCACGACCTGCCCGACTTCAAGGTCTACAACGACCGCCGCTCGGCCCCGCTGGAGCCGACGGTGCGCGCCGAGCTGACCGAGTACTACCGCCCGTACAACGACGCGCTGCGGCAGCGGCTGGGGCTGGACCTCGACTGGCCGGACCGGGCCGCGTGACGGCGCGGGTCGCCGCGCCGGCCGACCCCCGGTCCCGGGCGGACGGGCTGGGCTGGGTCACCCGGGCGGTGTTCGGCGACGAGCGGATCGCGCTGACCGTGGGCGGCCCACCGCCGCCCGGCCACCGCGCAGCCGCCCGGTACGCGGTCGTCCCGTCGGTCGCCCGGGCCCGGTTCCTGCTGCCGCTCGGCGCGCCCCGGGCCACGGCCGCCTCGCTGCTGGCGTACAACGCGCTGCGCCCGCCGAAGGTCCGTGCGGTGCGGGCCGTGCTCGGCGGGCTCGCCCGGGTCGGCGCCCTCGACCTGGCCCCGTTCCCACGGCTGACGGTGTGGCTGCCCGGCGGTCTCGCCGCCGACGAGGTGCTGCTGGCGCGCCGGCTGGCCGGTGGGCCGGCGGTACACGCGGCCTGCGGTGTCCGGCCGCCGGACCCGAACCACAAGCCGACCCTGCAACTGTTCGACCCGGCCGGCCGCCCTCTCGGCTACGCGAAGATCGGCTGGAACGGCGCCACCCGGGCGCTGGTGTCCACGGAGGCGGCGGCGCTGCGCGAGCTGCCTCGGGTGGCCGGCACGCCCGACCATCCGGCGGCGCCCCGGCTGCTGGCCGAGGTGGCCGTGGCGGGGCAGGTGATCGCGCTGGTCGAGCCGTTGCCGTCGGACGTGCGGGGGGTGCCGGCCGACGATCCGCCGCGGCTGGCGGCGTTGCTCGCGGTGGCCCGCCGGGGCAGGCCGCCGGCGCCGCCGCGCCCGCTGGCCGGGTCGGCCTTCCTGGCCCGGCTGGTCGCCGAGGCGGAGCGCGCCGCCGCCGGCACGCCCGACGGGGCCCGGGCCGTCGCCGCCGTGGCCGCGCTGGCCCGCCGGCACGGCGACACGACCGTCGAGTTCGGGCACTGGCACGGCGACTGGGTGCCGTGGAACCTCGGCGTGCACGCCGACGGGCTGGTCGCCTGGGACTGGGAGCACAGCGGGCCGGACGTGCCGCTCGGTTTCGACCTGGCGCACGACGCGTTCCAGCGCGCCCTGGTGCTGCGCGGCGAGCCGGCGGCGACGGCGGCGCGGGCCGTCGACGCCCACCTCGACCGGCACGGTGCCGGGCTGGGGCTCGATCCGGCGGCGCGCCGGCTGGTGGCCGACGGCTACCTGCTGGAGATGTGGCTGCGCACCTGGCGGCTCGCCGATGCGGGCGCGGGCTGGAACGCGGCGCTGCATCCCGCCCTGTTGGACGTCGTCGAGAAACGACATAGCGGCTGATCCGCCCGATCCGGCGAGATCGAGCGTCAAGGTCCGCTTCGGACGGTGACGCGGAAACTCCTGGTCGTGACGACCGTCGGTGGCCGACGGCGGCGCGGCGCACCCGTTCCGCCACCCGCGGAGATCGGCTCGCGGCCCGGTCGCCTGTTCCGACGGCCGCCGGACCTGTGATCTGCTGTCGGGTGGCGCCGACCGAAACTCCAAGCGCACGTGTGGGGAGTCGCGTGGAAACGACAATCGAGGACGCCCGTGATCCCGGCGTCCTGCTCCTGGTGGGGTCCAGCGGCGGCCACCTGGCCCAACTGCTCGCCCTGCGGCCCTGGTACGAACGCTGGCACCGGTGCTGGGTCACCTTCGACACGCCCGAGGCCGTCTCGCTGCTCGCCGGGGAGGAACTCGTCCCGGCGCACCACCCGACCACCCGCAACGTGCCGAACCTGCTGCGCAACGCCGTACTCGCCTGGCGGGTGCTGCGCTCGCGCCGGGTCGCCGCCGTGGTGACCACCGGGGCCGGGGTCGCCGTTCCGTTCGTGGTGCTCGCCCGGCTGCGGCGCGTCCCGACCGTCTACATCGAGGTGTACGACCGCATCGACACCCCGACCCTGACCGCCCGGCTCTGCCGCCCGTTCCTGTCCGCGATGCTCGTGCAGTGGGAGGAGCAGCGCCGCCAGTACCCGGAGGCCACCGTCGTGGGGACCCTGCTGTGAACGCCGAGAGCACCGCCCCCGCCCCCGCGCACCGGCTCGCACCCGGCCGGTCCCGCCCGTCGCAGGTCAACCGGGTGCCCCGCCCTCGCGACGCCGACGTCGCCCGGCTGCGGCTGCTCGTCGCCGTCGGCACCGACAAGCACCCCTTCACCCGGCTGGTCGGCTGGCTCGCGGAGTGGCGTCGCGGCACCGACGTCGCATCGACCGTCCAACACGGGCACACGCCGGCGGCCGGCGTGCCGGGGGCGGTGCCGTTCCTCGGCCACGACGCGCTCCAGGCCGCCATGGCCGAGGCCGACCTGGTCGTCTGCCACGGTGGGCCGGCCACCATCCTGGAGGCCCGCCGGCACGGTCGCCTGCCGATCGTGGTGCCCCGCGACCCGGCGCGGGGCGAGCACGTCGACGACCACCAGCAACTCTTCGCCCGCCGGCTGGGCGCGGCGGGCATGGTGGCGCTGGCCGAGACCCGGGAGGAGCTGTTCGCGGCGCTCGACGCGGGGCTGGCCGACCCGTCCCGGTTCGCCGTGGCGGCCGACCGGGGGGCCGCCGAGGCGCGCCGGGCCGCCGTGGAGCAGGTGGGACGGATCGTGGAGGAACTGGTGGCCGCGTCGACCGGACGGCGGCAGCGGACGAGGTGGCGGCCGTGGGCGCGGCCGGGCCGGAACGGAGAGCGGCGATGAGCGAGCACCCGAGCGTCAGTGTGGTGGTGCCGACCCGGGACCGCCCGGAGTTGCTGCGGGCCGCCGTGCGCGCCGTCCTCGACCAGGAGCACCCCGGCCCGGTCGAGGTGGTGGTCGTCCACGACCGGTCCGAGCCCGACGCCTCGCTGGCCGAGCTGTCCCGCCCGGACCGGTCGGTGCGGGTCATCCGCAACACCCGCACCCCGGGCCTGGCCGGCGCCCGCAACTCGGGCATCCTGGCGGCCACCGGAGAGCTGGTCGCGTTCTGCGACGACGACGACGAGTGGCTGCCCGGCAAGCTGCGCGCCCAGGTCGAGGCGCTCGCCGCCGCGCCCGACGCGGAGTTCGTCTGCTGCGGCATCCGGGTCAGCTACGACGGGCACACCGTCGACCGGGTGCTGCCCATGGACGCGGTCACCCTGGCCGACCTGCTGCGCGACCGGATGACCGAGCTGCACCCGTCCACCTTCCTGATCCGCGCCGCCGCGCTGCGCGACGGGTTCGGGCTGGTCGACGAGGAGATCCCCGGCAGCTACGCGGAGGACTACGAGTTCCTGCTCCGGGCCGCCCGCAGCGCGCCGCTGGTCAACCACCGCACGCCGTACGTGCTGGTGCGCTGGCACAAGCGCTCCTACTTCGCGCAGCGCTGGGACACCATCTCGGAGGCGTTGCAGTGGCTGCTGGAGCGCTACCCCGAGTTCGGCACCCAGCCGGCCGGCGAGGCGCGGGTCACCGGTCAGATCGCCTTCGCGCGGGCCGCGTCCGGTGACCGGCGGGGCGCGATGCGCTGGGCCCGGCACACCATCCGGCGCAACCCGCGCGAGCCGAGGGCCTACCTCGCCCTCGCGGTGGCCGGGCGGATGGTCCGCGCCGACGCGGTGCTGCGCACCCTGCACAGGCGCGGCCGGGGCATCTGAGGACGGGCGGGCGACCCGGGATCCGGCACCCGGATTCCGGCCCGCCGGCCCGCCGGCCGGCCGGCGGACGGCGGCGTCCGCAGGGCGGGACGCGGCGGGGACCGCACGGCGGCGGCCACCGGGCGTGACAGACTGACCGCTGTGTTGCGCTGGTTGACTGCAGGGGAATCGCACGGGCCCGCCCTCGTGGCGATGCTGGAGGGCGTGCCCGCCGGTGTCGAGGTGACCACCGGGGAGATCGCGGGCGAGCTGGCCCGGCGCCGGCTCGGCTACGGCCGGGGCGCCCGGATGTCGTTCGAGCAGGACGAGGTCGAGATCATCGGCGGGCTCCGGCACGGGGTGACCATCGGCAGCCCGGTCGCGATCCGGGTCGGCAACTCCGAGTGGCCGAAGTGGCGCACCGTGATGGCCGCCGACCCGGTCGACCCCGACGAGCTGGCCGGGCAGGCGCGCAACGCGCCGCTGACCCGGCCCCGCCCGGGCCACGCCGACCTGGCCGGCATGCAGAAATACGGCCACACCGACGCCCGGCCCATCCTGGAGCGGGCCAGCGCCCGGGAGACCGCCGCCCGGGTCGCGGTGGGCACGGTGGCCAAGGCGCTGCTCCGGCAGGCCCTCGGCATCGAGATCGTCTCCCACGTGGTCGAGCTGGGCCCGGTCGCCGCCAAGCCCGGGCTGCGCCCGGCGCCGGCCGACGCCGATCGCATCGACGCCGACCCGCTGCGCTGCCTCGACCCCGAGGCCAGCGCCCGGATGGTCGCCGAGGTCGACGCCGCGAAGAAGGCCGCCGACACCCTGGGCGGCGTGGTCGAGGTGCTGGCGTACGGGGTGCCGCCGGGCCTGGGCAGCCACGTGCAGTGGGACCGCAAGCTCGACGCCCGGCTCGCCACCGCGCTGATGTCCATCCAGGCCATCAAGGGCGTCGAGATCGGGGACGGCTGGCAGCAGGCGCGTACCCGGGGCTCGGAGGCGCACGACGAGATCATCCCCACCGCCACGGGTGTGCGCCGGGTCACCGACCGGGCCGGCGGGCTGGAGGGCGGCATCACCACCGGCGAGCCGCTGCGGGTCAAGGCCGCGATGAAGCCGATCTCGTCGCTGAACCGGGCCCTGTCCACCGTGGACGTCACCACCGGCGAGCCGGCCACCGCGATCAACCAGCGTTCCGACGTCTGCGCGGTGCCCGCCGCCGCCGTCGTGGCCGAGGCCATGGTGGCGCTGGTGCTGGCCGAGGCCGCCACCGAGAAGTTCGGCGGCGACTCGGTCGTCGAGATCCGCCGCAACCTGGCCGGCTACCTCGACGCGCTGGTGATCCGGTGAGCGCCCGACAGCGGGCGGTCCGGGCGGGCGGCGGGCGGTGCCGCTGATGGCGCCGGTCTGCGTACTGGTCGGGGCGCCGGGCTCCGGCAAGACCACGGTCGGGCAGGCGCTCGCCGACCTGCTCGGGGTGGAGTTCCGCGACACCGACCTGGACATCGTGCGGCTGGCCGGCAAGCCGATCTCCGAGATCTTCATCGACGAGGGCGAGGAGCACTTCCGTACCCTCGAACGGGCCGCGGTGGCGGCGGCGCTGGCCTCCTGCGACGGGGTGCTCGCCCTCGGCGGGGGCGCGGTCCTCGCCGAGGAGAACCGCGCCGCCCTGGTCGGGCACCCCGTGGTCCATCTCTCCGTCGAGCTGTCCGACGCGGTGCGGCGGGTCGGGCTGGGCGCGGGCCGGCCGCTGCTGGCGCTCAACCCGCGGGCCACGCTGAAGCACCTGCTGGACCAGCGTCGACCCCTCTACGCCGAGGTGGCCACCGCGACGGTGACCACCGACGGGCGGGCCCCGCAGGAGATCGCCGCCGAGATCGCGGCGCTGCTGAAGCGCTGAGCGCCGGCCGGTCACGACCTCGCCGCGCGGCCCGCGCGGCCGACCACGCCGCTGCCCGCCGGGCCGGCAGCGGCGCCGCACGTCAGCTGGTGCGCCGCCCGGAGCGGCCGGCCGACCGCGTCGGTCAGCTTCCCGCGATGCGGTCGAGGACGTCGGCCAGCCTCTTCGGCTCGCTGAGCATCGGCCAGTGCCCGGTGGGCAGCGCGTGCAACTGGCCGCCGGCCAGGCCGGCGAAGAACGGGTGCCCCTGGGCGATCATGCCCTCCACCACCTCGAGCGGGAAGGTGCTGGCCACCAGCGCGGTCGGCACCGTGCGACCGCCGGTGCGGCGCACGGGGTCGGTGGCGGCGCGCAGCGGGTGGGGCGTGGTCCGCCGCCGCAGCAGTTCGAGCGCGGCGGGATCCAGGCCGGCCAGGTTCTCCGGGTCCTCGGCCGGGTCCCAGGCGGGCGGGGGCAACAGGTGCCCGTCGCCGATCCGGGCGCGCAGCCGCTCCTGCTCCTCCGGCGGGTTGCTGTCGAACTGCGACATGCCGTCCGGCATCGGCCCGCTCTCCACGTAGACCACCCGGGCGATCCGGTCCGGGACGCGGTCCGCCGCCTGGGTCACCGGCAGCCCGCCCCCGGAGTGCCCGACCAGCACCACGTCGTGCAGGTCCTCCATCTCGATCAGCCGGACGATGTCGGTGGTGTGCGTCTCCAGCCCCACCTCGGGACCGGCGAGGTGGGCGCGCTCGGCCACCCCGGTCAGCGTCACCGGGTGCACCTCGTGCCCCCGTTCGCGCAGCGCGGAGGTGACCTCCCGCCACGCCCAGCCACCCAGCCAGAACCCCGGAACCAGCACGAACGTCGCCATCTGCGATCTCCCTCTGTCGTTGCTCCGGAATACCGTACGATCGAATCCGGACGGTTTCCGCCCGCTTTTCAGGAGTGCGCCGTGTCACATCCCGCCGCCCGGGTGCTCGGGATGCTGGAGCTGCTCCAGAGCCACCACCGGCTCACGGGGGCCGAGTTGGCCCGCCGGCTGGGCGTCGACGAGCGCACCGTGCGGCGCTACGCGGCAACCCTGGCCGACCTGGGCATCCCGGTGGCCGCCGAGCGGGGCCGCCACGGCGGCTACCGGCTGCGCCCCGGCTACAAGCTGCCACCGCTGATGCTCACCGACGACGAGGCGGTGGCGGTGCTGCTCGGCCTGGCCGCCGCCGAGCGGCTCGGGCTGGGCACCGAGGAGCCGGCCACGGCCACCGCGCTGGCCAAGATCCGCCGGGTGCTCCCGCCCGCGCTGGGCGACCGGCTGGCCGCCGTGCAGGAGCACCTCGGCTTCACGCTGCGTCGCTCCGCGACGGAGGCCCGCCCGGCCACCGGGACGCTGCTCACCCTCGGGGCGGCGGCGCGGCACCGGCGGCGGGTGCGCCTGGACTACCGGTCCTGGTCCGGCACGGCCACCCGGCGGGGACTCGACCCGTACGGCCTGGTCTTCCACGCCGGCCGGTGGTACGTCACCGGGCACGACCACCTGCGCGGGGAGGTGCGCACGTTCCGGCTCGACCGGATCGACGCGGTGGAGACGGGGGAGGAGACCTTCACCGTGCCCGACGGGTTCGACCCGGTGGCCCACGTGACCCGCTCGCTGGCCGGCGTGCCGTACGCCCACGAGGTCGAGGTGGTGCTGGAGGTGGACCTGGCGACCGCCCGCCGTCGCATCCCGCCGAGCGTGGCGGAGTTGTCGGCCGACGCCGGCGGGGTGCTGTTGCGTGCCCGCGCCGAGAACCTGGACGGCATGGCCCGACTGCTGGCCGGGCTGGGGTGGCCGTTCACCGTGCGGCACCCCGACGCGCTGCGCGCCGCCGTCGCCGAGCACGCCCGCCGGCTGGCCGACTGGGCCGGGCGTACGCCGGGCTGACCGGGACGCCGGCGGCGCGCCGCCGCTCGGCGACGGATCCGGGGTGTGCCGGTGTGGCCACCACGTGGACAACCGCGGTCGGCCGGGGGGCGGCTGGACTAGGCTGCCGGCGATGGACGAGGTGACCCGGATCCCGGTCGGCGGCGAGCGCCCGTACGACGTGCTGGTGGGACGCGACCTGCTCGACACGCTGCCCGGGCTGCTGCCGGGCGCGACCCGGGTGGCGGTGCTGCACGCGCCCCCGCTGAAGGAGTTGGCCGACGCGATCGGCGGCCGGCTGCGGGCGGCCGGCGCCGCCCCGCTGCCGATCGAGGTGCCGGACGCCGAGGCGGGCAAGCACATCGACGTCGCCGCGGCCTGCTGGGACCGGCTGGGCGAGGCCGGATTCACCCGCTCCGACGCGGTGGTGGGGGTCGGCGGCGGCGCGGTGACCGACCTGGCCGGATTCGTGGCGGCCTCCTGGCTGCGCGGCGTGCGCTGGGTGCCGGTGGCGACGTCGCTGCTGGGCATGGTCGACGCCGCGGTGGGCGGCAAGACCGGGATCAACACCTCGGCGGGGAAGAACCTGGTGGGCGCGTTCCACCCGCCGGTCGGGGTGCTGGCCGACCTGGCGACCCTGGACAGCCTGCCCCCGGCCGACCTCGCCGCCGGCCTGGCCGAGGTGGTCAAGTGCGGGTTCATCGCCGACCCGGCGATCCTCG
This sequence comes from Micromonospora citrea, assembly GCF_900090315.1. Lineage (NCBI taxonomy): Bacteria > Bacillati > Actinomycetota > Actinomycetes > Micromonosporales > Micromonosporaceae > Micromonospora > Micromonospora citrea. Next base: position 1,127,789 of record NZ_FMHZ01000002.1, on the reverse strand, counting down.
GCCTGGTGGAACGGGACCCGGCGGCGGCCACCGACCCGGCCGGTCCGGTGACCCGCGAGCTGATCGAGCGGGCGGTCCGGGTCAAGGCCGACGTGGTCTCCGGCGACCTGCGCGAGTCGGGCGTGCGTGAGGTGCTCAACTACGGCCACACCCTCGCCCACGCCATCGAGAAGGTGGAGGGCTACCGCTGGCGGCACGGGCACGCGGTCTCCGTCGGCATGGTCTACGCGGGTGAGCTGGCCCGCCTCGCCGGCCGGCTGGACGCCGCCACCGCCGAGCGCCACCGCACCGTGACGGCGGCGCTGGGCCTGCCCACCAGCTACCCGGGCGACGCCTGGCCGCAGCTGCTGGCCACGATGCGGGTCGACAAGAAGGCCCGGGGCAACCAGCTCCGCTTCGTGGTGCTGGAAGGGCTCGCCCGCCCGGCGATCCTCGAAGGCCCGGAGGACGAGCTGCTGGAGGCGGCCTTCCGCGAGGTCGCGGCATGAGGGTGTACGTGCTCAACGGCCCGAACCTCGGCCGGCTCGGCACCCGGCAGCCGGACGTCTACGGGGCGACCAGCCACGCCGACCTGGTGGCGCTCTGCGAGGCGACGGGGCGGGAGCTGGGACTGGACGTCACGGTCCGGCAGACCGACGCCGAGCACGAGCTGTTGGGTTGGTTGCACGCCGCCGCCGACGAGGGCGCGGCCGTGGTGCTCAACCCGGCGGCCTGGTCGCACTACTCGTACGCGGTCCGCGACGCCTGCGCGATGCTGCGCGGGCCGCTGGTCGAGGTGCACATCTCCAACATCCACGCCCGGGAGGAGTTCCGGCACCACTCGGTGGTCTCCGCCGTGGCGACCGGCGTGATCTGCGGGCTCGGCGTCGACGGCTACCGCCTGGCCCTGCACCACCTGGCCGCCCGAAGCGGCTGACGGCGCGGGCGAACCCTCGCCCCGCCCGGCCGCCGACGCCCGGCGCCGACAGGGCCGGACCGGGCCGGTGGGCGGAGAGGAAGTTGGCGGGCAACCAGGCCATCTGGTGACCGGGGGGCCGAGGGCCCGAGGGCCGGGGACCCGGGCGATTCTGCGGCCGGGACCGGGCGATCCTGCGGCCGGGACCGGGCGATCCTGCGGCTGGGGGACCGGGCGACCTTGCGGCCGGGGGACCGGGCGAGCAGGTAAGCAGCTAGCCGGGCGACCGCGAGCGCGCGTTACAGAAAGTAACCTCCGCGCTTGTCACGCTCCGTGGCTGCGTTCCGGACGGCGGCCGAAAGGCTCGCGGACGCTTTGCTCTGCACCCCGATACGCACCGGCCCTGTGATCTGCGTCTTCTTTTTCGGCCGCGAGGCGCCGGTGTGCGATGTGCGTCACAGAGGGTGAGCGGTGCCTCCGTGGGTGCAGAGCAAAGGGCGCGCGGGGGTTCTCCCCGACGGGCGGGGGCGCGTGCGCTGAGTAGCGGTCGGGCCGGTCGGCCGGCGGGGTGGTGACCGGTATCTGCGCAAAGCGGCGGGCAGCGGCGGGCAGCGGTGCTCGGCGCAACTAGTAGACTTTCCAGGTCTGTCCGCCAATTGATGATCAAGGCAGGAAATGGCCACCACCAACGACCTGAAGAACGGCCTGGTACTCAACCTCGACGGAGAGCTCTGGGCCGTCGTCGAGTTCCAGCACGTCAAGCCTGGTAAGGGTGGTGCGTTCGTGCGTACCACGCTGAAGAACGTGCTGTCCGGCAAGGTGGTCGACAAGACCTTCAACGCGGGCACCAAGGTCGAGACAGCGACCGTCGACAAGCGCACGATGCAGTACCTCTACGCCGACGGCGAGGACTACGTCTTCATGGATCTGGAGACGTTCGACCAGATCACCGTGCCCGGCGGCACGGTCGGCGAGGCGGCGAACTACCTGCTGCCGGAGGCCGAGGCGACCGTGGCCACCCACGAGGGCGTGCCGCTCTACATCGAGCTGCCGACCAGCGTCGTGCTGGAGGTCACCTACACCGAGCCCGGTCTGCAGGGCGACCGGTCGACCGGCGGCAACAAGCCGGCCACCGTCGAGACCGGCGCGACCGTCCAGGTCCCGCTCTTCATCACCACCGGCGAGAAGATCAAGGTCGACACCCGCGACGGCCGTTACCTCGGCCGCGCCTGATGGCCGAGGGTCCCAAGCAGCAGATGCCGGCGCGCCGCAAGGCGCGCAAGCGGGCGCTGGACGTGCTCTTCGAGGCCGACCTGCGGGACCGCCCGCCCGTCGAGGTGCTCGCCGGCTATATCGAGCGCATCGAGAAGCCCCGCCCCGAGCACCTGGGATACGCGGTGAGCCTGGTCGAGGGGGTGGCCGCCCACCTCGACCGGATCGACGAGGTGATCGCCAGCTACGCCGAGGGCTGGACGCTCGACCGGATGCCGGTGGTCGACCGCAACCTGGCCCGCATCGCGGTCTACGAGCTGCTCTACGTCGACGAGATCGACGACGCGGTGGCGATCAGCGAGGCCGTCGAGCTGGCCCGGCAGATGTCGACCGACGACTCGCCGCGCTTCCTCAACGGCATCCTCGGCCGCATCGCCGAGTACGCCACCCGCTGACGCGCACGTCACCGTCGGCAGAGCGTGTGACACGAACGACAGAAGGGCCCGTGCCGACCGGCACGGGCCCTTCTCGTCGTCGAGCCTCAGGAGGCGAAGAACGCCCGCGGGTCGGCGACCAGCACACCGTGCTCGGTGAGCCGCTCGATCAGGCCGGACGGCGAGGCGTCGTAGACGATCGCGAGGGCCCGCAGGTCGTCGGCGCGGATGGAGAGCACGCGCCCGTTGTAGTCACCGCGCTGCTGCTGGATGGCCCGGGCGTAGCGGGCGACGTAGGCGAGGTCCTCGGAGGCCTCGTCGTAGAGCCGCTCCAGGTCCAGCACGATCTTGCTGGTCGGCTCGTGGCGAACCCCACTGCCGTCGGGCAGCAGCTCCGAGACGGGAACGCGGTAGAAGTCGGCCAGCTCGGCCAGGCGCGACACGGTGACGGCGCGGTCGCCGCGCTCGTACGAACCGACCACCACCGCCTTCCACCGCCCGTTCGACTTCTCCTCCACGCCCTGCAGGGACAGGCCCTGCTGCTGGCGGATGGAGCGCAGGCGGGCGCCCAGAGACTTGGCATATTCAGAGGGCATTCGGACACTCCCAGTGCTGCTCGGGGTTCTCCCAGCGATCGCTACGGAGCGTGACGGTACGGGGATTGGCACAACTGGTCAAGTGGTCGTGACCTTACCGTTGGGATCACCGGGGGAGTTGTCCCCATTTCGCCGGGCTGACCAGGGGGTCAGTGGCCGGCGGCGGTCGGTGCGGTGACCACTGGTAACGTGGCGGGAAGCCCCGGTCCGGGCCGCTCGCGGTCCGGCGCCGGCATCCGACGTCCTTTAACGACCCGTCCCGTGAGGCGGGGAAGGAGGTCCGCCGTGGCCTACCCACCTGCTGCCCAGTCGTCGCCGCCGCGACAACCCTCGGTGAAGGTGATCCTCGCCAGCGCCGACGTCCAGCGCGTGGTCGACCGCATCGCCCACCAGATCCTGGAGAAGACCCAGGGCGCCGCGAACACGGTGCTGCTGGGCATCCCCACCCGGGGCGCCCCCCTCGCGAGGCGGCTCGCCGCCCGGATCAGCACCTTCGAGGACGTGACCGTCCCGGTCGGCGTGCTGGACATCACCCTCTACCGCGACGACCTGCGCCGGCACGCCACCCGTGCGGTCGGACCGACCCAGGTGCCGCCCGGCGGCATCGACGGCAAGCGGGTCATCCTCGTCGACGACGTGCTCTTCTCCGGCCGCACCGTCCGGGCGGCGCTCGACGCGCTCAACGACGTCGGGCGCCCGGCCTCCGTGCAACTCGCCGTCCTCGTCGACCGCGGGCACCGCGAGCTGCCGATCCGCGCCGACTACGTCGGCAAGAACATCCCGACCTCCCTCGTGGAGAGCGTCAAGGTCACCCTCGCGGAGACCGACGGCGCCGACGAGGTCAAGCTGTACGGGGGGACCCCCTCATGATCCGGCACCTGCTCTCCGGCGCCGACCTCGACGCCGCCACGGCAACCCAGATCCTGGACACCGCCGCGGAGATGGCCACCGTCGCCGGCCGGGAGGTCAAGAAGCTGCCCGCGCTGCGCGGACGCACCGTGGTCAACCTCTTCTACGAGGACTCCACCCGCACCCGGATCTCGTTCGAGGCCGCGGCGAAGCGGCTCAGCGCCGACGTGATCAACTTCTCGGCCAAGGGCTCCAGCGTGGCCAAGGGCGAGAGCCTCAAGGACACCGCGCTGACCCTGCAGGCGATGGGGGCCGACGCGGTGGTCGTCCGGCACCCCGCCTCGGGCGCCCCGCACCGGCTCGCCGACTGGGTCGACGGCTCGGTGGTCAACGCGGGCGACGGCACCCACGAGCATCCGACCCAGGCGCTGCTCGACGCGTACACGATGCGCTCCCGGCTGGGGCGGCTGGCCGGCCTGTCGGTCGCGGTGGTCGGGGACGTCCTGCACAGCCGGGTGGCCCGCTCCAACGTGCTGCTGCTGTCCACGCTCGGCGCCAAGGTGACGCTGGTCGGGCCGCCGACGCTGATCCCCGTCCACATCGCGCAGGCCCTCGCGCCCGGCACCGACGTCTCCTACGACCTCGACGCGGTGCTGCCGCAGTCGGACGTGGTGATGATGCTGCGGGTGCAGCGCGAGCGGATGAACGACTCCTACTTCCCCTCCGCCCGCGAGTACGCCCGCCGCTACGGCCTGGACGGCCCGCGGATGCGTCGGCTGCCCGAGCACGCGATCGTCATGCACCCCGGCCCGATGAACCGGGGGATGGAGATCACGCCCGAGGTCGCCGACTCGCCCCGCTCCACCATCGTCGAACAGGTCGCCAACGGGGTCTCCGTGCGGATGGCCGTCCTCTACCTGCTGCTCGGAGGGAACAACCGGTGAGCTCGTACCTGATCAGGAACGTGAGTGTCGTCGGCGCCGCGCCGACCGACCTGCTGCTCCGCGACGGCGTCGTCGCGGACACCGGTGCCGGGCTGAGCGACCCGGACGCCACCGTGATCGACGGCACCGGGCTGGTCGCCCTGCCCGGCCTGGTCGACCTGCACACCCACCTGCGCGAGCCGGGCCGGGAGGACGCCGAGACCGTCGAGTCCGGATCCCGGGCGGCGGCGCTCGGCGGCTACACCGCCGTCTGCGCGATGGCCAACACCTCGCCGGTCGCCGACACCGCCGGCGTGGTCGAGCAGGTCTGGCGGCTCGGCCGGGAGGCCGGACTGGTGGACGTGCAGCCGATCGGCGCGGTCACCGTCGGCCTGGCCGGAGAGCAGCTCGCCGAGCTGGGCGCGATGGCCGACTCGGCGGCCCGGGTGCGGATCTTCTCCGACGACGGGCACTGCGTCGCCGATCCGAAGCTGATGCGCCGGGCCCTGGAGTACGTGAAGGCGTTCGACGGGATCATCGCCCAGCACGCCGAGGAGCCCCGGCTGACCGAGGGCGCGCAGATGCACGAGGGCGAGGTGTCGACCCGGCTCGGCCTGACCGGCTGGCCGGCGGTCGCCGAGGAGGCGATCATCGCCCGCGACGTGCTGCTGGCCGAGCACGTCGGCAGCCGGCTGCACGTCTGCCACGTCTCCACCGCCGGCAGCGTCGAGGTGCTGCGTCAGGCCAAGGCCCGGGGCGTCCGGGTCACCGCCGAGGTGACCCCGCACCACCTGCTGCTCACCGACGAGCGGGCGGCGAGCTACGACCCGGTCTTCAAGGTCAACCCGCCGCTGCGCACCGCGACCGACATCGCCGCGCTGCGGGCCGCCCTGGTCGAGGGCGTGATCGACGTCGTCGCCACCGACCACGCCCCGCACGCCGTGGAGGACAAGGAGTGCGAGTGGGCGTACGCCCGGCCGGGCATGCTCGGCCTGGAGACGGCGCTGTCGATCGCCCTCGACGTGCTCGGCCCAGAGTGGGACCTGATCGCCGAGCGGATGTCGCGCACCCCGGCCCGCATCGCCGGCCTGGAGGGGCACGGCCTCGACCCGGCGCCCGGCGTGCCGGCCAACCTGACCCTGGTCGACCCGGCCGCCCGTCGCACCATCGAGCCGGCGGAGCTGGCCAGTCGTAGCCGCAACACCCCGTACGCCCGCATGACGCTGCCGGGTCGCATCGTGGCGACCTTCCTGCGCGGCGAGCCGACGGTCCTGGACGGAAAGGCGGTCAAGTGACCAGCAAGCGAAGGCCCGCGATCCTCGTGCTCGAGGACGGGCGCACGTTCCACGGCGAGGCGTACGGCGCCGTCGGGGAGACCTTCGGCGAGGCGGTCTTCAACACCGGCATGACCGGCTACCAGGAGACGCTGACCGACCCCTCCTACCACCGTCAGGTGGTGGTGCAGACCGCCCCGCACATCGGCAACACCGGCGTCAACGCCGAGGACGACGAGTCGTCCCGGATCTGGGTCGCCGGCTACGTGGTGCGCGACCCGGCCCGGATCGGCTCGAACTGGCGGGCCACCGGCGGGCTGGAGGACCGGCTGGCCGCCGAGGGCGTCGTCGGCGTCAGCGGCGTGGACACCCGGGCGCTGACCCGGCACCTGCGCGAGCGCGGCGCGATGCGGGTCGGCATCTCCAGCGTCGAGACCGACCCCCGGGCGCTGCTGGCCCGGGTGCGGCAGTCCCCGGAGATGGTCGGCGCGGACCTCTCCGCCGAGGTGACCACCGCCGAGCCGTACGTGGTGACCGCCGAGGGCGAGCACCGCTTCACGGTGGCCGCGCTGGACCTGGGCATCAAGCGCAACGTGCCGCGCCGGCTGGCCGCGCGGGGCGTCACCACCCACGTGCTGCCCGCCGGCTCCACCATCGACGACCTGCTCGCCACCGGCGCGGACGCGGTCTTCCTCTCGCCCGGCCCGGGCGACCCGGCCACCGCCGACGCGCCGGTGGCGCTGGCCCGCGAGGTGCTGCGCCGGAAGGTGCCGCTGTTCGGCATCTGCTTCGGCAGCCAGATCCTCGGCCGGGCGCTGGGCTTCGGCACCTACAAGCTCGGCTACGGCCACCGCGGCATCAACCAGCCGGTGCTCGACCGGGTCACCGGCAAGGTCGAGGTGACCAGCCACAACCACGGCTTCGCCGTCGAGGTCCCGGGGGCACGGCACGGTGCCGTCGTACCCGACCAGGTGATCGAGACCGAGTTCGGCGGCGTCCAGGTGTCGCACGTCTGCCTCAATGACAACGTGGTCGAGGGGCTGCGGGCGAAGGACGTGCCCGCCTTCACCGTCCAGTACCACCCGGAGGCGGCGGCCGGGCCGCACGACGCGGACTACCTCTTCGACCGCTTCGCCGAGCTCATCGAGGGCCGCAACCACAGCGAGGGGCGCACACATGCCTAAGCGGACCGATCTCAAGCACATCCTGGTCATCGGCTCCGGGCCGATCGTGATCGGGCAGGCCTGCGAGTTCGACTACTCCGGCACCCAGGCCTGCCGGGTCCTGCGCAGCGAGGGAATCCGGGTCAGCCTGGTCAACTCCAACCCGGCGACGATCATGACGGACCCGGAGTTCGCCGACGCCACGTACGTCGAGCCGATCACCCCGGAGTTCGTCGAGCTGGTCATCGCCAAGGAGCGCCCCGACGCGATCCTGCCCACCCTCGGCGGGCAGACGGCGCTGAACACCGCCGTCGCCCTGCACGAGGCGGGCGTGCTGGAGAAGTACGGCGTGGAGCTGATCGGCGCCAACATCGAGGCGATCAACCGCGGCGAGGACCGGCAGCTGTTCAAGGACATCGTCGCCAAGGCCGGCGTACGCCTGGGGATCGACGACCCGGCGGGCCTGGTGCCCCGCTCCCGGGTCTGCCACTCGATGGCGGAGGTCGAGGCCACGGTCGCCGAGCTGGGCCTGCCGGTGGTGATCCGGCCGTCGTTCACGATGGGCGGCCTCGGCTCCGGCATGGCGCACACCCCCGAGGACCTGGCCCGCATCGCCGGCGACGGGCTGGCCGCCAGCCCCGTGCACGAGGTGCTGATCGAGGAGAGCGTGCTCGGCTGGAAGGAGTACGAGCTCGAACTCATGCGCGACCGGCACGACAACGTGGTGGTCGTCTGCTCGATCGAGAACGTGGACCCGATGGGCGTGCACACCGGCGACAGCGTCACCGTCGCCCCGGCCATGACGCTCACCGACCGGGAGTACCAGCGGCTGCGCGACCTGGGCATCGCGGTGCTGCGCGAGGTCGGCGTGGACACCGGCGGCTGCAACATCCAGTTCGCGGTCAACCCGGCCGACGGCCGGATCGTCGTGATCGAGATGAACCCCCGGGTGTCCCGGTCGTCGGCGCTGGCGTCGAAGGCCACCGGCTTCCCGATCGCGAAGATCGCCGCCAAGCTGGCGATCGGCTACACCCTCGACGAGATCCCCAACGACATCACGCGCAAGACCCCGGCGGCGTTCGAGCCGACCCTGGACTACGTGGTGGTGAAGATCCCCCGGTTCGCGTTCGAGAAGTTCCCGGGCGCGGACCCGGAGCTGACCACCACGATGAAATCCGTCGGCGAGGCGATGAGCCTGGGCCGGAACTTCACCGAGGCGCTGAACAAGGCGATGCGCTCGATGGAAACCAAATCATCTGGTTTCTGGACCGTCCCCGACCCGGAGGGCGCGACGAAGGAGAACACCCTCGCCGCGCTGCGGATGCCGCACGACGGCCGGCTCTACACCGTCGAGCGGGCGCTGCGCCTGGGCGCGTCGATCGCCGAGGTGACCGCCGCGTCCGGCGGGATCGACCCCTGGTTCCTGGACCAGATCGCCGCCCTCGTCGAGCTGCGCGCCGAGATCGTGGCCGCCCCGGTGCTCGACGCGGACCTGCTGCGTCGGGCGAAGCGGGCCGGCCTGTCGGACCGGCAGCTGGCCGCGCTGCGCCCGGAGCTGGCCGCCGAGGACGGCGTGCGCACGCTGCGGCACCGTCTGGGCGTCCGCCCGGTCTACAAGACCGTGGACACCTGCGCCGCCGAGTTCGAGGCGACCACGCCCTACCACTACTCCTCCTACGACTCCGAGACGGAGGTCGTCGGGTCGGACCGGCCGAAGGTGATCATCCTCGGCTCGGGGCCGAACCGGATCGGGCAGGGCATCGAGTTCGACTACTCCTGCGTGCACGCGGTCCAGGCGCTGCGCAGCGCGCCGACGGGCACCGCCGCCGGGTCCGGTGCCGCGGGCGCCGGCTTCGAGACGGTGATGGTCAACTGCAACCCGGAGACGGTATCCACCGACTACGACACGGCCGACCGGCTCTACTTCGAGCCGCTCACCTTCGAGGACGTGCTGGAGGTCTGGCACGCCGAGGACACCTCCGGCAGGGCGGCCGGCGGGCCGGGCGTGGTCGGGGTGATCGTGCAGCTCGGCGGGCAGACCCCGCTGGGTCTGGCGCAGCGGCTCAAGGACGCGGGCGTGCCGGTCGTCGGCACCTCCCCGGAGTCGATCCACCTGGCCGAGGAGCGGGGCGCGTTCGGGGCGGTGCTGGCCCGGGCCGGGCTGCGCGCCCCGGCGCACGGCACGGCGACGTCGTACGACGAGGCGAAGGCGATCGCCGACGAGATCGGCTACCCGGTGCTGGTGCGGCCGTCGTACGTGCTGGGCGGCCGGGGCATGGAGATCGTCTACGACGACGCCACGCTGCGCGACTACATCGGCCGGGCCACCGACATCTCCCCGGACCACCCGGTGCTGGTCGACCGCTTCCTCGACGACGCGATCGAGATCGACGTGGACGCGCTCTGCGACGCCGACGGCGAGGTCTACCTCGGCGGGGTGATGGAGCACATCGAGGAGGCCGGCATCCACTCCGGCGACTCGTCCTGCTCGCTGCCGCCGATCACCCTCGCGGGCTCGCACCTGGCCGAGGTCCGCCGCTACACCGAGGCGATCGCCCGGGGCGTCGGCGTGCGTGGCCTGCTCAACGTGCAGTACGCGCTGAAGGACGACGTGCTCTACGTGCTGGAGGCGAACCCCCGCGCGTCCCGGACGGTGCCGTTCGTCTCCAAGGCCACGGCGGTGCCGCTGGCGAAGGCGGCCGCCCGGATCGCGCTGGGCGCCACCATCGCCGAGCTGCGCGCCGAGGGGCTGCTCCCGGCGACGGGGGACGGCGGCTCGCTGCCGGCCGGCGCCCCGATCGCGGTGAAGGAGGCGGTGCTGCCGTTCAAGCGGTTCCGCACCCCGACCGGCAAGGGCGTGGACTCGCTGCTCGGGCCGGAGATGAAGTCCACCGGCGAGGTGATGGGCATCGACACGGCCTTCGGGCACGCCTTCGCCAAGTCGCAGTCGGCCGCGTACGGCTCGCTGCCGACCGCCGGAAAGATCTTCGTCTCGGTCGCCAACCGGGACAAGCGCGGCATGATCTTCCCGATCAAGCGCCTGGCCGACCTCGGCTTCGAGATCGTCGCCACCACCGGCACGGCCGAGGTGCTGCGCCGGCACGGCATCGCGTGCGAGCAGATCCGCAAGCACTACGAGTCGGGCGCGGGCGAGGACGCGGTGTCGCTGATCCTCGGCGGCGACGTCGCCCTGGTCGTCAACACCCCGCAGGGCTCGGGCGCCAGCGCCCGCTCCGACGGGTACGAGATCCGCAGCGCCGCCGTCACGGCGGACATCCCGTGCATCACCACCGTGCCGGGCGCGGCGGCGGCGGTGATGGGCATCGAGGCCCGCATCCGCGGCGACATGCAGGTCCGCCCGCTGCAGGAGCTGCACGCCGCCCTGCGGGCCGCCGAGTGACCCGCCCCCAGCCGCTTGATCATGAAGTTGTTGTCGTGACACGCCGACGTGACGGGCGACAACTTCATGATCAACGGGGTCGACCGGGAGGCCCGGGGTCGGCCGGGAGGCCGGGGGCACGGGGACGGCGGGGGAGGGGGCGGTGATGTTCGAGCGGGTGGTTCGGCCCGGGTTGTTCCGGATCGGGGGCGGGGACGCCGAGGCCGCGCACGAGTGGACGCTGCGCCGGCTGTCGGGGCTCTCCCGCCGGCCGGCGGCGCTGGCCGCCCTGCGCGCCCGGTACGCCGTCCGGGCGCCGCGCACGGTGTTCGGCGTCGAGTTCCCCAACCCGGTGGGGCTCGCCGCCGGCATGGACAAGGACGGCGCGGCGCTGCCGGCGTGGCCGGCCCTGGGCTTCGGCTTCGTCGAGGTCGGCACGGTCACCGCGCACCCGCAGCCGGGCAACCCCCGGCCCCGGCTGTTCCGGCTGCCCGACAGCGAGGCCGTGGTCAACCGGATGGGCTTCAACAACGCCGGCGCGGAGGCCCTCGCGGCCCGGCTGGCGGCGCTGCCCCGCCCGCTCGGGGTGCCGCTGGGCATCTCGCTGGGCAAGTCCAAGGTGACCCCGCTGGACGAGGCGGTGGCGGACTACCTCGCCTCCTACCGGGCGCTGCGCGGGCACGGCGACTACTTCGCGGTCAACGTCTCCTCGCCGAACACGCCCGGCCTGCGGGCGTTGCAGGACCGCGCGCACCTGGACGCCCTCCTCGCCGCGCTGGTGGGGGAGAAGCCGGTGCTGGTCAAGATCGCCCCGGACCTCACCGACGCGGCGATCGCCGAGCTGCTGGAGGTCTGCCTGGCCCGGGGCGCGGCGGGGGTGATCGCCACCAACACCACCCTGGCGCGCGACGGCCTCGCCCCGGCCGACCGGGAGCGCGGCAGACAGACGGGCGGCCTGTCGGGCCGGCCGCTGGCCGACCGGGCCCGCGAGGTCGTCTCCTTCGTGCACCGGGAGACCGGCGGCCGGCTGCCGATCGTCGGCGTGGGCGGCATCCTGGACCCCGACGACGCCGCCCGGATGTTCGACGCGGGCGCCGCCCTGGTCCAGCTCTACACCGGCTTCATCTACCGCGGCCCGGCCCTGCCCCGGGCCGTCGCCCGCGCCGCGGCAGCCGCCCCGCCCCCGGCCCGGTGACCCCCTCCGTCCCACGGTCGCGCGCGTCCGGTCCCGGCCCGCGCCGCGCGCCGGCCGGGACGGGTGCGAGGCCGCGGGGAGCGACGACGAAGGAGCGTGCGTGACACCCGAGGAGATCCTGGCCGCCGACCGGCGGCACGTGTGGCACCCGTACGCGGCCCTGCCGCCGGCCAGCCCGCCCTACGTCGTGGAGAGCGCCGAGGGCGTACGCCTGCGGCTGGCCGACGGCCGTGAGGTGGTCGACGGGATGTCGTCGTGGTGGGCGGCCATCCACGGCTACCGGCACCCGGTGCTCGACGCGGCGGTGACCGACCAGCTCGGCCGGATGAGCCACGTGATGTTCGGCGGGCTCACCCACGCCCCGGCGGTCCGCCTGGCGGCCACCCTGGTCGAGCTGGCCCCGGACGGGCTGGAGCACGTCTTCCTGGCCGATTCCGGCTCGGTCGCCGTCGAGGTGGCCGTCAAGATGTGCCTGCAGTACCAGCGCGCCACCGGCCGGCCGGAACGCCGCCGGCTGGGCACCTGGCGGGGCGGCTACCACGGCGACACGTTCCACCCGATGAGCGTCTGCGACCCGGAGGGCGGCATGCACCACCTGTGGGGCGACGTGCTGCCCCGGCAGGTGTTCGCCCCCGTCCCGCCGGGCGGCTACGACACCCCGCCCGACCCGGCCTACTGCGCGGCCCTGGCCGAGGCGGTGGAGCGGCACGCCCACGAGCTGGCCGCCGTGATCGTGGAGCCGGTGGTGCAGGGCGCCGGCGGGATGCGCTTCCACCACCCGGAGTACCTGCGGGTGCTGCGCGAGGTGACCCGGGCGCACGGCGTGCTGCTGGTCTTCGACGAGATCGCCACCGGCTTCGGCCGGACGGGCACGATGTTCGCCGCCGAGCACGCCGGGGTGGCGCCCGACGTGATGTGCGTGGGCAAGGCGCTCACCGGCGGTTACCTGACTCTGGCCGCCGCGCTCTGCACGGCGGAGGTCGCCCGGGGCATCTCCGCCGACGGCGTGCTGGCGCACGGCCCGACCTTCATGGGCAACCCGTTGGCCTGCGCGGTCGCCAACGCGTCCCTGGGGCTGCTGCGGGCCGGGGACTGGGCGGGGCAGGTGTCGAGGGTGCAGGCGGGCCTGCGGGCCGGCCTGGAGCCGCTGCGCGGCGCGCCCGGCGTACGCGACGTGCGGGTGCTCGGCGCGATCGGCGTGGTGCAGCTCGACCACGACGTCGACCTGCCCGCCGCCACGGCCGCCGCCGTCGCCGAGGGGGTCTGGCTGCGGCCGTTCCGCGACCTGGTCTACACCATGCCGCCCTACGTCACCGACGACGCCGACCTGGCCCGGATCGCCGCCGGGGTCGCCGCCGCGGTGAAGGCCGGCTGAACCGCCGGTCACCCTTCGGCGGGGGTACGCGGGCGGCCCGGCCGCCCTGGCCGGGAGTGCGCCCCGGGCGGTCGTCGGCCCGGGCGGGGAGAAGTGCCTCCGGGCGGTCGCCCGGGCGGAGTGTGCCGTGGGCGGTGGTCGCCCCGGGCGGGAGTGTCCTGGGCGGTGGTCGCCCCGGGCGGAGTGTGCCCTGGGTGGTGGTCGCCCCGGGCGGGAGTGTCCTGGGCGGTGGTCGCCCCGGGCGGAGAGTGCCCCGGGCGGCGGTCGTCCGGGCGAGGAGAGGGAGAGAACCGGATGGAGAGCTTCGGCGCCCGCCTGCACCGGGCCGTCACCGAGCGGGGGCCGCTCTGCGTCGGCATCGACCCGCACCCGGGGCTGCTGGCCCGGTGGGGGTTCGAGGACGACGTCCGGGGGCTCGACCGGTTCGCCCGGACGGTCACGGAAGCCCTCGGTGACCGGGTCGCGGTGGTCAAGCCCCAGTCGGCCTTTTTCGAACGGTTCGGCTCCCGCGGCGTGGCGATTCTTGAGTCAACTATCCGACAGTTGCGCGATGCCGGCTCGCTCGTTTTGCTTGACGTCAAGCGCGGCGACATCGGTTCGACGGTCGCCGCGTACGCCTCGGCGTACCTCGACCCATCCAGTCCCGTCAGTGTCGACGCGGTGACCGCCAGTCCGTACCTCGGCGTCGGCGCGCTCGCCCCGATGTTCGAGCTGGCCGCCGAGCACGGCGGCGGGGTCTTCGTGCTGGCGCTCACCAGCAACCCCGAGGGCGCCGCCGTGCAGCGTGCCCGCACCGCCGACGGCCGGACCGTGGCGCAGACCGTTGTCGACGAGATTTCCCAGCTCAACGCGGGTGCGGAGCCGCTCGGGAGCTTCGGCCTCGTGGTCGGCGCGACCATCGGCGACACCGGCCACGACCTGTCCGGGGTGAACGGCCCGCTGCTCGCCCCGGGCCTCGGGGCGCAGGGCGCCACCGCGGCGGATCTGCGCGTCGTCTTCGGCTCCAGCCTGCCCGCCGTGCTGCCCTCGTACTCCCGCGAGGTGCTGAACGCGGGCCCGGACCCGGACGCGCTGCGGGCCGCGGCGGACCGGGCCCTGGCCGACTGCCGGGCCGTCCTGGCTGCCCGTTGACTGACTGACAGCTCGGTCACTTTGCGTTGATCATCGCGCGCCCACGTTGCCGAAACCGTCGGCGACCGCTAGTTTTCCCCGCGCTGGGAACCACGGACCCCTTGGTTCACAGCGACACCACGTTTCACAGATGCGACGTGGCGACCCGCCCGTCGCGATAGGGACCTGAGGAGAACTGGTGCCGCTCCCGTCACTGACCCCGGAACAGCGCGCTGCCGCGCTGGAGAAGGCCGCGGAGATCCGCAAGGCCCGTGCTGAGCTGAAGGAGCAGCTCAAGCAGGGCAAGACCACCCTCGGAGCCGTCCTCGAGCGTGCCGAGTCCGACGACGTCGTCGGCAAGCTCAAGGTCTCCGCCGTGCTGCAGGCGATGCCGGGTATCGGCAAGATCCGGGCCACCCAGATCATGGAGAAGCTCAAGATCGCCGACAGCCGTCGCCTGCGTGGCCTCGGCGAGCAGCAGCGCAAGGCACTGCTTGGGGAGTTCGCCGCCAACTGAGGCTGGCAGCGTGTAGAAACAAGCAGTGAGCACGGATGACGAGGCGCGCCCGGCGGCTCGGCTCACTGTCCTGACCGGACCTTCGGGTTCGGGCACGGAGAGTGTCGTCGAGCGCGTCCGGGCGCGTTCTCCGTCCGTGTGGGTGCCGGTGCCGGCCACCACCCGTCCCCGCCGGGAGAGCGAGCTGGACGGCGTGGACCGCCTCTTCCTGGCGCCGGCGGAGTTCGACCGCATGGTCGCGGCGGGGGAGCTGCTGGAGTGGAGCCGGGCCGGGCCCTTCCGGCGCGGCACGCCGGCCGAGCCGGTGCGGTCCCGACTCGCCGCCGGGCAGCCGGTGCTGCTCGGCCTCGACCCGCCCGGTGCGCTGCTGGTCCGCTCGGCGCTGCCGGACGCCCGGCTGGTGCTGCTGCACCCGCCCGGCCTCGTCCCCCCGACGGCCCCCCTGGCGGCCTTCGACCACACCGTCGCGCACGACCTCGCCGAACGGGTCGTCGACGAGCTGGTAGGCTTGTCCGGTTCTTCTTTCCTGGCTCCGGCGCGACCGCGTCTGCGCGGTTGACCGCCAGCGCCGCCGTGTGCGGTGCGATAGACGCAGAGGTTAATTCGTGGGATCCATCGCAAACCCCGAAGGCATCACCAACCCGCCGATCGACGAGCTCCTCGAGAAGACGACGTCGAAGTACGCGCTGGTCATCTTCGCGGCCAAGCGCGCGCGCCAGGTCAACGCCTACTACAGCCAGCTCGGTGAGGGCCTGCTGGAGTACGTCGGCCCGCTGGTCGAGACCACCCCGCAGGAGAAGCCGCTCTCCATCGCCATGCGCGAGATCAACGCGGGCCTGCTCACCGCCGAGCCGACCGACCAGCCGTAATCCGCCCCGCGCCGATGTCCCCCCGGATCGTCCTCGGGGTCGGTGGCGGCATCGCCGCCTACAAGGCGTGCGAGCTGCTGCGGCTCTTCACCGAGTCCGGTCACCGGGTCCGGGTCGTGCCGACCGCGTCGGCGCTCCGCTTCGTCGGGGCGCCGACCTGGGCGGCGCTCTCCGGCCAGCCGGTCGCCGACGACGTCTGGTCCGACGTGCACGAGGTGCCGCACGTCCGGCTCGGCCAGCAGGCCGACCTCGTCGTGGTCGCGCCGGCCACCGCCGACCTGCTCGCCAAGGCCGCGCACGGTCTCGCCGACGACCTGCTCACCAACACGCTGCTCACCGCCCGATGCCCGGTCGTGCTGGCCCCGGCCATGCACACCGAGATGTGGGAGCACCCCGCCACGGTCGCCAACGTCGCGACGCTGCGCGCCCGGGGCGTCCGGGTGATCGAGCCCGCCGTCGGCCGGCTCACCGGAGCCGACACGGGCAAGGGGCGGCTGCCCGACCCGGCGGAGATCTTCGAGGTCGCCCGCCGGGCCCTGGCCCGGGGCGTCGCGGCCCCCGCCGACCTGGCCGGGCGGCACGTGGTGGTGACGGCGGGCGGCACCCGTGAGCCCCTCGACCCGGTGCGCTTCCTCGGCAACCGTTCCTCCGGCAAGCAGGGCTACGCCTTCGCCCGCTGCGCGGTCGCGCGGGGCGCCCGGGTCACCCTGGTCTCGGCCAACGTCTCGCTGCCCGACCCGGCCGGCGTCGACCTGGTCCGCGTCGGCACCACCGCCGAGCTGCGGGAGGCCACGCTGGCGGCGGCGGCCGAGGCCGACGTGGTCGTGATGGCGGCGGCTCCGGCGGATTTCCGCCCGGCGACCTACGCGGCTGGCAAAATCAAGAAGTCGGACGACGGCGAGGCGCCCACCATCGCGCTCGTCACCAACCCGGACATCGCCGCGGAGCTGGGCCGGCGCCGTCGCCCGGAGCAGGTGCTGGTGGTGTTCGCCGCCGAGACCGGCGACGCCGAGGCCAACGGGCGGGCCAAGCTCGCCCGCAAGCGGGCGGACCTCATCGTCATCAACGAGGTCGGCATCGACAAGGTCTTCGGCGCCGACACCAACGCGGCGACCGTCATCGGCGCGGACGGGTCGGTCAACCGGCTGCCCGAACAGTCCAAGGAGGATCTCGCCGACGGCGTCTGGGATCTCGTGGCGGCCCGGCTGCCCGGCCCTTCCTGACGGCTGGAACCGAGCATGACCGAAGGCCCCCGGCGCTGATCCGGATGACTAGACTTCCGCGGAACGACTTATCCACAAGCTAGGAGTGCCGTGACACGCCGCCTCTTCACTTCCGAATCGGTCACGGAAGGCCACCCGGACAAGATCGCCGACCAGATCAGCGACGGCATTCTCGACGCCCTGCTCACCGAGGACCCGCGCAGCCGGGTCGCGGTCGAGACCCTGATCACCACCGGCCAGGTGCACATCGCCGGCGAGGTGACCACCAAGGCGTACGCCGACATCCCGACCATCGTCCGCCGGACCATCCTCGACATCGGCTACGACTCGTCGAAGAAGGGCTTCGACGGCGCCTCCTGCGGCGTCAGCGTCTCCATCGGCGCCCAGTCGGAGGACATCGCCCAGGGCGTCGACAACGCCTTCGAGCTGCGTACCGGGGCGTCGGAGAGCGCGCTGGACGCCCAGGGCGCCGGCGACCAGGGCATGATGTTCGGCTTCGCGTGCTCCGAGACGCCCGAGCTGATGCCGCTGCCGATCGCGCTGGCGCACCGGCTGGCGCGCCGGCTGGCGCAGGTCCGCAAGGACGGCATCATCCCCTACCTGCGCCCCGACGGCAAGACCCAGGTCACCATCGAGTACGAGGGGCTGCGCCCCGTCCGGCTCAACACGGTGGTCGTCTCCAGTCAGCACGCGGCCGACATCTCGCTGGACTCGCTGCTCACCCCCGACGTGCGCGAGCACGTCATCGGCCCGGAGCTGGAGAGCCTGGAGCTGGACACCGAGGGCTACCGGCTGCTGGTCAACCCGACCGGTCGCTTCGAGATCGGCGGGCCGATGGGCGACGCCGGCCTGACCGGTCGCAAGATCATCGTCGACACCTACGGCGGGTACGCCCGGCACGGCGGCGGCGCGTTCTCCGGCAAGGACCCGTCGAAGGTGGACCGCTCCGCGGCGTACGCGACCCGCTGGGTGGCCAAGAACGTGGTCGCCGCCGGCCTGGCCGAGCGGTGCGAGGTGCAGGTCGCGTACGCGATCGGCAAGGCCCACCCGGTCAGCCTCTTCGTCGAGACGTTCGGCACCGAGACCGTGCCGGTCGCCTCGATCGAGAAGGCCGTCACCGAGGTCTTCGACCTGCGCCCGGCCGCCATCATCCGGGACCTCAACCTGCTCCGCCCGATCTACCAGCAGACCGCCGCCTACGGCCACTTCGGCCGGGAGCTGCCGGATCTGACCTGGGAGAGCACCGACCGGGCCGCCGACCTCAAGTCGGCCGCGGGAGCCTGACCGGCACCAGGCGCAGCGACCGGCGACCCGCGCAGGGGTCGCCGGTCGCTCGCGTCTGCGTCGACGTGCCCCTGGCGCACCTGGACCGCCCGTTCGACTACCTCGTCCCGGCCGAGCTGGACGCCGACGCCGTCCCCGGCACGCGGGTGAAGGTCCGCTTCGCGGGGCAGCTCGTCGACGGCTGGCTGCTGGAGCGGGCCGACGACTCCGGGCACACCGGCCGCCTGGCGTACCTGGAGAAGGTCGTCTCGCCGGAGCCCGTGCTGGCTCCGGAGGTCGCCCGGCTCGCCCGGGCGGTGGCCGACCGCTACGCCGGCAGCCTCGCCGACGTGCTCCGCCTCGCCGTGCCGCCCCGGCACGCCCGGGTGGAGAAGGACGTCCGCGCCCGGTCCGGGGCGGCGGCCGGTGCGGACGGCGCGCCGGGCGACGAAGCCTCGCCCGAGGTCGGGTCCGCGGCCGCGCCCGACGTCCCGGCGACACCCGAGGTCGGGTCCGCGGCCGGCGCGGACGCGCCGGCCGTGTCCGAGGTCCGGACCGGTGCCGACGGCCCGCCCGCGCCCTCGGCCGTGGTCGAGCCCGTGCCCGCGTCCGGGGCCGCGCCGGGCGGGGCGCCGCCCCCGGTGGCCGCGCCCGGCCCGGCCGCCTGGGAGGACTACCCGGCCGGGCCGGCCCTGCTCCGGGCGCTCGCCGACGGGCGGGCACCCCGGGCGGTCTGGTCTGCGCTGCCCGGGGAGGACTGGCCCGCCCGCTACGCCGAGGCGGTCGCCGCGACCGTGGCCGGCGGCCGGGGCGCGGTCGTCGTGGTCGCCGACAACCGCGACCTGGACCGCCTCGACGCCGCCCTGCGCGCCGCCCTCGGCCCGGGGCGGCACGTCTGCCTCTCCGCCGCCCTCGGTCCCGCCCGGCGCTACCGGGCGTTCCTCGCCGCCCGGCGCGGCGACGTGCCCGTCGTGGTCGGCACCCGGGCCGCGATGTTCGCCCCGGTCGCCCGGCTCGGCCTGGTGGCGATCTGGGACGACGGCGACGACCTGCACGCCGAGCCCCGGGCCCCCTACCCGCACGCCCGGGAGGTGCTGCTCACCCGCGCCCAGCTCGGCGACGCGGCCGCCCTGGTCGGCGGGTTCGCCCGCACGGCCGAGGCGCAGCTGCTGGTGGAGACCGGGTGGGCCCGCGAGGTGGTGGCCGACCGTGCCACGCTGCGGGCCCGGATGCCGGCGATCGCGCCCACCGGCGACGACCCGCAGCTGGCCCGGGACCCGGGGGCCGCCACCGCCCGGCTGCCCAGCCTGGCGTGGACCACCGCCCGCGAGGCGCTGCGGGCGGACCTGCCGGTGCTGGTGCAGGTGCCCCGCCGCGGCTACCTGCCGTCGGTCGCCTGCGCCGACTGCCGTACCCCGGCCCGGTGCCCGCACTGCGCCGGGCCGCTCGCCCTGCCGTCAGCGACCGGCACCCCCGCCTGCCGCTGGTGCGGGCGGGTCGCCGCCGCGTACGCCTGCCCGGAGTGCGGGGGGCGGCGGCTGCGCGCCTCCGTCACCGGCGCCCGGCGCACCGCGGAGGAACTGGGGCGGGCCTTTCCCGGCGTGCCGGTGCGCACCTCGGGTCGCGAGGAGGTGCTGGCCACGGTGCCCGGCGGCGCCGGTCTGGTCATCGCCACCCCGGGCGCGGAGCCGGTCGCCGAGGGCGGCTTCGGCGCGGTGCTCCTGCTGGACTCGTGGGCCCTGCTGACCCGGGCCGACCTGCGGGCGGGGGAGGAGGCGCTGCGCCGCTGGCTGGCCGCCGCCGCGCTGGCCCGCCCCGCGGCCGCGGGCGGCCGGGTGGTGGTGGTCGCCGACGGCGCCCTCGCCCCGGTGCAGGCGCTGCTGCGCTGGGACGCCGCGTGGTTCGCGGCCCGGGAGCTGGCCGAGCGGCGGGAGCTGGGTTTCCCGCCGGCGGTGCGGATGGCCAGCGTGACCGGGCCACCGGCGGCGGTGGCCGACCTGCTGGCGGAGGCCCGGCTCCCGGCCGAGGCCGAGCTGCTGGGCCCGGTGCCGGCCGACGGGGAGCGGGAGCGGATGCTGGTCCGGGTGCCCCGGGCCCGGGCGGCCGCGATGGCCGACGCGCTGCACTCGGCGGCGGGCGTGCGCACGGCGCGCAAGGCCGCCGACCCGGTCCGCCTCCAGGTGGACCCGCTCAGCCTCTTCTGACGATCCCACCCGGCGATCCCACCGGGGCGCCGGTCGTGATTCGCCGCACGGTCGCGCCGGTGTCGCCGCTCCACCGGGCCGCCGTCGCACGCCGTGTCCGGGGAAACGCCGGCGAGCGGGTGATAGCATCGCCCGTCATGCCCGGGCGTACGAGGGCTCCAGGTCGCGGCTCGGCGCCGGTTCGCGCCGAGCCGGGGGTCGTCGCAGGATCGCGCGACGGTGGCGGGAGCGCGTCGGTCCGGCGGTGTCGATGATGTCAGTCAGCCGGTGATCAGGGGTGGACCAGTCGTGACCGTTCGTCAGTCGATCGTCTTCAATGGTGACCTCGGCAGCGGCAAGAGCACCGTCTCGGTGGAGATCGCCAAGCGGCTCGGCCTGCGCCGGGTGAGCGTCGGCGACCTCTACCGGCAGATGGCGCAGGAGCGGCAGATGACGGCGCTGCAGCTCAACCTGCACGCCGAGCTGGACCAGGCCGTCGACGGCTACGTCGACCAGCTCCAGCGGGACATCGCCGCCTCCGGCGAGCGGCTGGTCATGGACTCCCGGCTGGCCTGGCACTTCTTCACCGACGCGCTCAAGGTGCACATGATCACCGAGCCGGGCGAGGCGGCCCGCCGGGTGCTCGCCCGCCCCTCGGGCCCGGCGGAGAGCTACACCTCGCTGGAGGAGGCCAAGGCCAAGCTGCGGGAGCGCAGCGAGAGCGAGCGGGGCCGGTTCATCGTCCGCTACGGGGTGGACAAGGCCCGGCTGCGCAACTACGACCTGATCTGCGACACGACCCGCGCCCCGGCCGCCGAGGTCATCGAGCACATCATCGACGCGTACGAGGGCCGGCTCTGCGCGGACGTGCTGCGCGACGCCCCGCCGCTGCTGCTGCTCGACCCGGCCCGGGTCTACCCGACCGAGGACGTGGCCGCCCTGCGCGATCTGTGGGACTCGGAGTTCGTCGGGGAGGTGGCCGCGGCCGGCGACGAGGCGCTGGAGCCGCTGCGCATCGGCTACACGGGGGAGTACTTCTTCGTCGTCGACGGGCACCGCCGGCTCAGCGCCGCTCTGCAGAACGGCTTCCGCCTGGTGCCGGCCCGGCTCGTGGCGGAGGTGGACGAGCCGGTGGTCGGCGGGATGAGCGCCATCGACTACTTCGCCGCCCAGGCCCGGCCCAGCCTGATCCACGACTGGGAGGCCGCCCACTCCATCGAGCTGCCGCTTCCCGAGCACGCCCTGCTCGGCGGCGGCGCGGTGCTGGCCGGGGAGCCGGGCACCGGCGCCTGACCCGGCCACGGCCGGACCGGCGCGGAAACGGCCGCCCCGACCGTCGCGCCGACCGGGCGACCGTCGCGGCCGCCGGCCGGCGGGACAGCCGTCGGGCGGCGTACGAGGCATGATGAAGTCGTTCGATCCCCGGCGGGAGGATGGACGATGGACGCTGCCGAGGCCCTCGGCCTGCTCATGTCGCCGCAGGGGCGGGTCGACCCCTATCCGACGTACGAGCGGCTGCGCGCCCACGGGCCGGTGGCCCAGGCCGGGCCGGCGATCTACGCGGTCACCGGCTACGCCGAGGCCGACGAGATACTGCGCGACCCCCGGTTCGGGGTGCTCGACGAGCCCCTGCGCGACCAGTTCCTGCCCGGCTGGCGCGACAGCCCCGCCATCACGTCGATCTCCCGGTCGATGCTGCGCACCAACCCGCCGGACCACAGCCGGATGCGCCGGCTCGCGGCCGGCACCTTCACCCCGCGCCGGATCGCCGCCATGCGGGACGTGGTGGCGGCCCAGGCCGACGAGCTGGTCGACGCGATGGCGGCGCGGGGCGCCGGCGGGGAGCCGGTCGACTTCCTCACCGAGTTCGCGTACCCGCTGCCCGTCGGGGTGATCTGCACGCTGCTCGGCGTGCCGGGGGCGGACCGGCCGCTGTTCCGGCGCTGGGCGGCGGACCTGACCGGCGTCCTGGAGCCGGAGATCACCCCGGACGAGCTGGCCGTGGCCGACCGCGGCGCGACCGAGCTGCGTGACTACTTCGCCGAGCTGGTGGGGGCCCGCCGGCGCGCGCCCACCGACGACCTGACCACCGCGCTGGTGCAGGCGCACGACGCCGACGGCGGCCGGCTCTCCGGCGACGAGCTGCTGGCCAACCTCGTGGTGCTGCTGGTCGCCGGCTTCGAGACGACCACCAACCTGCTGGGTAACGGCCTGGTCGTGCTGCTGGAGCATCCGCGCGAGGCCGACGCGCTGCGCGGGCACCCGGAGTTCGCTCCCGGCCACGTCGAGGAGCTGCTCCGCTACGACTCGCCAGTGCAGCTCACCACCCGGATCAGCGACGCGCCGGCGACCGTGGGCGGCGTCGAGGTGCCCGCCGGCGCCTGGGTCCTGCTGCTGCTCGGCGCGGCCAACCGGGACCCCCGGCGCTACCCGGAGCCGCAGCGGTTCGACCCGTGGCGTCCGCAGAGCCACCCGCTCTCCTTCGGCGCCGGCCCGCACTACTGCCTCGGGGCCGGCCTGGCCCGGCTGGAGGCGCAGGTCGCATTCCCGCTGCTGCTGCGCCGGCTGCCCGGGCTGGCGTTGGCCGGCCGGCCCCGGCACCGGGCCCGGTTGACCCTGCGCGGCTACGAGACCCTTCCGGTGACCACCGACACGGCATCGGCCCCGCCGCATCCCGGTACGCCGGCCGGGGCGGCTCCCGGCACTCCGTAGACTGGTACGGCACCACGCCGTCCAGCCGAAGGAGCCACGCCGAGTGACCGTCCAGCCCATCCGTCTGTTCGGGGATCCGGTGCTGCGCACGCCGGCCGATCCGGTGGTCGACTTCGACGCCGAGCTGCGCAAGCTCATCGCGGACCTGACCGACACGATGCGCGAGCAGAACGGCGCCGGCCTGGCCGCGCCGCAGCTCGGTGTGGGCCTGCGGGTGTTCACCTTCGACGTTGACGACGTGCTCGGCCACCTGGTCAACCCGGTGCTGGAGTTTCCCGACGAGGAGGAGCAGGACGGCCCGGAGGGCTGCCTGTCCATCCCGGGCCTCTACTTCGACACCAAGCGCCGGCAGAACGTCATCGCCAAGGGCTTCAACGGCTACGGCGACCCGCTGCAGATCGTCGGCACCGGCCTGATGGCGCGCTGCGTGCAGCACGAGACCGACCACCTCGACGGGGTGCTCTTCGTGGACCGGCTGGACCCGGCCGGGCGCAAGGAGGCGATGAAGGCGATCCGCCAGGCGGAGTGGTACGACCCGGCCGCCCCGCCCACGGTCAAGCTCAACCCGCACGCCTCCAGCAGCCCCTTCGGCCTGGGGCGGTGAGCCGCCCGTGCGCGTGATCTTCGCCGGCACCCCGGCCGTCGCCGTGCCCGCCCTGGCCGCCGTGGCGGCCTCGCGGCACGAGCTGGTCGCCGTTGTCACCCGACCGGACGCGCCCGCCGGGCGTGGCCGAGGGCTGTCCCGTTCCCCGGTCGGCGCCTGGGCCGACGAGCACGGCGTCGAGGTGCTCACCCCGGCCCGCCCCCGCGAGCCCGAGTTCCTGGACCGCCTGCGCGCGCTGGCCCCGGACTGCGTCCCCGTGGTGGCCTACGGCGCGCTGGTGCCGCCGGCCGCCCTGGAGATCCCCCGGCACGGGTGGATCAACCTGCACTTCTCGCTGCTGCCCGCCTGGCGCGGGGCGGCGCCCGTCCAGCACGCGGTGCTGCACGGCGACGAGCTGACCGGCGCCAGCGTCTTCCAGCTCGAGGAGGGCCTGGACACGGGCCCGGTCTACGGCACGCTCACCGACGAGATCCGCCCGGCCGACACCTCCGGCGACCTGCTGGAGCGGCTCGCCCACTCCGGCGCGGGCCTGCTGGTCGCCGTCCTCGACGCGATCGACGACGGCACGGCGCGGGCCGAGCCGCAGCCCGCCGACGGGGTGTCGCTGGCGCCGAAGCTGACCGTGGAGGACGCCCGGGTGCGCTGGTCGGATCCCGCGTTCGCCGTGGACCGGCGGATCCGGGCCTGCACGCCGGCCCCGGGCCCGTGGACGACGTTCCGGGGCGAGCGGGTCAAGCTCGGCCCGGTCGCGCCGGTGGCCGACGGCCCCGAGCTGAAGCCGGGCGAGCTGCTGGTCGAGAAGTCCCGGGTGCTGGCCGGCACGGCCACCGTGCCGGTGCGGCTCGGCGAGGTGCGGGCCGCGGGCAAGCGGGCCATGGCGGCGACGGACTGGGCGCGCGGCGCCCGGGTCGCGGCGGGGGAGGAACTCGCGTGACGGGCCCCGAGCGGCCCGCCGGCGACCGTTTCCCCGCCGACCGGCGCGGCGAGCGTGCCGGCGGTGGCCGGCCCGCCGGTGGGCACGGTGAACGCCCCGCGGACGGCCGGCGCGGCGAGCGGCCAACGCAGGGCGGCCGGTGGGGCGCCCGCCCCGGCGGCGACCGGCGCGACGGCGGGCGCCGCCCGGCCCGACCGGCCGTGGACCTGCCGCGCCAGGTGGCGTACGAGGCCGTCGCGGCGGTGCACCGGGACGACGCGTACGCCAACCTCGTGCTCCCGTCGCTGCTGCGCGACGCCGGGCTGACCGGCCGGGACGCGGCCTTCGCCACCGAGCTGACCTACGGCACGCTGCGTCACCTCGGCACCCTCGACGCGATCCTCACCGACGCCGCCGGGCGGGACGTGCAGCGCATCGACCCGCCGGTGCGCGACGCGCTGCGGATCGGGGCGTACCAGCTCCTGCACACCCGGGTGCCGGCGCACGCGGCGGTCTCCTCGACCGTCGACCTGGTCCGTGCCGTCGGTCCCGGTGCGACGGGATTCGCCAACGCGGTGCTGCGGGAGGTCGCCGGCCGGGACGCCGACGCCTGGGTGGCCAAGCTCGCCCCGCCGATGGAGAGCGACCCGGTCGGGCACCTGGCGCTGGCGTACAGCCATCCGCAGTGGATCGTGCGGGCCTTCGCCGAGGCGCTCGGCGGCGACCTCGGCGAGACCGCCCGGCTGCTCATCGAGGACAACGAACGCCCGCCGGTGCACCTGTGCGCCCGGCCCGGGCTGGCCGACCCGACCGAGCTGGCCGACGAGGTCGGCGGCGCGCCGGGGGCGTTCTCCCCGTACGCCGTCTATCTCTCCGGCGGCGCGCCCGGCGACCTGCCGGCGCTGGGGCAGGGCCGGGCCCACGTGCAGGACGAGGGCTCCCAACTGGTGGCCAACGCCCTGGCGGTGGCCCCGCTGGACGGCCCGGACGGGCGCTGGCTCGACCTGTGCGCCGGCCCGGGCGGCAAGTCCGGCCTGCTCGGCGCGCTCGCCGCGCAGCGGGACGCGCGGCTGACCGCCGTCGAGGTCTCGGAGCACCGGGCCCGGCTGGTCGCCCAGGCCACCCGGGGTCTGCCGGTGAACGTGCTGAACACCGACGGCCGCACGGTCGGCGCCGACCCGAAGCTGCCGGAGGCGCACTTCGACCGGGTGCTGGTCGACGCCCCCTGCACGGGGCTGGGCTCGCTGCGTCGCCGGCCGGAGTCCCGCTGGCGGCGCGAGCCGTCGGACCTGCCGCCGCTGACCCGGTTGCAGCGCGAGCTGCTCACGGCGGCGCTGCGGGCGGCGCGCCCGGGCGGCCTGGTCGCCTACGTGACATGCTCCCCGCACACCGTGGAGACGCACGTGACGGTGACCGAGGCGGCCCGCCGCTCCGGCGTGCCTGTCGACTTCGTCGACGCCCGGCCGCTGCTGCCGAAGGGGATGCCCGGTCTCGGCGACGGGCCGACGGTGCAGCTCTGGCCGCACCGGCACGGCACCGACGCGATGTTCCTGGCGGTGCTGCGCCGGGGCTGACCGGCCCGCCCCGGCGGTCGACCAGCGGCGTGGACCGCCCCGGACCACATTGACCAGGCCCGTTTTCCGCTCCTGTAGTGCTGCACCACCCGGATCCGGGAGGGCCGCCCAGGACGGGCACGGGAGGGGCTGATGGACGCCGAGGAGGCCGCCGCGGCGCGGTCGTGGGTGGAGTTCGGACGGGAACTGCGGTGGTGGCGGCGTGCCGCCGGCCTCACCCAGTCGCAGCTCGGCCAGCGCGTGGGCTACCACCACAGCGTGATCAGCCGGGTGGAGAGCGGGCGGCGCGAACCGCCGGCCGGGCTGGTCCGGCGGCTCGACGACGTGCTGGCCGCCAACGGCGCGCTGGTCGCGCTCGAGGCCAACCGGGCGCCGCGTGGCGCCACCGCGTCGGCCGGTGACCCGACGTTGTTCGCCGCGACACCCGGCGTCCTCACCGCGGACGGCGTGACCCCACCGGGTGTCGCGGTCTGGCCCACCCGGCTGCCGTACGCCGGCGTCGCCTGCCCGCTGCACGGCGACGCCGGCTGCGCGGTCCCGGCTCCCGGCGACGTGCTGACCACCGTCGCCGGGCTCGTCCGGCGCCGGCGGAGCTGCCCACCGAACCGGTCACCGACCTCGTGCACGGGCTGGCCGCGCTGCTGCCGGGCTACACGCAGGCCACCGCGGAGCACGTCTCGACCGACGTCGTGGGCTCCATCGAGGGCGTGCGATGGCCGTCGCGCGCCCTGGTGGTCGGGCGGGTTGCCGGATCGGGTGGTCACCTGTCGGTGGCCGCCCCTCGGTCAGGTGACCGGCAGGCCCTTCGTGCCGGCGCCCTTCATCGACCGGGTCAGGTTGCGGTCGCTGACCCAGAGGAAGCACTGCACGCCCCGGTTGCCGTTGCGCCACTCCCGCTCGAACGGGTGGTAGAAGATGGTGCCGGCCCGGTACTGCAGGTCGCTGTTGTTCGGCACCTTGGCGTATTTGGCGACCAGCCCGCGGCACGCCCGGTGCACCTTGAGGCTGTCCCGGCTGAAGGCCTCGTAGCTGGTGTCCGGGGCCCGCCACACGCCGACGAACTCGGCGTGGTGCTTGCTGGTGCAGGCCACCGGCACCATCTCCCGGACGTCGTCGTCGCTGACCTTCGGGTTGAAGCACCGGTGGGCCAGCGGCGCCGCGCCGGCCAGGGCGCCCTTCAGGCTGCCCGTCCGGGCCTTCGCGTGCGCCTCGTCGAGGCTGGTCCGCTCGCTGAGGTCGCAGCGGAACCAGCGGGCGCCGCCGCCCCACGCCCGCGGCGACGGCAGCACCACGCTCAGCCCGAGCCGGCCGGAGCGCCAGTCCCCGCCGACCACCTCGTTGACCTTCGTGTCGCACTCTGCCCGGGCGGCGCGCATGCCGGCCGAGCCGGCCGGCGGGGGCGTGGTGCGCTCGGCCGCCGCCCCGGTCAGCGTGCCGACGTGCACCGTCTCCGCCTGGTGGGAGGCGGCGCAGTCGACCGGGTTGTAGGCGGTGAGGTAGCCGACCTCCTGCACGACCGTGTGGCAGACGCCGGAGGCGGGGACGAAGGCCTGCGGGGCGGCGGGCGCCGGCCAGTCGTCGGTGAGGTTCCCGTCGGTGCCGGCAGGGGCGCCGCAGCCGGCGAGCGCCAGGGCCGCCGCCGCGCCGGCCGCCGCCGCGGTCCACCTCCGTCGCATCGCCCGACCTCCCGCCGATCGTGGTCCGGCGGGCGTGGATGCGGCCGGACACGCCACGGTGCGGCAGCATACGGCACCGCGCTCAGATCGCGGGGAGTCCCTTCGGCCCGGCGCCGCGCATCGAACGGGTCAGCTTCCGGTCGTCGCTCCACAGGAAACACCGCACCCCGCGGTCGCCCTCGTTCCACTCCCGCTCCGACGGGGGATAGAAGATGGATCCCGCCCGGTACGGCAGGTCGCTGTTGTTGGGCACGTCGGCGAAGGCGGCGATCAGCGCCATGCAGCGGGTGTGCGTCCGCCGGTGGGACCGCTGGAACTCCGCCCAGGTCATGTCGCGTTCGGCGTACACGCCGACGAACTCGGCCCGGTGCGGCTCGGTGCAGAGCACCGGGGCCATGTAGTTGAGGTTCTGGCCGATCAGCTTGGGGTCGAAGCAGCGGTGGATCAGCGGCGAGTCGCCGATCATCGCGCCCCGCAGGCTGCCCGTGCGGTTCACCGGCCGGGTGTTGTCGATGCTGTCGGTCTCGCTCAGGTCGCAGCGGAACCAGCGGGCGCCGCCGCGCCACGCGGGCGCCGACGGCAGGGCGACGTTCAGGGTGATCCGGGCCGCGTGCCAGTCGCCGCCGAGCACCTCCCGGGCGCGCTGGTCGCACTCGGCGCGGGCGGGGCGCAGCCCGGGCGAACCCGGGGCGGGCCGGTCGCCCGCCGCGGCGGCACCGGTGAACGTGCCGACGTGGACGGCCTCGGCGAGGTGGTTGCGGGAGCAGTCGACCACCTCGTGGGTGCCGGCCTGCACGGTCGCGGTGATCCGGGGGAGGCAGATGTCGGCGGCCGGCACGAACGGTCGCGGCGCGCCCAGCGTCGGCCAGTCGTCGGTGAGGTCGGCGTCGGACCCGCCCGGCCCCGTGCAGCCGGCCAGCAGGGTCGTCACCGAGCCGGCCAGCGCCAGCGCCGCGAGCCACCGTCGCATCATCCGCCCTTTCCGGGTGCCGACGCCTCGACCGCCGCCCGCCACGCGGGGCTGGCGGCACCCGTCACCGTCCCCCATGGAGTCTCGCCGCGTTCCCGCCGTCCGGCCAGTCGCGGCCGGCCCTTCGTCCGGTTTCGCCCGGCCCGGACGGCAATTGTGCACCATTGGTCACTGCCGGGTCACCCGGCGTCCCCGCCGGTGGCGCTGCGGGGGCCGCCGGCCGCGTTCGTACACTGGCCCGGTGACCGTACCGCCGCCGATCGTCGCGCCCAGCATCCTCGCCGCCGATTTCGCCCGCCTCGCCGAAGAGGTCCGCGCCGTCGAGAACGCCGCGGACTGGTTGCACGTGGATGTCATGGACAACCACTTCGTGCCCAACCTGACCATCGGGCTGCCCGTGGTGCAGAGCCTGCGGGCCGCCACCGAGCTGCCCTTCGACGTGCACCTGATGATCGAGGATCCGCGCCGCTGGGCGCCCGGCTACGCCGACGCCGGGGCGTACAACGTCACGTTCCACGCCGAGGCGTGCGACGACCCGGTGGCGCTGGCCAAGGACCTCCGCTCGGCCGGCGCCAAGGCCGGGCTGGCGATCGACCGGGACACCCCGATCGAGCCGTACCTGGAGCTGCTGCCGAGCTTCGACACGCTGCTGATCATGACGATCAAGGCCGGCTTCGGCGGGCAGCGCTTCATCCCGCAGCTGCTGGACAAGGTGCGCGCCGCCCGCCGCCACGTCGACGCCGGGCACCTCGAGCTGCGCATCGAGGTCGACGGCGGGATCGCCGCCGACACCATCGAGCAGGCGGCCGAGGCCGGGGCGGACGCCTTCGTCGCCGGCACCGCCGTCTACGGCGCCGACGACCCCGCCGAGGCCGTCCGGAAGCTGCGGGCACTCGCGGAACGCGCCGCCCCCGGGGCCTGACGTGGAGCCCGCCGGCGACCGCAAGGACATCATCCTCGTCGTCGACGACGACGAGGACATCGCGCGCTTCGTCGAGTTCAACCTGCGGCTGCACGGCTTCGAGGTGATCCACGCCAGCGACGGGCAGGAGGCGCTCGAGGTGATCGAGCGCCAGCGTCCCGACCTGGCGGTGGTCGACCTGATGATGCCGCGCGTCGACGGGCTGGAGCTGACCCGACGGCTGCGCGCCGACCCGATGACCTCGGCCCTGCCGGTGATCATGCTGACCGCGAAGGGCATGACGGTGGACAAGGTGCACGGGCTCAGCGCCGGCGCCGACGACTACCTGGTCAAGCCCTTCGACACCGCCGAGCTGGTGGCCCGGGTCAGCTCGACCCTGCGGCGCAACAAGGAGTTCCGCGAGGTCTCCCCGCTGACCGGGCTGCCCGGCAACAGCCGGATCCGCCGGGAGATCTCCGACCGGGTCCGCAGCGGCGTCGACTACGCCGTCGGCTACATCGACATCGACCGGTTCAAGAGCGTCAACGACCGGTACGGCTTCGTGCGCGGCGACGACTTCATCTCCGCCCTGGCCCGCAGCCTGCACCGGGCGGTGGTCTCGGTGGGGCTGCCGCCGGCCTTCCTCGGCCACGTCGGCGGCGACGACTTCGTCATCGTCTGCACCCCGGAGCAGGTACGGCCGCTCACCTCCCGGGTCTCCGCCGACTTCGAGAAGGCCGCCGACTCGCTCTACGACCCCGCCGACGCGGCGCGAGGCTACGTGGAGCTGAAGGACCGCCGGGGCAACATCCGGCGTGCCGCCCTCGTCACCCTCTCCATCGGTGTCTCCATCTCCGACGCCGACAAGCGGTTCACCGACCCGCTGGAGGCCATCGCGGTCGCCTCCGAGATGAAGACGGTGGCCAAGAGCCAGCCCGGCTCGTACGTTGCGGTGGACCGGCGGCGCGGGGTCACGTGAGGCGGATATTCCCGCTGTGAAGTAGCTCGCCTCGGTGGCGACACCCCCCGCCGGGCGTGTAAGACTGCCGGTGTACCCACCACGCGCTGGCGGGACTCGGTGTAATTCCGAACCGGCGGTGATCCACGGCGTGACCGTGGTAAGCCCGCGACCCGGTCGGCCTCGTGCCACCGGTGGACCTGGTGAGAATCCGGGGCCGACGGTTGGGAGCGGGCAATCCCCGCCCCCAGACAGTCCGGATGGGAGACAGCGCGCGGGACGGACGGGCCCTGCCCGGCCGCTGACCTCAGCGTGCCGTGCGCGCCCCCCGGGGCGGCCCCGCCGTACCCGGAACTCCGCCGCCGCACGCCCGCGGCCCGTGCCGTTGCCTCCCGTGCCCGCCCGCGCGCCGACCGGCGAGTGAGAGGGCAGGGCATGGCCGGCGTCTCCGTCGACGAGGCGATGCGTCGCGCGGTGGAACTCGCCGCGCGCGGTCTCGGCACGACCAGCCCCAACCCGGTGGTCGGCTGCGTCTTGCTCGACGCCGACGGCCAGGTCGTCGGCGAGGGGTTCCACGCCTACGCCGGCGGGCCGCACGCCGAGATCGTCGCGCTCGCCCAGGCGGGGGAGCGGGCCCGCGGCGGCACCGCCGTGGTCACCCTGGAACCCTGCGACCACACCGGCCGCACCGGCCCCTGCAGCACCGCGCTGGTCTCCGCCGGTGTCGCCCGGGTCGTCATCGCCGTGCCCGACCCCAACCCGGTCGCCGCCGGCGGGGCCGCCACGCTGCGCGCCGCCGGGGTCCAGGTCGACCTGGGGGTACGCGCCGCCGAGGCGGAGGCCGGCAACATCGCCTGGCTCACCTCCATGCGCCGCGGCTGGCCGTACGTGATCTGGAAGTTCGCCGCCACGCTGGACGGCCGGTCGGCGGCCGCCGACGGCACGAGCATGTGGATCACCTCCGAGGCGGCCCGGATGGACGTGCACGCGCTGCGTGGCACCGTCGACGCGGTGATCGCCGGGGTGGGCACGGTGCTCACCGACGACCCCCGGCTCACCGCCCGCAACCTGCGCGACGGCACGCTCGCCATCCGCCAGCCGCTGCGGGTGGTGGTGGACTCGTCGGCGCGTACGCCCGCCGACGCCCGGGTCCGCGACGGCGCGGCCCGCACGTGGATCGCCACCGCCGAGGAGGTCGGCGTCGGGCCCGACGGCCGGGTCGACCTGCCGGCGCTGCTCGCCACGCTGCACGGGCGCGGGGTCCGCGCGGCGCTGCTGGAGGGCGGCCCCACGCTGGCCGGGGCGTTCCTCGCCGCCGGCCTGGTCGACAAGATCGTCGGCTACGTCGCGCCCCGGCTGCTCGGTGCCGGCCCGACCGCCCTGGTCGACGCCGGTGTGACCACCATCGCCGAGGCCATCGACCTGGAGTACGTCGACGTTACGCAGATCGGACCCGACCTGCGGATCACCGCGCTGCCCCGGAAGAGGGAGGGCTGACATGTTCACCGGCATCGTCGAGGAGTTGGGTGAGGTCGTCCGCGTCACCGAGACGGCGGGGGACTCGGCGCTGGTCGCCGTCCGCGGCCCGCTGGTCACCTCGGACGCCCGGCACGGCGACTCGATCGCGGTCAACGGCGTCTGCCTGACCGTGGTCGACGTCGAGAACGGGACCTTCACCGCGGACGTGATGGGGGAGACGCTGCGCCGCTCCGCGCTGGGCGCGCTGCGCGCCGGCGACCCGGTCAACCTGGAGCGGGCCGCCGCGCTGAACAGCCGCCTCGGCGGGCACCTCGTGCAGGGGCACGTCGACGGCGTCGGCGAGGTGCTCGCCCGCGAGCCGGCCGCGCAGTGGGAGACGGTCCGGTTCCGGCTGCCCGCCGCCCTGTCCCGGTACGTGGTGGAGAAGGGCTCGATCACCGTCGACGGCGTCTCGCTGACCGTCGCGGACGTGGGTGCGGACTGGTTCTCGGTGGGGCTGATCCCGACCACGCTGAAGCTGACCACCCTCGGCGCCCGCCGCGTCGGCGACCCGGTCAACCTCGAGGTGGACGTGCTCGCCAAGTACGTCGAGCGGCTGCTGGGCGCACGCCTGACCGAACCCGGTCCCGCCGACGCCGGCCCGTCCGGGGGGCTCCGGCCCGCCGACGCGGGAGGCGTCACGGTCACCGGGCTGCCGGGCGCGGCCACGACGGGCGGGGCCGCGTGATGGGCCCGCTCGGGTGGCTGCTCGACGCGCAGGTGAGCATCGCCGGCTCGCCGGTGCTGGTCCGCGAGATCGTCGGCAACGGGTTCGGTCTGGCCTCGGCGCTGCTCGGTCTGCGCCGGCTGGTGTGGGCGTGGCCGGTCGGCATGATCGGCAACGCGCTGCTGCTCACCGTCTTCCTCGGCGGGGTCTTCGCCACCCCGCAGGCGCACGACCTGTACGGGCAGGCCGGCCGG
This sequence comes from Micromonospora citrea, assembly GCF_900090315.1. NCBI lineage: Bacteria > Bacillati > Actinomycetota > Actinomycetes > Micromonosporales > Micromonosporaceae > Micromonospora > Micromonospora citrea. Next base: position 1,094,582 of record NZ_FMHZ01000002.1, on the reverse strand, counting down.
CAGGTGTTCTTCTTCTCCGTCAGCCTCTACGGCTGGTGGCGCTGGTCGCGCAACCGGCGTCAGGGCGACGACGGCGGCCGGGCCGCCGTGGCGCCCCGCTGGGCCACCGGCCGGGAGCGGCTGGGCCTGCTGGCCGCCGCCGTCCTCGGCACCGCCGCGTTCCATCCGGTGCTCGCCGCGCTGGGCTCCTGGGGGCCGCTGCCGGACGCCTGGATCCTCACCGGCAGCCTGCTGGCCACGTACGGCATGGCCCGGGGCTGGGTGGACTTCTGGCTGATCTGGATCGCCGTCGACGCGGTCGGCGTGCCGCTGCTGCTGCGCGGCGGTTTCTACCCCTCGGCGGCCATGTACCTCTTCTACGGCGCGTTCTGCGCCTGGGGTCTGGTGAGCTGGTGGCGTACCTCGCGGGTCACCCGCCCGACGCCCGCCCCGATCCCGCCGACCTACTCGGAGGCCGTCGCATGAGCGAGCGGAGTGAGCGAATCATCGGGCGCGGTGCGGTGGTGCCTCATGACGGCATGGAGCGAAGCGGAGTGGCGGCATGAGCGAGCGGAGTGAGCGAATCATCGGGCGCGGTGCGGTGGTGCCTCATGATGGCACGGAGCGAAGCGGAGTGGCGGCATGAGCACGTTCGGGAGCATCGAGCAGGCCGTGGCGGACATCGCCGCCGGGCGGCCCGTCGTCGTGGTCGATGACGCCGACCGGGAGAACGAGGGCGACCTGATCTTCGCCGCCGAGTTGGCGACGCCGGAGCTGGTCGCGTTTATGGTGCGGTGGACGTCCGGCTACATCTGCGTGCCGCTGACCGAGAGCGAGTGCGACCGGCTGGACCTTCCGCCGATGTTCCACACCAACCAGGACCGGCGGGGCACCGCCTACACGGTGACCGTGGACGCCCGGGAGGGCGTCAGCACCGGCATCTCCGCCGCCGACCGCTCGCACACCATCCGACTGCTCGCCGACCCGGGCACCGGCCCGGCCGACCTGGCCCGCCCCGGCCACGTGGTGCCGCTGCGCGCCCGGGAGGGCGGCGTGCTGCGCCGGCCCGGGCACACCGAGGCGGCCGTCGACCTGACCCGGCTGGCCGGGCTGCGCCCCGCCGGCGTGCTGTGCGAGCTGGTCAACGACGACGGCACGATGATGCGGGTGCCGGACCTGGAGAAGTTCTGCGCCGAGCACTCGCTGACCCTGGTCACCATCGCCGACCTGGTCGCCCACCGGCGGCGGACGGAGAAGCAGGTCGAGCTGGTCGCCGAGGCCCGGATGCCCACCCGGCACGGGGTGTTCCGGGCGCTGGGCTACCGCAGCGAGCACGACACGGCCGAGCACGTCGCCCTGGTCATGGGCGAGATCGGCGACGGGCGGGACGTGCTGGTGCGGGTGCACTCCGAGTGCCTCACCGGCGACGTCTTCGGCTCGGTGCGCTGCGACTGCGGCCCCCAGCTCAACGCCGCCCTGGAGCGGGTCGCCCACGAGGGGCGGGGGGTGGTCCTCTACGTGCGCGGCCACGAGGGGCGCGGCATCGGCCTGCTGCACAAGCTCCAGGCGTACCAGCTCCAGGACCAGGGCCGCGACACCGTGGACGCCAACCTCGACCTGGGCCTGCCGGCCGACGCCCGCGACTACGGCACCGGCGCGCAGATCCTCTACGACATCGGGGTGCGTTCGATGCGGCTGCTCACCAACAACCCGGCCAAGCGGGCCGGGCTGGAGGGCTACGGGCTGACCATCACCGGCCGGGAGGGGCTGCCGGTGCGGCCGCACCCCGAGAACGTGCGCTACCTGCGCACCAAGCGGGACCGGATGGGGCACCTGCTGGACGAGCTGGACGAGGTCACCGAGGCCCCGATGGGCCGGCCGGTGCCCGGCGACGAGATCGGAGCGTAGACATGGCGGGTTTCGGCGAACCGGGCGTGACGACGGTGGACGCCGCCGGGATGACCGTCGGCGTGGTCGCCGCCCGGTGGCACGGCGACCTGACCGACCACATGCTCGACCGGGCGGTGGCCGCCGCCGCGGCGTGCGGGGCCCGCGCGGTGACCGCGCGGGTGGCCGGCTCGGTCGAGCTGCCCGTGGTGGCCCAGGCCCTCGCGCGGCGCTGCGACGTGGTGGTCGCGCTCGGCGTGGTGGTGCGGGGCGCCACCGCGCACTTCGACTACGTGTGCCGCTCGGTGACCGACGGGCTGACCCGGGTCGCGCTCGACGAGGGCAAGCCGGTCGCCCACGGCGTGCTCACCGTGGACACCATCGAGCAGGCCCGGGACCGGGCCGGGCTGCCCGGCTCGGCGGAGGACAAGGGCTGGGCGGCCACCGTCGCCGCGCTCGACGCCGCGCTCGCCGTCCGGGGCCTCGCCACCAGCGGCCACCGGGTCGGCTTCGGCGGCTGACGGCCGCGCCCGGCGGGCGGGACGGCGCCGGCGCGGGTCGTCCCACTGCGCGGGAGAGGCGGCGTGTGGAAGATGACGCGGCCGGACCCGGCGCACGTGTCGTCGGCGGGTGGCTGGAAGAATCGCGGCGTGAAGACGTTCGAGGAGTTGTTCGCCGAGCTGCAGGCCAAGGCCGCCGCCGGCACCCCTGGCTCGGGCACGGTCGCCGCGCTCGAGAAGGGTGTGCACTTCATCGGCAAGAAGGTCGTCGAGGAGGCGGCCGAGTCGTGGATGGCCGCCGAGCACGAGGGGCCGGAGCGTACCGCCGAGGAGATCTCCCAGCTGCTCTACCAGGTCCAGGTGCTGATGCTCGCCAGCGGTCTCGACCTCAAGGACGTCTACCGACATCTGTGAGTGCGCCCCGTCGTTGATCAGCACCGATCGAAGGAGCACTCCGTCATGCTGCGTGTCGCCATTCCCAACAAGGGCACCCTGGCCGAGCCGGCCGCCCAGATGCTGCGCGAGGCGGGCTACCGCCAGCGAATCGACCCGAAGGACCTGGTCTGCCGGGACGAGCCCAACGACGTCGAATTCTTCTACCTGCGCCCCAAGGACATCGCCACCTACGTCGGCTCCGGTGACCTGGACCTCGGCATCACCGGCCGGGACCTGCTGATCGACTCCGGCGCCCCCGCCGAGGAGGTGGTGGACCTCGCCTTCGGGCGGGCCACGTTCCGCTTCGCGGCCCGCCCCGACGACATCGCCTCCGTCCAGGAGCTGGGCGGGCACCGGATCGCCACCGCGTACCCCGGTCTGGTCGAACGGCACCTCGCGGAGCTGGGCGTCGAGGCGGAGGTCATCCGCCTCGACGGCGCGGTGGAGAACGCCGTACGCCTCGGCGTCGCCGACGTGGTCGCGGACGTGGTCGAGACCGGCGCCACGCTGCGCCAGGCCGGGCTGGTGGTCTTCGGCGAGCCGCTGCTGCGCTCCTCGGCCGTGCTGGTCCGCCGCGCCGGCGCGCCGGACCACCCGCAGGCCGCGCAGCTGCTGCGCCGGCTGCACGGGGTGCTGGTCGCCCGCCGCTACGTGATGCTCGCCTACGACGTTCCGGCCGGCCTGCTGGACCGGGCCAGCTCGCTGACCCCGGGCATCGAGTCGCCGACGGTGTCCCCGCTGCACCGCGAGGGCTGGGTGGCGGTGCAGGCCATGGTGCTCCGCGACGACGTGCACCGGATCATGGACGAGCTGTACGAGCTCGGCGCCCGCGCGATCCTGGTCACCAACATCCACGCCTGCCGGCTGTGAGCCACCCGCCCACGGCGGCGGGCGCCGCGGCCCCGTCCCCGGTGTCGCGCGTCCTGCCGCCGTGGGCGGCGCTCGTCGTGGTCACCCTCGCCGGCGTCGCCTCGGCGGCCCAGGGCGCGGTCAACGCCGAGCTGGGTGAGCGGGCCGGCAACGCGACGCTGGGCGCGGTGGTCAACAACCTCGGCGGGGCGCTGCTGGTCGGCCTCGGGGTCCTGGCGCTGCCGTCGGCCCGCACCGGCCTGGTCGCGCTGCGCCGGGCACGGTTGCCCTGGTGGACGTACCTGGGTGGGCTCGGCGGGGCGGCGATCGTGCTGGCCGGCGCGTACATCGTGCCGGTTCTCGGGGTGGCGGTCTTCACCATCGCCCAGGTGGCCGGCGGCAGCCTGGGCGGGCTGGCCGTCGACCGGGCCGGGCTGGCGCCGGTGGGCCGGCTGGCACTCACCCGGCCCCGGGTCGCCGGGGCGCTGCTCGGCGTGGCGGCCGTGACGCTGGCGCAGCTCGGCCAGCCCGTCGGCGACCTCGCTCTCGGCCTGGTCCTGCTCGCGGTGGCCGGCGGGTTGGGCGTCGCGCTCCAGTCCGCGTTGAACGCGCGGGTCTCCGCCGCCGGCTCGCCCGCCGCCGGGCTGGTCGTCAACTTCGCCACCGCCACGCCCGTGGTGCTGCTGGTCGCGGCGCTGGCGGGCGCCCTCACCGGACCGGGCCCGACCTGGCCGCCCGACTGGTACCTCTACACCGGCGGTCTGCTCGGTGTCGCCATCGTGGCCGCCCTGCTGGTGGGGGTCCCGGCGGTCGGGGTGCTGCGGACCGGGCTGGCGCTGGTCGCCGGGCAGCTCGGTGGCGCGCTGCTGCTGGACGCGCTGCTGCCGGGCGGCCCCGGCCTGCGGCTGCCGGTGCTCGCCGGGGCGCTGCTCACCCTGGCGGCGGCCCTGGTCGCCGGCCGGGGCCCCGGGCGCGGCCCGCGCGACGTCGTGCCGTCCGCCGTCGGCGGTCCGCCGGCCTCCGTCGCGACCGCCGGACCAGCGACGCCGGGTAGGTGCCGGTGACCCGGCGGCCCGCAGGGCGGCCCGTCGGTCAGTTCGCCCGCTCGGAGAGCCCGTGCCGTCGCTCGTAGGTCCGGATCGCCGCGTCCCACGCCTCGGTGTACTCCGACGGTCCCATGCCGAGGTCACCGTGCCCGCGAACGGCCTCGCGCAACAGCTCCACCAGGTCCGGCACGGTCTCCCGACGCTCCTGGACGTAGCGGCGGAAGACCTCGGCGAACTGTTCACCGGTCAGCCGCGCCGCGTGTGCGGTGACCGGATCGTCCTCCAGGCTCTGCAGCACGGCACACCACCGGCGCGTCAGATCGTCCGCCTGCTGGGCCCTGATCTTCTGCAGTTCGTGATCGCATTCGAGCTTGATCCGCTCCTCCCAGTACGGGCGCAGCCGTTCCCGTACCCGCTCGTCCGGGCTGACCCGCACCTGTACCCAGAAGTACGGCTGGGTGCCCTCCCGCGGCCAGCGCTGGCCGGCCAGCCGGTCGTTCAGCGCCCGCTCCAACTCGCGCGAGCGGTGCGGATCGTACTGGCGGGACAGGTCCACCGCCCGCTCCCGCACGATGCCGCCCGCCCAGGCGACGTACCGCTCAGCTCGAAGCCGCAGCTCCTCGTAGACCATGTTCTGTGCCGTCCAGGTGTAGACGGCGTGCAGGCGGAAGTCGAAGGCGTCGCCCTTCGCCGGAATCAGGATCGGCTGCGGCACGTCATGCCGGAACGTCACCGTGCTGGGGACCGGCGGTGCCGGTGGCCGGGGCAGCGGGATGGGGCCGGCCGGCGCGAGGATGGAGTGCCACCAGCGGCGCCGCTCCGGCTGGGACGGCACGGAGGTCTGGGCGGTGGCCGGCGGGGTGGGGGGAGTGGTCATAGCAGGTCCTTGTCGATGAGCGCGTGCACGGCGTTAAGCAGGTTGTTGTGCGGCATGACGGGCCGCCAGACGTGGCGGATCTGGTGATCGAGACGGTGGCGCAGTGGCGGCCGGCCGGCGATCACGCGCCGGAGCAGGGCCAGGCAGTGGACCGTCACCTCGGAGTCACCGTCGGCGCGGTTGAGCCAGAGGCCGAGCGTCCGCCATGACCGGTAGGCCGTCTGCGGCATGCTCAACGCCACGGACCAGAGCGCCGCGACGTCGCCCGTCTCGATGACCCGCTGGCGGATGAGATCCAGCAGCTCGGGCCAGTGTTCCCTGGGCGGCTCCGCCCAGCGGTCGGCGAGGACGCGTATCGTTCGCGCCGCATGCAGCCGCACCTCCGGATCGTCGGACGCGGTCCAGTCGACCAGCTCCGGCACGAGTGCGGCGGCGTGGCCGTCCCGGTAGACCTCGACGAGGCCTCGGACCACCGAGTTGTTCCGCCGTTGCATGCGGGCCTGCGCTACCAGGCGCAGCTGCATCAGGGCGGCGTCGGGCCAGAGGCGGGCCAGGCCGAGGCCGTACGCCCGGGCGACGGTGTCCCGCAGGTGCGCCGCCGGCCCGGCCGCCCACTGATCGAGCTCGGTCCGCACGCGCTGACGAAGCCTGGGCTGCATCGCCATCGCCACTAGCACGATGGCGGCGGCCTGTCGAACGCCCGCCCGCCGTTCCCGGGCGAGGTCGCCGACCGTCTGCAGAGCTGCCCGCACGTCCTGCCCGGCTGACCAGCCGATGGCACCCGCGGCCGCCTGCCGGACGCCCGGCACGTCGGAGCGGACCAGGCCCGCCAGCCAACCGAGCAGCTGTGCGGGAGGCCACCAGTCCGTCCAGGAGACCTCGAGCAACGTCGAGCGGAGCTGCTCGCTGCCGGTGCCGAACTCGATGCGTTGGCCGCCCGCGGATCGGGTGTCGCTGACCACGACGACGGCTTGGCGTAGCGCCGAGCCGAGCAACGTGTCGAGGTCCGGCCCGCGCAGTTGAGGGCCGGTGGGCGCGATTCCGGTGAGATCGGCTCCGAGCATGCGCTGGGCCGCCTGACGGATCTCCGTCACCGGCTGCCCGGCGAGTACGGCGCAAGCCAGCCGGAACGCGCGGGCCTGGTCGGCCGCCCAGCCGTCGATGCCGTCGTGCCGTCCGACGTCCAGGATCTGCGTGGCCCGCTCCCGCAGTTGGCGGGGCAGCAACTGCTCCAACCTCTCGGTCAGGGCGGGTCCGTGCGGGACCGTCCGGGCGATCAGCTCCACCACGGGAACCACCTCGCTTGGACGGGGCTCACCAGCGAGGTACGCCGAGAGCAGCGGGTGTGTGACGCAGCCTTCATCGATGTACCGGTCCACGCAGGCGCCGTCGCATCCGTCCGCGCACCAGCCGACGCATCGGCCCGTCAGCTGTTGGCGCAGCCGCGTCCTGAACACCTCCACCGCCGGTGCTACCCGATGCTCCACCACATGCCCGGCGAGATCCTGACGGCGCCGGGAGAAGTCGCCCACCAGGACCAGCGTCGAGCCGGTCGTCTCAGCCCGCGCCGCGAGTGCCACCAGGGTGAACCCGTCGACCGCGGCGGCTGCGGTGTCCGCGAGCCGGAGCACGTACCCGCGTCCGCCGGGCAGGCGCTCGCTCGACCCGAGCAGGTCCGCGGGCTGCTCGGCACCGAGGACGCTGGCTCCGTCGTGCCCGTGCCTGCGGGCCGCCGCGAGGACGGCGGAGGTGAACCGGCCACTGGAGGACGGACCGGACAGGCACACCAGGTGGCGGCGCTTGAGGTGACGGTCGAGCTGCTGGTCGCTCGGCGTCGGCGCGTATCCCTCCGCTAGTTCCCGCACGTCGTGCTCGCTCAGGCTCTCGTACCAGATCCGTCCGGCGCCGTCGGCTCCCGCGGTCGTCAGGTTGACGGTGCCGATCGCGACGGCGCCGTGCCCGGTGGCGTTCTGCCCCCGTACCCGCACGTCGCCGAGACCGATGGACGGGCCGCCGAGCAGACCAGCCAGCCTGCGGATGACATCCGCCGACTCGAGCGGCTCCTCCGGCTCGTCCGCCTCGCCGCCGTCCGTCGACCCGAGCGGGTCCGCCGGCCCGTCGGACGAGCCCGGGCCCGCCACGGGGTTCTCTTCGTCACGGTCATACCCGTCGTCGTCGAGTGCGTCGCGGGGCCTGTCCGGGTCGTCGGCGTCGTCGCCGTGTGCGTACGGGAAGTCGGATGTGGTCACGGTTCCCGGCCCTCCGGCCCGCCGCCCAACGTCGCATCGCGGCCGACGGATCCGATCGCCGTGGCGCCGTGCCCGATCGCGTTCTGACCGTCGACCCGGACGTCGCCCGTCCGGATGCCACCCGTGCCCGGCCGCGTGCCGGTCACCGGGGAACCCGACGGTTCCCGCCGATGCTCCGCACCGGATCCCGCCTTCCGGGGCGGGGGCGGGGGCGTCGAGGCCGCGTCCGACGGCGTGGCCGACATGTCCTCGTCCACGACGCAGAGCCAGGCGTCCTCCCGGAAGCCCTTGTCCGGATGGACCACCTCGACCCGCCGGAACCGCTCCGGGCGCATCTCCTCCGGGTATTCGGTGACGACGTCGCGGTAGATCTCCGTCGACACGATCAGCGCCACCCCGGCGTCGGGAAAGGCCGCCAGAGCTTCCTTCACGGGCTCGGCCTCGCCCAGCCGGCAGACGAAGACGACGGCGTTGCCGGGGAAGCCGTTGGCCCCGTCGAGGTGCACCAGCCCCTGGTGGACGGCGATCCGCAGGCGGATCCGGGCGGCCGGCACCCGGCTGCTGTTGTAGCCGCGCAGCCGCCTGTTCAGCTCCGGTACGAAACGGCCGATGACGCGGGACTCGGCAACGTCCCGGGGAAGGATCGCCAGTTCGCCGTCACCGGCTTGCTGCGTGGTCCAGGCGACACGGTCCAGTCCGACATCGCCAGCGGCCTCGTGCAGGAGGTCCCGGAAGTGTTTCTGCGCCTCGTACTGCTGGAGATTGGTTCGCCGGCTGTACCGCTCCATGTCCACGGAGATCAACAGCCGTCGTTCGGGGTGTCGCATTCGTGCCGCCCTTCATCGCCCTACCCGTCCCTCGGGCGGGCACCGCAGGGACATCGAACCGAGACGGGCCCACCGGGACCCCATAGAAGTACGGCATCGTCCGGAACTGTCGTCGGTGCGTCATTCCCTCCTGCGCGGGTGTCTGACAGGCGGTGGGCCGGTGTCCTGGTCATATGAGGATCGGTCTTGTGGAGTTGCTGCTCGCGGTCGGCTGGCCGCCGGGCGTCCTGCTGGCGTTGGTGATCGTTCAGCTCGTCGTCGCCGCCATGTGGCCACGGGCGTCGCGTAACGCACAGGGGCGGCTACGCTTCGACGGTTGCCGTTGGCCGAGGAGGATGAGACCGCTGATGCGACTACCGGCCGAATCGTCCGCCGTCATTTGGCCGTACGGGACCTTCCTGCAACGGCTCGGCCCGTCGGTCCGGGTCGCCCTGTTGGAGCTGGGCGTCCGCCGGCAGGTGCCGCCCGGGCAGATCGTCATCCACGAGGGCGTACGGGAGTCCCACCTGGTGCTGCTCGAGGAAGGGCTGACGAAGGTCACCGCGACCCTTCCGGACGGGCGGGCGGCGCTGCTGGCTATGCGCGTCGGCGGCGACCTCGTCGGCGAGATGTCGGCACTCAACGATCGGCCCCGCTCGGCGAGCGTCACCACCTGCGGGCCGGCGACCTACCGGGTCATTCAGCCCGACCGGTTCAAGACGTTCCTCAAGGAGCACCCCGACGCCGCCCTGGAGTTGGCGGCGATGGTGTCCGACCGGCTGCGCTGGTCCAACCGGCGACGCATCGACTTTACCTCCTACCCGGTCAAGATCAGGGTCGCCCGGGTCGTCGCCGAGCTCTGCCGCACCCATGGCCGCCAGATTCGTGACGGGGTGGTCATCGACGTGCGGCTCACGCAGCCCGAGCTGGCCAGCATCTGCGGCGCCGCCGAGACCTCCATCCAGAAGGCCCTGCGTGAACTGCGCACGGAGGGCCTGGTCGACACGGACTACCGCCGGATCACCGTTCGCGACCTGCCTCGCCTTCGGCAGATGGGCGAGTTGGAGGTCGAGGAGGGCTGACAGACGCCGAGCGAGCCGAAAGTGTGGCGGCGGGGGACCGGCCCGGAGCGGATGGCAGACTGGTGGGGTGAGTGAAACCGAGACGATCAGCCTCCGCCCCCGCCGCATCCGGGTGGTCTGCTGGGCCTCGGCGGCCGTGCTGGTCGTGGTGTTCAGCCTGGTGGCCACGTCGCTGACCGGCGCGACGGGCAACGGCTACGGCAGCTTCCAGCGGGGCGACCAGATCGCGATGGTGGGTCTCGGCGTCTTCGGCGCCCTCGGCTTCCTGCTCTTCACCCGGCCCCGCGTGGAGGCGGACGTGCGCGGCGTGCGGGTGCGCAACGTCATCGGGTCGTACGAGCTGCCGTGGGAGGTCGTCCGCGGGGTCCGCTTCGACCGGGGCGCGCCGTGGGCCAGCCTGGAGCTGCACGACGACGACCTGCTGCCGATGGTCGCCCTCCAGGCGGCCGACAAGGAGCGGGCCGTCGAGGGGGTCCGCGCGCTGCGCCGGCTGCACCAGACGCACCAGGCCCGCCTCGCGCAGGGCGCCGCCGGCCGCTGACCCGCCGCCGACCGGCCGGCCACGGACCGCGCCGGGCCGGTACTGCCGCGCGGCCCGACCCCGGGGTATTGCCTGTCTCGGTCCGCCGCCGCCGCTCCGCCGGCGGTGTCGCCGGGCCAGCCTGGCTGTCCGCCGTCGTGAGCCGGCCCGGCGGGGGTGCCCGGTTTGGGGTGCTCGGGGCGAGGGTGTAGTGTTGTCGAGTCGACCAGGCTGTCTCAGCGTGCGATCCTCGCCCGTGATTCGACAGCCATGAAAGAGGAGCGCCTGCTCCCACCCGAGTCGCCGCCACGGTGGCCGGGTCCGGTCCCCGGTTCCGGGCACGTCCCGGCGCCGGATGCGCGATCATGTGATCGTGCCGACCGGTCGAGCGGGCCCTGGCATGCGCCGGGGCCTTCTGCTTTCCGGGTCGGCTCCCACCCGGGAGCCGCAGGGTCGGCCACGCAGGAGACTTTGACTCGAGGAGGCCCCATCAGCGTCGAACCACGCGTGAACGAGCAGATCCGGGCACGTGAGGTCCGACTGGTCGGCCCCGAGGGTGAGCAGGTGGGCATCGTCCCGCTGGAGCGCGCCCTTCAGCTGGCCGCGGACGTAGACCTGGACCTGGTCGAGGTTGCGCCGATGGCGCGCCCGCCGGTGTGCAAGCTCATGGACTTCGGCAAGTTCAAGTACGAGAGCGCACTCAAGGCGCGCGAAGCGCGGCGTAACCAGCAGCAGACCGTCATCAAGGAGATGAAGCTCCGGCCGAAGATCGACCCGCACGACTACGAGACCAAGAAGGGTCACGTGGTGCGGTTCCTCAAGGCCGGCGACAAGGTCAAGGTGACGATCATGTTCCGCGGTCGCGAGCAGAGCCGCCCGGAGCTGGGTTACCGGCTCCTGCGCCGGCTCGAGTCGGAGATCACGGAGCTGGGGTACGTCGAGGCCGCTCCGAAGCAGGACGGTCGAAACATGATCATGGTTCTCGCCCCGCACCGGGCCGTCAAGGCCTCCGCGGTCGCCGCGACGGCGTCCCGCGGTGGGGCCCGGGACCGGAACGCGGACGAGGCCGCCGCTTCGGCAGCCGGCGAGACCGCGGCGGCCGGTGAGACCGCAGCGGCCGGCGAGGCCGGCACCGCCGCCGACAACAGCGGCGAGTAACAGGGGAGAAGACGTTCCACATGCCGAAGATGAAGAGCCACACGGGGATGGGTAAGCGGGTCAAGGTGACCGGCAAGGGCAAGATCGTTGCCCAGCAGGCCGGCCTCCGGCACAACCTGGAGAAGAAGCCCTCCACCCAGACCCGTCGGCTGACCGGCACCGTCGTGCTGGCCAAGGCCGATGTCAAGCGCATCAAGAAGCTGCTCGGCCGCTGACGCGCGCCACCTGACGTAAGAAGGAGTTGAGATGGCACGCGTCAAGCGGGCTGTGAACGCCCAGAAGAAGCGCCGTACCCTGCTGGAGACCGCGAGCGGCTACCGCGGTCAGCGCTCCCGCCTCTACCGCAAGGCCAAGGAGCAGGTGCTGCACTCGATGCAGTACGCCTACCGGGACCGTCGCGACCGCAAGGGCGACTTCCGGCAGCTGTGGATCCAGCGGATCAACGCGGGCGCCCGCGCCAACGGGATGACCTACAACCGCCTGATCCAGGGCCTGCGCCTGGCCGGCATCGAGGTCGACCGCAAGATCCTGGCCGACATGGCCGTCAACGACGCCGCCGCGTTCGCGGCGATCGTCGAGCTGGCCCGGGCCGCGGTCACGGCCGAGGGCACCGGCGGCGCGGCGGCCCAGGCCGCCTGATCCACCCGCACCAGCAGATCGAGGCGTCTCCCATGCAGTCATCGTCGCGCGGGAGACGCCTCGACGCTGTCTCCGGCCCCTTCACCCCGCGTACCCCCAGGGTGGTCGCCGCCCGCCGGCTCCAGCGCCGCCGGGACCGCGAGGCCGCCGGCCGGTTCCTGGCCGAGGGGCCGCAGGCGGTCCGCGAGGCCCTGGCCCGCCCGGGGGTGGTCGCCGAACTCTTCGGTACGCCCGCCGCCCTCGACCGCCACGCCGGGCTGGCCGCCGACGCCGCCCGCGCCGACGTGCCGGTCTCCGAGGTGACCGACGAGGCCCTCGCCGCGCTCGCCGAGACGGTCGCCCCGCAGGGCCTCGTCGCCGTCTGCCGGCACCTCGACGTGCCCCTGGAACGCGCCCTGGCCGGCGGGCCCCGCCTGGTCGCGGTGCTCGCCGAGATCCGCGACCCGGGCAACGCCGGCACCGTGCTGCGCACCGCCGACGCCGCGGGGGCCGGCGCGGTGGTCTTCGCCGGCGACGCCGTCGACCCGTACAACGGCAAGTGCGTGCGGGCGTCGGCCGGCAGCCTCTTCCACGTCGACGTGGTCCGCGCCCCGGATCCGGTCGACGTGGTCGCGGCGCTGCGGGCCGCCGGGCTCGCCGTGTTCGCCACCACCGGGTACGGCGAGGACGACCTCGACGACCTGGCCGACGCCGGGCGGCTCGCCGCCCCCACCGCCTGGCTGTTCGGCTCGGAGGCGCACGGCCTGCCCGAGGAGTTGACGGCCGCCGCCGACGCCCGCGTCCGGGTGCCGCTGCACGGGCGCGCCGAGAGCCTGAACCTGGCTGCGGCAGCCGCCGTCTGCCTGTACGCTTCAGCGAGAGCGCAGCGGTGACCCGCGCCGGTCCCGCGAGCCGTCCAGCAGAGGAGAGCGTCCGCCCATGAACGCGCCACGGCGTTCGTTTAGCCAGCCCGCCGGTGTCGGCGGGCGGCGGGCCTGACCTGCTTTCCGCGTAACTCCCACCGGCGGGCTGCGGCACAGCCGCGCGTCCGTAGACTCGCCTAGCCGCCCCGTGAGGGCTGGCGCCGCCGTGAGGGAGTGCCCGTACGCCATGAGCTACCGCAACGATCCGTACGACCCGAAGCAGGTCGCCCTGCTCGACCCGGCCGCCCTGGCCGAGGCCGTCGCCGCCGCCGAGAAGGCGTTCGCCGAGGCCGGTGACCCGGACGCGCTGACCGCGCTGCGCCCGGCGCACCTCGGCGACCGGTCCCCGATCTCGCTGGCCCGGCGCGAGATCGGCGCGCTGCCGCCGGCCGCCAAGTCCGACGCCGGCAAGCGGGTCAACGAGGCCCGCCGCGCCGTCGAGGCCGCGTACGCCGCCCGTCAGGAGGTCCTGGAGCGCGAGCAGGCGCAGCGGGTGCTGGTGGAGGAGCGCGTCGACGTGACGCTGCCCCACGACCGGCGGCCCCGGGGCGCCCGGCACCCGATCAGCACCCTGATGGAGCAGATCAGCGACCTGTTCGTCGGGATGGGCTACGAGGTGGCCGAGGGGCCCGAGGTCGAGCTGGAGTGGACCAACTTCGACGCGCTCAACATCCCCGCCGACCACCCGGCCCGCGGCCTGATGGACACCTTCCACATCGCACCCGCCGACGGCGCGTCGGAGGGCTCCGGCCTGGTCCTGCGTACCCACACCTCGCCGGTGCAGGCGCGCACCATGCTGACCCGCAGGCCGCCGATCTACGTGATCGTGCCGGGGCGGGTCTACCGCACCGACGAGCTGGACGCCACCCACGCGCCGGTCTTCCACCAGGTCGAGGGCCTCGTGGTGGACCGGGGCATCACGATGGCGCACCTGCGCGGCACCCTGGACCACTTCGCCCGGGCGATGTTCGGCGAGGGCGCGAAGACCCGCTTCCGGCCGCACTACTTCCCGTTCACGGAGCCGTCCGCGGAGTTCGACGTCTGGTTCCCGGAGCACCGCGACGGCCCGCGCTGGGTCGAGTGGGGCGGCTGCGGCATGGTCAACCCGCGGGTGCTGCGCGCCTGCGGCATCGACCCGGAGGTCTACTCGGGATTCGCCTTCGGCATGGGCATCGACCGGACGGTCATGTTCCGGCACGGGGTCAGCGACATGCGGGACATGGTGGAGGGCGACGTGCGGTTCACCCGCGCGTTCGGGGTCGGGGCGTAGGCGATGCGGGTACGAGTCACGGAGACGGTGGTCTGAGTCATGCGAGTTTCTGTCAGTTGGCTGCGGGAGTACGTCGACCTCCCCGCCGACCTGCCCACGGCCGACCTTGAGCAGGCCCTGGTCGACCTCGGCATCGAGGTCGACTCCGTCGTGGACCTGCGGGAGACCGTCACCGGCGCGCTGGTCGTCGGCGAGGTGCTCGAGATCGAGGAGCTGACCGGCTTCAAGAAGCCGATCCGGTTCTGCCGGGTCGACGTCGGCGCCGCCAACGGCACCGGCGAGCCGCAGGAGATCGTCTGCGGGGCGCGCAACTTCGCCCAGGGCGACCGGGTCGTGGTGATCCTGCCCGGCGGCGTGCTGCCCGGCGGCTTCGCCATCGGTGCGCGCAAGACGTACGGGCGCAACTCCAACGGCATGATCTGCTCGGCGAAGGAGCTGGGCCTCGGCGACGACCACTCGGGCATCATCGTGCTGCCGGAGGACACCCCGGCCAAGCCGGGCGACGACGCGCGGCCCGTCGTCGGGCTCGACGACGTCGTGGTCGAGCTGGAGATCACCCCCGACCGGGGGTACGCGCTGAGCCTGCGCGGTCTCGCCCGGGAGTTGTCGCACGCCCTCGGCGTGCCGTTCCGCGACCCGGCCCTGGCGCCCGCGCCCGGCGGCACCGACACGCCCGCGTACCCGGTCGAGGTGCGGGACACGGTCGGCTGCGACCGGTTCGCCGCGCGGCTGGTGCGCGGCGTCGACCCGACGGCGGCGACCCCCGGCTGGATGCAGCGGCGGCTCACCGTCGCCGGCATCCGCAGCATCTCGCTGCCGGTCGACATCACCAACTACGTGATGCTGGAGCTGGGCCAGCCGATGCACGCCTTCGACGCCGACCGGATCGCCGGGCCGCTGGTGGTCCGCCGCGCCGAGGCGGGGGAGAAGCTCACCACCCTCGACGGGGTCACCCGCGAGCTCGCCGCCGAGGACATGGTGATCTGCGACGCCGGGCTGCCGAACCCCGTCGCGGGCGAGGGCGCCGGCGTCCCGATCTCGCTCGCCGCCGTGATGGGCGGGGAGACCAGCGAGGTCGTCGCGGGCACCACGAACGTGCTCTTCGAGGCCGCCCACTGGGATCCGGCGATGGTGGGGCGCACCGCCCGGCGGCACAAGCTGTTCAGCGAGGCGGCGAAGCGCTGGGAGCGGGGCGTCGACCCGGCCCTGCCGCTGGTCGCCATCGAGCGCGCCGTGCGACTGCTCACCGAGCACGCCGGCGGCACGGCCGGGGACGAGATCCTCGACATCGACCACGTCCGGCCACGTACCCCGGTCGTCCTGCCGGCGGACCTGCCGACCCGGCGGATCGGCGTGAGCTACCCGCCGGCGCGGGTGGTCGCCCTGCTGGAGCAGGTCGGCTGCGCGGTCGCCCAGGGCACCGACCGGCTGGTCGAGGACCCGGGCGCGGTCGGCGTCGCCGCCGGCGACGGCGCGGTGCTCACCGTCACCCCGCCGACCTGGCGGCCCGACCTGACCGACCCGGCAGACCTGGTCGAGGAGGTCGTCCGCCTCGACGGGTACGACCGTCTGCCGTCGGTGCTGCCGCCCGCGCCGCCCGGGCGCGGCCTGACCTGGCAGCAGCGCCGCCGCCGGGCGGTGGCCCGGTCGCTGGCCGAGCGGGGGTACGTGGAGGTGCTCGTGCACCCGTTCGTCGCCCCGGAGCTGGCCGACCAGCTCGGGCTGCCGGAGGGCGACCCGCGCCGCCGGGCGGTGCGGCTGGCCAACCCGCTGTCGGAGGAGGAGCCGCTGCTGCGCACCACGCTGCTCGGCCCGCTGCTCGGCATCGTCCGGCGCAACTTCGGCCGGGGCCAGCGCGACCTGGCCCTCTACGAGATCGGCGCCGTCTTCCACCCGCGCCCGGGCGTCGGCCGCCCGCCGGCGATGGGCGTGGACCGGCGACCCACCGACGAGGAGTTCGCCGCCGCCGACGCCGTGGTGCCCGACCAGCCCCGGCACGTCGCCGTCGTGCTGACCGGCGACGTCGAGCCGGCCGGCTGGTGGGGCGCGGGCCGTCAGGCCGGCTGGGCGGACGCCGTGGAGGCCGGCCGGGCGGTCCTCGCCGCCGCCGACATCCCGGCCGACCGGGTCGAGGTCCGGGCCGCCGAGCACGCGCCCTGGCACCCGGGCCGTTGCGCCGAGCTGCTCGTCGACGGCACGGTGGTCGGGCACGCAGGCGAGCTGCACCCGGCGGTGCTGGCGGCGCTGGAGCTGCCCCGGCGGACCAGCGCCATGGAGCTGGACCTGGACGCGCTGCCGCCCGCCCCGGCGGCGCCCGCGCCGGTCGTCTCCGGCTTCCCGCCGGCGCTGATCGACGTGGCGCTGGTGGTGGACTCCTCGGTGCCGGCGGCGCGGGTGCAGCAGGCCCTCGTCGAGGGCGCCGGCGAGCTGCTGGAGGGGGTGCGCCTGTTCGACGTGTACGCCTCCGAGCAGCTCGGGGCGGGCCGCAGGTCGCTGGCGTACAAGCTCACCTTCCGGGCCCCGGACCGGACGCTGACGGTCGAGGAGGCGGTGGCCGCGCGGGACGCGGCGGTCGCCCGGGCCGCCGAGCGCTTCGGCGCCACCCTGCGCGGCGCCTGACCGGTGCCGAGCGTCGGATGGCTGGTGGTGGCCGGCGTGCTCGCGTCGGCCACCGCCGGCCTGCTCTGGGCCCGTCGGCACCTGCTGCTGGTGTCCGTGGTGGGACGCAGCATGGAGCCGACGCTGCGCGCGGGCGACCGGGTGCTGGCCCGGCGGGTGCCGCTGGCCCGCGTCCGCCCCGGCGACGTGGTCGTGGTGGTGGCCCCGGAGGCGATGACCGCCGGCCACCCCACCCGGCCCGGCGACGGCGGGCCGGGCCTGCTGATCAAGCGGGCGTACGCGGTGCCCGGCGAGCCGGTGCCGGTCGACCGGGTGCCCCTGCTGCGGCAGCGGCCGGAGCGGGTCGTGCCGCCGGGACAGCTGGTGGTGCTCGGCGACAACCCGCCGTTCAGCTACGACTCCCGCGAGTGCGGCTACGTCCCGGAGACGGACCTGCTGGGAGTGGTGGTCCGGCCCCGGCTGCGCGCCGACTGACCGGCCGGGCCGGCGTGTCCACCGACCGGTCCGCTCCCGTGTCGATGGCCGGCCCGCTCCGCACGTCGACCGACCGGCCCGGTCCAGGTGTCGATGACCGGCTCGGATGACGTGCCGCCCGGCCGCGGCCGGGCGGCACGCCGGTGCCGGTCTCAGCAGAGGGCGGTCATGCTTTTCGCCCCCGCGCTGCAGTAGTACCCGCACGAGCCGCAGAACGTCTGGCAGGCCCCGTTCTGGCTGCACCGCTTCAGGTGGCACGTGCCGCACACGGCACACCACGGGTCCGGCGGGCAGCCGGCCGCGGCCGTCACCCTGGGCACGAACACGCCGAGCATCCGCTCGCCCAGGCTTTCGAGTCGACGGAACATCCGTTCACCTCCTTCCGATACCGGTCGTTGCGGGGACGCTACGGCCGCCCGGTACACCGGCCCTACAGCGGCGCCGTCGGCGAAGCGGGTCGATGTATCCGCGATGTATCCGCCGCTCCTAGCGTGAGCCTCCCCGCGCCGAGGAGGAGGAACCGGATGCGAGCGGTGGAGCTGGCCGCGCGGCTGTCGCTGGCCCTGGTGTTCCTCACCGCGGTGGTCGGCAAGCTGCGTACCCGGGCGGGCTTCGCCGCCTTCGTGGCCTCGGTCGGTCAGTTCGGCGTGCCGGCGCGGCGGACCCGCGCGGTGGCCCGGCTCGCGGTGGCCACCGAGGCGGCCGTGGTCGTGCTGCTCGCCGTGCCGTCCACCGTCCCCGCCGGGCTGCTGCTCGCCGCCGGGCTGCTCGGCGTGCTCACCGCCGCGATCGCCAACGCGCTGCGCCGGGGCGCCCGCCCGGCCTGCCGCTGCTTCGGCGCCGGCGACGCCCCGATCGGCGCCCGGCACGTGGCGCGCAACCTGGTCCTCCTCGCGGTGGCGCTGCTCGGCCTGCTGGGCTGGGCCGTCGGTGGCCCGCCGCTGTCCACCGCGGCGGCGCTGATCGCCGCCGCGGCCGCCGTCCCCGCCGCCGCGGTCGTGGTCCGCCTCGACGACCTCGTCGCGCTCTTCGCACCCACTCCGTCCCGTCCGGCCCGCCCGGCGGGCCGACCCTGACCCCCTGTCGCCCCGGCTATCCGAAGGAGCCCTCCCATGGCGCTGTTGACCGTCGCCGTCGTCCTCGTCGGCGCGCTCGGCCTGCTCAACCTGGTGCTGCTGCTCGGCGTGGTCCGCCGGCTGCGCGAGCACACCGACCTGCTCAACGACCGCCACAACCAGCCGCCGGAGGTGATGCTGGAGGTGGGCTCCCTGCCCGGCGACTTCGTCTCCACCACCGTCGACGGCCAGGTGCGCACCCGCGCCGACATCCCGCCGATGACGCTGGTGGCGTTCCTGACGCCGAGCTGCGAGCACTGCGAGGAGCAGGTGCCGCTGCTGATCGACCGGGCGCGGAGCATGCCGGGCGGGGCGGAGCACGTCTGGGTCGTGGTGGTGGGCAAGGGCCCGGAGACCGAGCCGTACGCGGCCCAGTTCGCCGGGCTGGCGACGGTCTTCGTGGAGCCGGGCAGCGGGCCGCTGCCGATCGCGTTCGGGATCAAGGGCTTCCCCGCGTTCGGCCTGCTCGACGAGCGCGGGGTCGTGGCGTCCACGGCGTTCGGCATCGCCCGGTTGGACCTGCCGGTGGCGCGGTGACCGGCCCCCGGCTGGCTCCCCGGCAGGCCGTCCGGCACGCCCGGGAGGCGCTCGGGCTCACCTGGCGGGCCGCTCCGGGCGGCACCGCCGGGGACGTGGTGCTGGCCGTCCTGGCCGGGCTGACGCCGGTGCTGGTCGCCTGGCTGACCAAGCTGGTGCTGGACGGGCTCACCGGCGAGCGGCCGGGCGGCGGGGCGTCGCTGGCCCTGCTCGGCGTCGGCCTGGCGGTCGCCGCGGCGGCCGGGGTGGTCCTGCCGCACGTGCGCGCGTACGTCGAGCGGGAGCGGGACCGGGCGGTGACCCGGCTGGTGCGGCGGCGGCTGCACGACGCGGTGCTGCGCCTGGTCGGCCTGGTCCGGCTGGAGGATCCGGAGTTCCAGGACCGGTTGCAGGCGGCGCAGCAGACCGGGCACCTCGGGCCGACCCAGCTCACCGGCAACGCCCTCGGCGCGGTGCAGAGCCTGCTCGCCCTCGGCGGCTTCCTCGGCGTCCTGCTGGTGCTCAGCCCGGTGATCGGGCTGCTGGTGCTGGTCGCGGCGCTGCCCACGCTCTGGATGCAGTTGCGCCTCAACCGGGCCCGCGCGGCGATGGTGCTGCACCTGGAGCACTTCCAGCGGCGCGACCTGTTCTTCGCCCAACTGCTGGTGGGGGTGCCCGCCGCCAAGGAGGTCCGGCTCTTCGGCCTGGGCCGGTTCTTCGGCGACCGGATGCTCGACGAGCTGCACGGCATGCACCGGGTCGAGCAGCGGCTGGACCGCCGCGAGCTGCGCGCCCAGGGCCTGCTGGGGCTGCTCGGCGCGGGCGTGGCCGGCGCGGGCGTGGTCTACGCCGTCGCGGCGGCCGCCGCCGGCCGGTTGACCCCCGGCGACGTGGTGATCTACCTGGCCGCCGTGCCGGGCGTGCAGGGCGCGCTGGGTGGCCTGGTCGGTCAGCTCGGCGCGATCCACCGGGCGCTGCTGCTGTTCGACCACTATGACCAGGTCCGCCGGGCCGAGCCGGACCTGCCGGTGCCGGCCGGGGCCCGGCCGGTGCCGCCGCTGCGGGAGGGCATCGAGCTGCGCGACGTGTGGTTCCGGTACTCGCCGCGGCATCCGTGGGTGCTGCGCGGGGTGGACCTGTTCCTGCCGGCCGGCGGGACGACCGCGCTGGTGGGGCTGAACGGCGCCGGCAAGAGCACCCTGGTCAAGCTGCTCTGCCGGTTCTACGACCCGGAACGCGGCACGATCCGGTGGGACGGCACCGACCTGCGGGAGTTCGACCCGGCGGCGCTGCGGGAGCGGCTCGGCGCGGTCTTCCAGGACTTCATGCCGTACGACCTGTCGGCGGCGGAGAACATCGCCGTCGGCGACCTCACCGCCCGCGACGACCGGGAGCGGCTGCGGGCCGCCGCGCGGCAGGCCGGTGTCGACGAGGCCCTGACCGCGCTGCCCCGGGGGTACGACACGCTGCTCACCCGGATCTTCTTCGACGGCCCGGACCGCGACGACCCGCAGGCCGGGGTGGTCCTCTCCGGCGGTCAGTGGCAGCGGGTGGCGCTGGCGCGCGGCTTCCTGCGCGCCGACCGGGACCTGCTGATCCTCGACGAGCCCAGCTCCGGGCTGGACGCCGAGGCCGAACACGACCTGCACGCCCGGCTGCGCGAGCTGCGCCGGGGGCGGACCAGCCTGCTCATCTCGCACCGGCTCAACGCCGTGCGGGACGCGGACACCATCGTCGTGCTGGCCGACGGTCGGATCGCCGAGCACGGCCGGCACGACGACCTGCTCGCCGCCGGCGGCGGGTACGCGCGGCTGTTCACCCTCCAGGCGCGCGGCTACCGGGAGGGCACCCCGGCGCCGGTCTGACCGGACGGCTGCTCGGCGGCGGCGGCCAGCTCGGCGGCGTAGAGCCGGACCAGCTCGCCGATGCGGTAGCTACCCGGCCCGGCCGGCTCGGCGAGCTGCGCCGCCACCAGCCGGTCCAGGGCGCGTGCCGCGTCCTCCGCCGGCACGCCGGTCAGCGCGGCGGCCAGCTCGGCGGTGACCGGCCCCGTCCGGGCCCCGCCCAGCCGGCGGAACACCGGCGCGGCCCAGCCGAGCCGGCGGTAGCTCGCGGTCAGCCGGGGGCGCAGCCCGGTCTCCGCTAGCCGGTAGCGCTCGTCGCGCAGCAGCCGGGCCAGCCGCGCCATCGTCCAGTGCGGCCCCTCGGCCAGCCGCCGGGCCGCCGTGCGCAACGCCAGCGGCAGCCCCTCGCAGAGCGCGACGACCGTCGAGGCCGCCTCCGGCTCCTCGTCGAC
Organism: Micromonospora citrea; assembly: GCF_900090315.1. Taxonomy (NCBI): domain Bacteria; kingdom Bacillati; phylum Actinomycetota; class Actinomycetes; order Micromonosporales; family Micromonosporaceae; genus Micromonospora; species Micromonospora citrea. Next base: position 1,073,363 of record NZ_FMHZ01000002.1, on the reverse strand, counting down.
CCGGCGGTCGCCGGCGGTGGCGCGCAGCAGGGCCAGCCCGTCGTCGGGCGGCAGCGGGTCCAGCCGCAGCGGCCGGGCGTCGCCGTCGGGCACCGGGCAGCGGCTGGTGAGCAGCAGCGCGCAGCCGCCGCGCGCCGGGAGCAGCCCGTCGACCTGCGCCGGGTCGGCGACGTTGTCGAGCACGAGCAGCACCCGCCGGCCGAACAGCAGTGACCGGACCCGGGCGCGCGCCTCCGCGAGGCCGGCGCGTTCCGCCCCGCCCGAGGCGGCCCGGAACGAGCGCAGCACCCGGGCGGCCACCTCGACGGGGGAGAGCGGGACGCCCGCCACCGACCCGCCCAGGTCGAGGTGGAGCTGGCCGTCGGGGAAGGCGTCGAGGACCTCGGCCGCCGCGCGCAGCCCGAGGGCCGACTTGCCGGCGCCGGCCATGCCGTAGACGGCGACGGTCACCGGCTGCCCGGACGTGGCGGTCAGCGCGGCGCGCAGCCGGGCCAGCTCGGCGTGCCTGCCGACGAAGGGCGCGGCGGCGCAGGGCAGCTCGTGCGGCACCGGCCGGGGCGCGGTGGGGCGGTCCCGGGCGTGGGCGGTCGGGCGGTCCACGGCCGGCGCGGGGCGGGCCTCGTGCCGCCGGAGCGTGCGGTACAGGTCGGTCAGCTCGGGGCCGGGGGCGACGCCCAGCTCCCCGGCGAGGGACCGGCACGCGGCCCGGTACGTCTCCAGGGCGGCGGCCTGGTCGCCGGCGCGGCACTGGGCGGTCATCAGCAGCGCCCAGGCCGGCTCGCGCAGCGGGTGCTCGGCCAGGTGGGCGCGCAGCAGGGCGAGCAGCGTGGGGCTGCCCCGGTCGCCGAGGTCCAGCCGGCAGGCGGCGTACGCCTCCCGGGCGGCGGCCCGGCGCTCGCGCAGCCCGTCGAACGCGGCGGCGGTCGCCGGCCCGTACGCCGGTGGCGGGTCCGCCGCCGACCACAGCGCCAGCGCCCGCTCCAGCAGCGGCGCCGCGAGGTCGGGCGCGCCGGTGCTCCAGGCCGCGTGCCCCTCGGCGGCCAGCCGCTCGAACTCGGCGGCGTCCAGCTCGCCGGGGGCGACCCGGAGCCGGTAGCCGCCGTGCCGGGCGTGCAGCCTGGCCGGCTCGTCGGGGGCGGCGAGGAGGCGGCGCAGCTGGCTGGCGTGACTGCGCAGGTTCGCCACCGCGGAGGCGGGGGCCGGCCCGGCCCACAGTTCCTCACGCAGCCGCTCGACCGGGACGGCGACGCCGGCGTGCAGCAGCAGGGTGACCAGCATGGCGGTGGGGCGGCCGGCGGGCAGGCGCAGCGGTCGACCGTCGCGGCAGACCCGGACCGGACCGAGGATCTGGAACGTCAGCGCCATGCGACCTCCGTCGTGTGCCCCCGCGGGCCGGTCTCCCGGCCCCACACCGCCGCGCGGCCAATTATGCCAGTCGATGAGTGATCGCGGGGTCACGCGTCGCCACCGACCCCTCGATCGCCTTCGGTGTCCGGGTGGTGACTCTCGGCAACCGATCCGCCGAATGGTCAGCTCGGTCGAAACTTTTTGCTACCCGTGAGTCACATCCGAGCGGATAACCTGCTTCAATTCCGACTGTTGCCGCTGTCACACCCGCCACCCCCACGGGAGACCAGTCATGTCTGATGATTCGCCGGTCACCTCCGTCGATGTCTGCGTCGTGGGCGGCTGCGGCCGGGTGGGGCTGCCGCTGGGCATCGCCTTCGCCTCCCGCGGCCTCTCCGTGGTGCTGTACGACATCAACGCCGAGGCGGTCGCCACGGTCAACGCGGCCACCCTGCCCTTCGCCGAGCCCGGCGCGGACGAGGCGCTCGCCGAGGCGGTCGCCGCCGGCCGGCTGCGGGCCACCACCGATCCGGTGAGCGTCGGCGCCTCCGAGCACCTCGTCGTCGTGGTCGGCACCCCGGTCGACGAGCACCTCAACCCCGACCTGGGCGCGGTGCCCCGGGCGTTGGAGCGCTGCGCCGAGCACCTGCGCGACGGGCAGTTGGTCGTGCTGCGCAGCACCGTCTACCCCGGCGTGACCGCGCTGACCGAGAAGCTCCTCGCCGGCAAGGGCATCCGCGCCGACGTGGCGTTCTGCCCCGAGCGGATCGCCGAGGGGCGGGCGATGACCGAGCTGTTCGCGCTGCCGCAGATCGTCGCCGCCCGTACGCCCGCGGCGTTGGCGCGCGCCGAGAAGCTCTTCCGGCACCTCACCGAGCAGATCGTGCCGCTCGAGCCGGAGGAGGCCGAGCTGGCGAAGCTGTTCACCAACACCTGGCGCTACATCAAGTTCGCCACCGCCAACCAGTTCTGGATGATGGCCAACGACTTCGGGCTCGACTTCGCCCGGATCCGGCACGCCGTGGCGTACGACTACCCCCGCGCGGCGGACCTGCCGATGCCCGGCTTCGCGGCCGGGCCGTGCCTGTTCAAGGACACCATGCAGCTCGCCGCGTTCAACCGGAACAACTTCGTGCTCGGCCACTCCGCGATGCTGATCAACGAGGGGCTGCCCCTCTACCTGGTGTCGCGGCTGGAGGACCGCTTCGACCTGTCGGAGCTGACCGTGGGCATCCTCGGCATGGCGTTCAAGGGCGGCAGCGACGATCCCCGGGAGAGCCTGGCGTACAAGCTGCGCAAGATCCTGGCGCTGAAGACCCGCGAGACGCTCTGCACGGATCCCTACGTGGCCGACGACCGGTTCGTCGACCTGCCGGAGGTGCTGCGCCGGGCCGACCTGCTGGTCATCGCCGCACCGCACGAGCAGTACGCCCGCCTGGAAACCGACAAGCCGGTGATCGACATGTGGGGGCTGACCGGGCAGGGGGTGCGGGTGTGAGGCCCCGGGTGTCGGTGATCGTCCCCGTCTACGACGAGGGCGAGGCGATCCTGCGCTGCCTTGAGCGGATGCTGCGGGAGGTGCTGCTCCCCGCCGAGGTGCTCGTCGTGCACGACACGCCCGAGGACACCACCGTCCCGTACGTCGAGGAGGTCGCCCGCACGGATCCTCGGGTGCGGGCGGTGCTCAACACCTACGGTCGCGGCCCGGCCAACGCGATCCGGTTCGGCATCGACGCGGCGCGCGCCCCGGTCGTGGTGGTCACCATGGCCGACGGCTGCGACGACCCCCGCCAGATCGACGAGCTGGCCCGGCTGGTCGACCGGGGGGTGGTGGTGGCCGCCGCGTCCCGCTACATGCCCGGCGGCCAGCAGGTCGGCGGGCCCCGGCTGAAGCGGCTGATGTCGCGCTGGGCGGGGCGCAGCCTCTACACCTTCGCCCGCGTCGGCACCCGCGACGCCACCAACAGCTTCAAGGCGTACGACACCGCGTTCGTCCGTGAGGTGGGCATCGAGTCGCGGACGGGCTTCGAGATCGGGCTGGAGCTGACCGCGAAGGCGACCCGGCTGCGCCTGCCGGTGGCCGAGATCCCCACCATCTGGCTGGACCGCCCGCTGGGCGAGTCCCACTTCGACCTGGGTCGCTTCCTCCCCGGCTACCTGCGCTGGTACTTCTTCGCCTACGGTCGACGGCTGAGCCGGGAGAGCCTGGCCGGCCGCGCCGCCCCGACCGGGGCCGTGCCGGCCCAGCGCGACCCGCAGGGCAGCACCGAGTTCGAGACGACCGCATAGGAGCGCACGTGGCGAAGGTCCTGGTAACTGGTTCGGCCGGCTTCATCGGCGGCTATCTCGTCTCCGAGCTGCTCGACCGGGGTCACGAGGTGGTCGGCGTCGACAACTTCTCCAAGTACGGCCCGGTCACCCACAGCTACGACGAGCACCCCCGGTTCCGCTTCGTCGAGGGCGACGCCCGGGACGTGGACCTGCTCACCGAGCTGCTCGACGGCTGCGACCACCTGGTCGCGGGGGCGGCGATGATCGGCGGCATCTCCTACTTCCACGCGTACGCCTACGACCTGCTCGCCACGAACGAGCGGATCATGGCGGCCACCTGCGACGCGGCGATCCGCGCCCGCCGCGACGGCCGGCTGGCGAAGGTCACCTACCTCTCCTCCTCGATGGTCTTCGAGTCCACCCAGCACTGGCCCAGCCGGGAGGGCGACGAGCGCCGCATCCCGCCGCCGCTGTCGTCGTACGGGTTCCAGAAGCTGGCGGTGGAGTACTACGCCCGGGCGGCCTGGGAGCAGTATCAGCTGCCGTACACGATCGTGCGGCCGTTCAACTGCGTCGGCGTGGGGGAGGGGCGCGCGCTGGGTCAGGCCGAGGTGCTCTCCGGCAACGTCAAGCTGGCCATGTCGCACGTCGTGCCCGACCTGGTGCAGAAGATCGTCAAGGGGCAGGACCCGCTGCGCATCCTCGGCGAGGGCAACCAGGTGCGCCACTACACGTACGGCGGCGACCTGGCCCGGGGGATCGCCACGGCGATCGAGCACCCGGCGGCGCACAACGAGGACTTCAACCTCTCCACCGCCGAGTCGACCACCGTCCTGGAACTGGCCGAGCTGATCTGGCGCAAGATCAAGGGCGCGGACGTGCCGTTCCGGTACGTCTCCGACGAGCCCTACCGGTACGACGTGCAGAAGCGGGTGCCGGACGTGACCAAGTCCCGGGAGGTGCTGGGCTTCACGGCGTCCACCTCGCTGGACGAGATGCTCGACGAGGTGATCCCGTGGGTGACCCGGGCGGTCGAGGAGGGCCGCCTCTGACCGGTGCCGCCCCTCGACGAGGCCCGTGTCGCGATCCCGCGGCGCGGGGCCTGCGTCGCGTCCGGCCCGCCTCGCCGCTGATTATGCGGCCGACTGCATGAACTTGCGATATCGGATCACTGCCTGCTAGCCTTTGCTGCATAGTCATGCGGAGGTGGGTATGGGTATCCGAGTCGCGGTGGCCGGGGCGAGCGGCTACGCCGGGGGCGAGCTGATCCGCCTGGTCGCCGGGCACCCGGAGTTCGACCTGGTCGCCGCCACCGCGCACAGCCAGGCCGGGCACCGGCTCGACGTCGTACACCCGCAGCTCGCCGGGCTGGACATGGTCCTCGGCGAGACCGACGCGGCGGCGCTGGCCGACGCGGACCTGGTCTTCCTGGCCCTGCCGCACGGCCAGTCGGCCGCCCTGGCCGCCCAGCTTCCGCCCGACGTCCGCGTCGTCGACCTGGGCGCCGACCACCGGCTGGCCGACCCCTACGCCTGGGCCAACTACTACGGCGGCACGCACGCGGGGCAGTGGACCTACGGCCTGCCCGAGCTGCCCGGCCAGCGGGAGTTGATCGCCGGCGCCACGCGGGTGGCCAACACGGGCTGCTACGCCGCCGCGATCACCCTCGCGCTGGCCCCGCTGATCGCCGCCGGCGCCGCCTCCCCGGCCGACGTGGTGGTCGTCGCGGCCTCCGGCACCTCCGGCGCCGGCAAGGCGGCCAAGCCGCACCTGCTCGGCAGCGAGGTGATGGGGGACCTGTCGCCCTACCGCGTCGGCACCCACCAGCACGTACCGGAGATCAAGCAGGCCACGGGAGCGACCGGCCTGTCGCTCACCCCGGTGCTCGCGCCGATGCCGCGCGGCATCCTCGCCACCGTGACCGCCGTGCCGGCGCGGGGCGTGGACCCGCGCGCGGTGCTCGCCGAGGCGTACGCGGACGCGCCGTTCGTGCACGTGCTGCCCGAGGGCGCCTGGCCGCACACCGCCGCCACCCTCGGCTCCAACTCCTGCCACCTGCAGGCCACCGTCGACGTCGACTCCCGCCGGATGATCGTGCTCAGCGCGCTGGACAACCTCGGCAAGGGCGCCGCCGGCCAGGCCGTGCAGAACGCCAACCTCATGTGCGGCCTGCCGGAGACGACGGGCCTGTCCATCTGGGGGGTGGCACCGTGAGCGCGAGGAGTACAGCGCAGCGGAGCCCCGCAGTCGCGAACGAAGGAGCGGCACCGGTGAGCGCGAGGAGTGCAGCGCAGCGGAGCCCCGCAGTCGCGAACGAAGGAGCGGCACCGGTGAGCGCGAGGAGTGCGGCGCGGCGGAGCCCCGCGGTCGCGAACGAAGGAGCGGACCAGTGAGTGTCACGACGCCGCGGGGGTTCCGGGCGGCCGGGGTGGCCGCCGGGCTCAAGGCCAGCGGCGCGAGTGACGTCGCGCTGGTCGTCAACGACGGGCCGGACGCCGGGGTCGCCGGCGTGTTCACCGCCAACCGGGTCAAGGCCGCGCCGGTGCTCTGGACCCAGCAGGTGGTGCGCGGCGGCGTCGTCCGCGCCGTGGTGCTCAACTCCGGCGGGGCCAACGCCTGCACCGGCCCGGCCGGCTTCCAGGACACCCACGCCACCGCCGAGCACGCCGCCGCCGCGCTCACCTCGGCCAGCCCTCGGCTGATGCTCGGGGCCGGCGACGTGGCGGTCTGCTCGACCGGCCTGATCGGCGAGCGGCTGCCGATGCGGAAGCTGCTCCCCGGCGTACGCGCCGCGATCCGCGGGCTGTCCCGCGACGGCGGCCCGGCGGCCGCCGAGGCCATCATGACCACGGACACCCGGCCCAAGACCGCGGTGGCCCGGGGCAGCGGCTGGACCGTCGGCGGCATGGCCAAGGGCGCCGGCATGCTCGCCCCCGCGATGGCCACCATGCTCTGCGTGCTGACCACCGACGCGGTGGCGGGCCCCGAGGTCCTCGACGCCGCGCTGCGGGAGGCGTGCCGGGTGACCTTCGACCGGATCGACTCCGACGGCTGCATGTCCACCAACGACACCGTCCTGCTGCTGTCCAGCGGGGCCTCCGGCATCGAGCCCACCGGGGCAGAGCTGACCGCCGCGGTGACCGCCGCCGCCCACGACCTGGCCCAGCAGCTCGTCGCCGACGCCGAGGGCGCCACCAAGCAGATCGCCGTCGACGTGGTCGGCGCGGCGAGCGAGGACGACGCGGTGGAGGTGGGTCGAGCGGTGGCCCGCAACAACCTGGTCAAGACCGCGCTGTTCGGCAACGACCCGAACTGGGGCCGGATCCTCGCGGCCGTCGGCACCACCGCCGCCGCCTTCGAGCCCGACGCGGTCGACGTCGCGGTGAACGGGGTCTGGGTGTGCCGCTCCGGCGCCGCCGCCGAGGACCGGTCGAAGGTCGACTTGTCCGGGCGGGACGTCACCATCCGGATCGACCTGCACGCCGGTGCCGCCGAGGCGACGATCTGGACCAACGATCTCTCCCACGCGTACGTCCACGAGAACTCGGCCTACTCGACATGAGCCTCACCACCGACCTCGCCCGCGCCCAGGCCAAGGCCGCCACGCTGATCGAGGCGCTGCCCTGGCTGGCCCGTTTCTCCGGCTCGACCGTCGTGGTCAAGTACGGCGGCAACGCCATGGTCGACCCCGAGCTGCAGCGGGCCTTCGCCGCCGACATGGTCTTCCTGCGTTACGCCGGCCTGAAGCCGGTCGTGGTGCACGGGGGCGGCCCGCAGATCTCCGCCATGCTGGGTCGGCTCGGCATCGCCAGCGAGTTCCGGGGCGGCCTGCGGGTCACCACCCCGGAGGCGATGGACGTGGTCCGGATGGTGCTCGTCGGCCAGGTGGGCCGGGAACTCGTCGGCCTGATCAACGCCCACGGCCCGTTCGCGGTCGGCCTCTCCGGCGAGGACGCCGGGCTGTTCACCGCCGTGCGGCGGCCCGCGTACGTGGACGGGGAGCCGGTCGACGTCGGGCAGGTCGGCGACGTCGAGTCGGTCGACGTCTCGGCGGTCACCGACCTGATCGCGGCCGGCCGCATCCCGGTCATCTCCACCGTCGCGCCCGACGCCGACGGGGTGCTGCACAACCTGAACGCCGACACCGCCGCCGCCGCGCTCGCCGTCGCCCTCGACGCCCGCAAGCTGGTCGTCCTCACCGACGTGCCGGGCCTCTACGCCGACTGGCCGGACACGAGCAGCCTGGTCAGCGAGATCACCGCCGACGAGCTGGCGGAGCTGCTGCCGTCGCTGTCCAGCGGCATGGTGCCCAAGATGGAGGCCTGCCTGCGGGCGGTGCGGCAGGGGGTCCCCGCCGCGCACGTCGTCGACGGCCGGGTCGCCCACTCCACACTGCTGGAGGTCTTCACCTCCGAAGGGTTCGGCACCATGGTCGTCGGCGCCAGGACCGCACCCACCACCCCGCCCGCCGCCGACAAGGAAGGCACGGTCCCGGCATGAGCACCCTCGTCGAGCGCTGGGCGCAGTCCATGATGGACAACTACGGCAGGCCACCGCTCGCCCTCGTCTCCGGCTCCGGCGCCGTCGTGGTCGACGACGCCGGCCGGGAGTACGTCGACCTCGTCGGCGGCATCGCGGTCAACGCCCTCGGTCACGCCCACCCGGCCGTGGTGGCGGCCGTGTCGAAGCAGGTCGCCACCCTCGGGCACGTCTCCAACCTCTACGTCGCCGAGCCGCCGGTGACGCTCGCCGAGCTGCTGCTGGCCCTGGCCGGGCGGCCCGGCCGGGTGTTCTTCGCCAACTCCGGCGCGGAGGCCAACGAGGCCGCGTTCAAGCTCTCCCGGCTGACCGGTCGCACGCACGTGGTGGCCACGACGGGCGGGTTCCACGGCCGCACCATGGGCGCGCTCGCGCTCACCGGCCAGCCCGCCAAGGCCGACCCGTTCCGCCCGCTGCCCGGCGAGGTCACCCACGTCGGCTACGGCGACGTCGCCGCCCTGGCGGCGGCCGTCACCGACGCCACCGCCATGGTGATCCTGGAGCCGATCCAGGGCGAGAACGGCGTCGTGGTCCCGCCGGCCGGCTACCTGGCCGCCGCCCGCCGGATCACCGCCCGGCACGGCGCCCTGCTGGTGCTCGACGAGGTGCAGACCGGCGTCGGCCGCACCGGCCACTGGTTCGCCCACCAGGCCGAGGGCGTCGAGCCCGACGTGGTGACCCTGGCCAAGGGGCTCGGGGGCGGCCTGCCCATCGGTGCCTGCCTGGCCTTCGGGCGGGCCGCCGAGCTGCTCGCCCCCGGCTCGCACGGCACCACCTTCGGCGGCAACCCGGTGAGCTGCGCCGCCGCACTCGCGGTGGTGGCGACCATCGCCAACGAGGGGCTGCTCGACCACGTCAAGCGGGTCGGCGAGCGGCTGCGCCGGGGGATCGAGGCGCTCGGCCACCCGCTGGTCGAGGGCGTGCGCGGCGCGGGCCTGCTGCTCGGCGTCGTGCTCGCCGCGCCCGTCTCGAAGGTGCTCGCCGAGGCGCTGCGGGAGACCGGCTTCCTGGTCAACCCGGTGCAGCCCGGCGTGGTCCGGCTCGCCCCGCCGCTGATCCTGACCGCCGCCCAGGTCGACGCCTTCCTGGCCGCCCTCCCGGGCGCCCTCGACGCGGCGTCCCCGGCCGCCGCCGGCTCCGCGCCGGATCTTGGTGACAAACGGCCCCTCCGAGGGCCGGAACCCACCAAGATCTCGACGCCGCCGGCCGCGCCGACCGCCTCGGCGTCGCCCACGGCGTCGACACCGCCCACCGCGCCCGGACCGTCCACCGGCGGCGCCGAGGCGAAGACGAGCACGACGGAGACGAGCGCATGATCCGGCACTTCCTGCGGGACGACGACCTGAGCCCCGCCGAGCAGTCGGCCGTGCTCGACCTCGCGGCACGGATGAAGGCGGACCGGTTCGGCCACCGGCCGCTGGCCGGACCCCGGTCGGTGGCGGTGCTGTTCGACAAGCAGAGCCTGCGTACCCGGTTCTCCTTCGACGTCGGCATCGCCGAACTCGGCGGGCACCCCCTCGTGGTGGACACCCAGGTGACCCACTTCGGGCGGGGCGAGACCCTCGGCGACGCCGGGCGGGTGCTCTCCCGCTACGTCGCGGCGATCGTGCTGCGTACGCACGGCGACGACCGGATCGCCGAGGTGGCCGAGGCGGCCACCGTCCCGGTGGTCAACGCGCTCACCGACGGATTCCACCCCTGCCAGCTCCTCGCCGACCTGCTCACGATCCGCGAGCACTGCGGCGGCACCGCCGGCCGGACCCTGGCCTACGTCGGCGACGCCGCCAACAACCTGTCCCACTCGTACCTGCTCGCCGGGGCGACCGCCGGGATGCACGTCCGGGTCGCCGGGCCGGCCGGCTTCGGCCCCGATCCGGAGGTGCTCGCCCGGGCGGAGAAGATCGCCGCCGGCACCGGCGGGTCGGTGCTGGCGCTGACCGACCCGGTCGAAGCGGTCGCCGGGGCCGACGTGGTCGCCACCGACACCTGGACGTCGATGGGGCAGGAGGACGACGGGCTGGACCGGCTCACCCCGTTCCTGCCGTACCAGGTCAACGCCGCGCTGCTCGGCCACGCCGCCCCCGGTGCCGTCGTGCTGCACTGCCTGCCCGCGCACCGCGGCGAGGAGATCACCGACGAGGTGCTCGACGGCCCGCAGAGCGTCGTGTTCGACGAGGCGGAGAATCGGCTGCACGCCCAGAAGGCGTTGCTGACGTTCCTCCTCGGGGCCGCGCCCGCCGCCCCGGACGCGGCGGCGCCGGGCGCCGACGCGACCAGGGAGACACCATGACCGCCCCGCTGACCCGTGCCGCCCGCCACGCCCGCATCGTCGAGCTGATCCGCGACAGGGCCATCCACTCGCAGACCGAGCTGGCCGACGTGCTCGCCGGCGACGGCATCGGCGTCACCCAGGCCACCCTGTCCCGCGACCTCAAGGAGTTGGGCGCGGTGACCGTACGCGGCGGCGACGGGCGGGCGGTCTACCTGATCCCCGAGGACGGCCACCGGCCGCTGCGCGACGCCGAGGCGGCGCCGGCCCGGCTGGTCCGGCTGCTGCGCGAGCTGCTCAACGGGGTCGACTCCAGCGGCAACATCGCCGTGCTGCGTACCCCGCCGGGCGCAGCCCAGTACCTCGCCAGCGCGTTGGACCGGGCGGGACTGCCCGAGGTGGTCGGCACCATCGCCGGCGACGACACCATCCTCGTCGTGGCCCGCGAGGCGGGCGGCGGGGCCGCGCTCGGCGACAAGCTGGCCGGCTGGGCCCGCGGGGAAGAGAACGTCGAAGGGAGCACCACACCATGACCGAGCGGGTCGTACTCGCCTACTCCGGGGGGCTCGACACCTCCGTCGCCATTCCGTACCTCGCCGAGCAGACCGGCGCCGAGGTGATCGCGGTGGCGGTCGACGTCGGGCAGGGTGGCGAGGACCTCGACGCCATCCGGCAGCGCGCCCTGGACTGCGGCGCCGTCGAGTCGGAGGTGGTCGACGCGCGAGACGAGTTCGCCGCCGAGTACTGCCTGCCGGCCGTCCGCGCCAACGCGCTCTACATGGACCGCTACCCACTGGTCTCCGCGCTGTCCCGGCCGCTGATCGTCAAGCACCTGGTGGCCGCGGCGCGCAAGCACGGCGGCACCATCGTGTCGCACGGCTGCACCGGCAAGGGCAACGACCAGGTCCGCTTCGAGGTGGGGCTGGGCGCGCTCGCCCCCGACCTGAAGATCGTCGCGCCGGCCCGGGACTTCGCCTGGACCCGGGACAAGGCGATCGCCTTCGCCGAGGAGAAGGGGCTGCCGATCGACGTGTCGGCGAAGTCGCCCTACTCGATCGACCAGAACCTGTGGGGCCGCGCCGTGGAGACCGGCTTCCTGGAGGACGTCTGGAACGCACCCGTCGAGGACCTCTACTCCTACACGTCCGACCCGGCCGAGCCGCGCGACGCCGACGAGGTCGTGATCACCTTCGACGCCGGCGTGCCGGTGGCGGTCGACGGCGAGACCGTCACCCCGTACCAGGCGATCCTGGAGCTCAACCGGCGCGCCGGCGCGCAGGGCGTCGGCCGGCTCGACATGGTCGAGGACCGCCTCGTCGGCATCAAGAGCCGCGAGGTGTACGAGGCGCCGGGCGCGATCGCCCTGATCACCGCCCACCAGGAGTTGGAGGCGGTGACCGTCGAGCGGGACCTGGCCCGGTTCAAGAAGAGCGTCGACCAGCGCTGGGGCGAGCTGGTCTACGACGGCCTCTGGTTCTCCCCGCTGAAGGGCTCCCTCGACGCGTTCATCGACGACGCCCAGCGGCACGTCAGCGGCGAGGTGCGGCTGATCCTGCACGGCGGCCGGGCCACCGTCACCGGCCGGCGCTCCGAGGCCAGCCTCTACGACTTCGGCATGGCCACCTACGACACCGGCGACACCTTCGACCAGTCCCTGGCCAAGGGCTTCGTCCAGCTCTGGGGCCTGCCCAGCAGGATGGCCGCGGCGCGGGACGCCCGGCTGGGAGGCTGAGGATCGTGGGCACCACAATGGGCGACGTGGACGACAAGAGCCTGACCGAGAACAGCGCCGCCACCAACCGCACCAGCCTCTGGGGCGGCCGGTTCGCCGGCGGTCCCGCCGAAGCCCTGGCCCGGCTGTCGGTGAGCGTGCAGTTCGACTGGCGCCTCGCCCCGTACGACATCGCGGGTTCCCGGGCGCACGCCCGGGTCCTCGCCGGCGCGGGCCTGCTCGACCCGGAGGAGCTGGGCCGCATCCTCGCCGCCCTGGACGACCTGGAGGCGGCCTGCGCCTCCGGCCAGTTCCGCCCGACCGTCGACGACGAGGACGTGCACACCGCGCTGGAGCGCGGGCTGCTGGAACGCCTGGGCAGCCTCGGCGGCAAGCTGCGCGCCGGCCGGTCCCGCAACGACCAGGTCGCCACCGACCTGCGACTCTATCTGCGCGACCACGCCCGGGGCGTGGCGGCGCGGCTGGTCGAGCTGGCCGAGGCCCTCGTCGAGCAGGCCGGGCGGCACGTGGACACCGCCGCCCCGGGGATGACCCACCTCCAGCACGCCCAGCCGGTCACCTTCGGGCACTGGCTGCTGGCTCACGTGCAGCCGCTGCTGCGCGACCTGGAGCGGCTGCGCGACTGGGACCACCGCACGGCGGTCAGCCCGCTCGGCGCGGGCGCGCTGGCCGGCTCCGGCCTGCCGCTGGACCCGGTGGCCGTCTCCAAGGAGCTGGGCTTCCGCACGTCCTTCGCCAATTCGATGGACGCCGTGGCCGACCGGGACTTCGTCGCCGAGTTCCTCTTCGTCACCGCGATGATCGGCGTGCACCTGTCCCGCCTCGGCGAGGAGGTGGTGCTCTGGACGTCCCAGGAGTTCGGCTGGGTCGAGCTGGACGACGCCTTCGCCACCGGCTCGTCGATCATGCCGCAGAAGAAGAACGCGGACATCGCCGAGCTGGCCCGGGGCAAGTCCGGCCGCCTGGTGGGTGGGCTGATGGCCGTGCTCACCATGCTCAAGGGCCTGCCGATGACCTACGACCGGGACATGCAGGAGGACAAGGAGCCGGCCTTCGACGCGGTCGACACCCTGGAGCTGCTGCTGCCGGCCCTCGCCGGGATGGTCTCCACGATGACGGTGCGGGTGGACCGGCTGGTCGCCGCCGCGCCGGTGGGCTTCTCGCTGGCCACCGAGGTGGCCGACTGGCTCGTCCGGCGGGGGGTGCCGTTCCGCGACGCGCACGAGATCACCGGCCGGCTGGTGGCGCTCTGCGTGGCCCGGGACTGCGCCCTCGACGAGGTCAGCGACGACGACCTGGCGGCGGTCAGCGAGCACCTCGACCCGTCCGTGCGGGACGTGCTGTCGGTGCGGTCGGCGCTCGCCGCCCGGATCACGCCGGGCTCGACCGGCCCCGGCCCGGTCGCCGACCAGCTCGCCACCGCGGCGGACAAGCTGGCCGGCTGGCGGGAGTGGGCCGCCGAGCGGGTCGTGCCCCGCTGAGGGGTGCCGTTGCGGAGAAATCCGCTCACCTTCGGGGAAACCGCTGCCTCGCCGTCGCCTGCGGCGGCGGTTTCCCCGAAGGTGCGGCAGTTTCCCCGAGGTGCTCACGCCCCGGGGCGTTCGCGCTTCGGCAGCTTCGCCACCACCGCGTCGTACGAGCCGTCGACCGCCTCGGTCAGCTCCTCGTCGTCGATCCCGCCGGCCAGGCGCAGCGTGTTCCAGCCGGAGCGCCCGATGTACGGCGACGGCCGCGCGTCGCCCGGGTGCCGGTGCAGCCACTCGTCGGCGATCTCCCGGCTCGGGCCGCACTTCACCCCGACCGTCGGGTCGTCGCCGTCGACGGAGCCGAGGAAGGCGAAGATCCGGCTGCCGACCTTCACCACCTCGTCGCCCTCCCACGGCTGGTCCAGCCACGCCCCCGGCTTGCCCAGGCAGTACGCCAGCATCTCCTCGCGCGTCATCGCGTCCTCCTCGACACCGATCCCGTGCCCAGTCTGGCCCACCGGCCGCGTCAGTCGGTGGTGGCGGTGCGGGCGGAGAGCCTCTCGAAGCGCTGCTTGGCCGCCTGCGCGCTGCCCAGCCCCAGCCCGTACGCGATCTGCTGCCAGGTGAGCCCTCGGGCGCGCGCCAGCGTCAGCAGCCCGGCCTCCATGGTGTCGACCTCGGCGCGCAGGTGCGGCACGAGCGTGAGCGCCGCGACGAGGTCGGCGTCGTCGACCGGCTCCTCCCCGGGCTCCACCTCGGCGCCGCCGGCGGCCAGGGCGGTGACCAGCGCGACCGCCTCGTAGGTGTCGGGGACGTAGGGGTTGGTGTGCCGGCGCCGGCGGGTCTCGGTGCCGGCGTGGCGTTCGGCGATGTGGTGCAGGGCCGAGTAGGTGCGTTCGGCGCGGGCACGACCCGCGTCCGGCGTGGCGAAGACGTGGTCGGTCATACCCTCATCGGATCATGCCAACGCGCCGTTGTCAACGAACCGTTTATGCAGTGCGGCTATCTCGTTGCGCCCCTCGGCCGCCCGGTCGGGCAGCAACAGCAGCGTGCAGGCCCGTTCGAACCGGGCGCCGGCGCGGTCGAAGGCCTCGGCCGAGGCGGCCAGCACCCGCTCGTCGTGGCGCAGCCGCCCGGTGGCGCGGGTCAGGCAGGCCATCGCCCAGTCGTTCTCCGCGCACGCCGGCGCCGCCGCGGCGAGGCGCTCGGCCGCGTCCGGCAGCCCGGCGACGACGGCGAGTTCGGCCGCCGCGGCCCGGGCGTACGGCTCGTACCTGCCCGGCGTGCCAAAGGCCCGCTCGACCAGCGCCGCCGCGTCCTCCACCCGCCCGGCGTGCACGGCGACCCGCGCGTCCACGAAGGTGAAGAACGGCACGAGGCCGAGCGGGTGCCCGGCGTCGACGCGTCCGGTGACCTGGAGGGCCCGGCTGCGCCACCGGGCACAGCCCGCATCATCGCCGAGCAGGCCGTGGGCGAGCGCGGACGTCAGGACGGCCACCGACAGCCACGGCGCCGGCGGGCTGCCCGCCCGTAGCCAACCGGCCCACATGGCGTCCGCGTGCCGCACCGCCTCCGCCAACCACCCGCTGAGGGCCAGGGCCGGCACCAGCTTGCTCGCCGGGCCGTACGGGTGATTGCTCAACAGGTCGTCGTGCGTGACGCGCAGCGCCCCGGCCAGCGCGGCCCGCAGATCGCCGGCGACGATCGCGCAGCCCGCCGCCATGTGCAACGCGTCGACGATTTCCACACCGGCGTACGGATCGTCGCGCGGCAGGCTGGGCAGCAGGGCGATCCGTTCCCCGGTGACCCGGTGCGCCTCGCGCAGCCGTCCGGCCGTGGTGGCGGCCACGCTCACCGCCTCCAGAGCGGCACTGACCAGCACCGGGTCGCCGGCGGAGCGGGCGGCGGCCAGCGCGGCGGCGGCGAGTTGCGGGTCGGGTGCGCGCCACTGCCCGCCGGCTGTCCACGCCCTCGCCAGCGCGAGGCAGGCGGACACGGTGGGCCGGTCCGGCGCCCCACTGGCGACCGCCTGGTCCAGCAGGTCACGCAGCCGGTGCTGAGGCATCTCGGCCGCCGGCTCCGAGCTGAACCGGTTGGCCAGTTCCACCGCCCGTGCCAGCGCGACGGCCCGGGCGTCGCCGTCGCCGGCTGCCTCGGCCCGTTCGGCCGCCGCCATCAGCTGACGGAAGGCCCGCGGGCTGGAGTTGGTGACGATGACGACGCAGTCGGCCGCGCTGCGCAGATCCCGGGCGGCGTCCTTCGGGGTGGGGGCGAAGGCGGCCGCCCGCTCGAAGTGGTCGGCGGCCTCGAGGAGGAACCGGTGCGCGTAGGTGAGGCGGCCGAGCGCGCGGGCCAGCCGGTGGGCGAGCGGGCTCGGCCCCGACGGACAGTTCGCCAGGGCGGCCCTGAGGTCGTCGGCGACGGCCGGAAACTCCGGTCGCCGTTCGTCGGGCGACGTGTCCGCCGCCGGCGGCTGCGACCCGTCTCCGGGCCTCGGGCGGTCGCCCAGCCGCCGCTCGAGGCCGACCGCGGTCGCCGCGGCCCAGTCCAGGTGCCGCTGCCGCAGCGCCGGCTCCTCGCCGGCTGCCGTGAGCTGCTCGATGGCGAAGGCGCGCACCGTCTCCAACAGCCGCCACCGGCTCACCGCGCCCCGCACCCGCACGACGAGGCTCTTCTCCACCAGTCGGGCGAGCAGGTCGGCGACCACGCCGGGCCGGGCCTGCGGGCTGACCGCCGCCGCGGCGGTCAGGTCGAAGCTGCCGACGAAGACCGACAGGCGGCGGAACAGCGCGCGTTCCTCGACGTCCAGCAGGTCGTGGCTCCAGTCGATGACCGCCCGCAGCGAGCGGTGCCGCCCGTCCGCCCGGCGCCCACCGGCCAGCAGGCGCAGCATGTCGTCGACGGCTGCCAGCAGGCCGGGCACGCCCAGCGAGGCGCTGCGTGCGGCGGCCAGCTCGATCGCCAGGGGCATGCCGTCGAGCCGGGCGCACAACTCGGCCACGACCGTCGGGTCCGCGCTGTAGTCCGGGTCGGCCGCCCGCGCCCGGTCGTCGAACAGTGCCACCGCGTCGGTCGCCGCCGGCAGCGGAGCCACCGGGACGACCTGCTCGCCGGGCACGGCGAGTCGCTCGCGGCTGGTGGCCAGGACGGTCGTGCCGGGGCAGGCGGACAGGATCCGCTCGACGAAGCCGGCGACCGGGTCGAGCAGGTGCTCGCAGTTGTCCAGCACCAGCAGGGCACGGTCCTGACCGAGACGGCTCACGATGGCGGCCAGCAACGGCTGCTGGGCCTGCTCGGCGACCCCGAGCGCGGTCGCCACGGCCTGCGCCACGAAGCCGTCCCGGACCGGTACGAGATCGACGAACGCCCCGCCGAACGGAAAGGAGGGCGCCGCCGCCGCGCTGGCCGCACATGCCAGGCGGGTCTTGCCGACCCCACCCGGACCGACGAGGGTCACCAGCCGGTTGCGGTCGAGCGCGGCGAGGATGGCGTCCCGCTCGGGCCCGCGCCCGACGAACGCCGTGCGTGGCTCCGGCATCCCGACCAGCCGGCCGGCCGGCAGTTGGCCGTCCGGCGGCGATCCGCCGAGGGCCGCCAACGCGATCCGGTCGGCGACGCCGTACTTGCGCAGCAACGACGACACATGACTTTCCACAGTGCGCACCGAGATGAACAGCCGTTCGGCGATCTCGGTGTTCGACAGGCGCAGACCCAGCAGGGCGAGCACCTCGGCCTCGCGCTTGGACGGTCGTTCGGTGGCGGTCGGACGGGGCACGCTCCCATTGTTCCGCACCGCGCCGGGCAGCGTCCGTACCAGGCTTCCGTGATCGGATCCGTGGCCGACACGGATGCCCGCCGCCCACGCCCGGCAGCACGATGGTCATCGACAGGGCGGCCGGTGCGAGATCCGGCCGCGACGAGAAGGGACCGCAACCGATGACCGACACGAACGCCGCGCCGGCCAGGAAGGTGATCGCTTCGACGTACGTCTCTCTGGACGGGGTCATCGCGAATCCGCACCTGTGGATGATGTCGTACATGAACGAGGAGGGGCAGCGGTACGCCCTGGAGCAGCTGTTCGCCAGCGACGCCCTGCTGCTGGGACGCACCACCTACGAGGGATTCGCCCAGGCGTGGCCGAGCATGCCGCGCGACGAGGCCGGCTTCGCCGACCGGATGAACAGCATGCCGAAGTACGTGGTCTCGACGACCCTGCAGGACGCCGACTGGAGCAACTCGACGATCATCTCCGGCGACGTGGTCAAGGAGGTCGGCGAGCTCAAGCGGCAGCCCGGCAAGGACATCCTGACGTACGGGTTCGGCCGGCTCGCCCGTACCCTGCTCGACCACGACCTCCTCGACGAGCTGCGGTTCTGGCTGCACCCCGTGCTCGTCGGCGACGGGCTGGTGGAGAACGGTGACCTGCTGTTCCGCCACGGCGGCGCGGCCAGCCTGGAACTCGTCGGCCAGACCGCGTTCAGCTCGGGCGTGGTCGTCCTGCGCTACCGGCCGGCGAAGAAGCGGTAACGCCTCGTCCCCCGCGACCCGTCGAAGAGGAGCACCAATGACGTACCCCCCACCGCGGTACCTCGGCGCCACGGGTGAGACCACCGCGACGTACCGCACGGCCCACTCGCCGCCCGAGCTGCGCCACGCCGACGGGGGCGAGGCGCACTACCTGGCCACCGGAGCCACCACCAACGGCCAGTTCGGCCTCTATCGCTGGGACATGGGTCCGGCACCGAGCGGGCCGGCCCCGCACTTCCACCGGAGTATCTCCGAGTCGTTCTTCATCCTCGCCGGCTCGGTGCGGATCTACGACGGCAGGCGCTGGATCGACACCGGGCCGGGTGACTTCGTCCACGTCCCGGAGGGCGGAATCCACGCGTTCCGCAACGAGTCCGGTCAACCCGCCTCGATGCTGCTGCACTTCGCGCCGGGCGCTCCCAGGGAGGGCTACTTCGACGAGTTGTCCGGGCTGGCGGCGCTGAGCGAGGAGGAACGGGCCGACTTCTTCCTCCACCACGACACCTACTGGCTCTGAGAGGACGTGTTCAGATGCATTCGAGACGTGGCCGCCTCGCGGTCGCCGTGGCCCTGCTGGCCGTCGGGCTGACCACCGCGCTCCCGGCGGCACCCGCGACGGCCGTGCCCCACGGCGACGCGCGCGGCGGTTGGTCGGCCGGCTGGGCGAGCGCTCCGCAGCACCCGGTGCCGGGCAACGAGTGGGACGGGCCGAACTGGTCCACCGAGGGCTTCCGGAACCAGTCGGTGCGGCAGGTGGTCCGGCTGAGCGTCGGTGGCAGCCGGCTGCGGATCCGGCTGTCCAACCGCTACGGCACCGGGCCGCTGCGGGTCAGTGGGGCGACCATCGGCCGGACCACCGCCGGGGCGGCGGTGCGGCCCGGCACCGTCCGGCGGCTCACCTTCGGCCGGTCGGCCGGCGTGACGATCCCGGCAGGCCGCGACGTCGCCACCGACGTGGTGTTCCTGCGCACCAGGCCGCTGGAGCGGCTGACCGTCACGTTGTACCTGGCCGGGTCGACCGGCCCCGCCACCTTCCACGAGAACGGGTTGACCACCACCTACCGCGCTGCCGGCGACCACCGGTACGACCGCGACGGCCGCGCGTTCGCGGGCGAGGTCAGCGACTCCTGGTACTACCTGACGGGAGTGGACGTCGCGGGCGGGCCTCGGCCCGGGCGCGGCACGGTGGTGACCCTGGGTGACTCCATCACGGACGGCTACGGCTCGACGTCCGGCGCGGACAACCGCTATCCGGACCAGTTGGCCGAGCGGCTGGCCGCCGCGGGCGTGCCGATGGGTGTGGCGAACGTCGGCATCAACGGCAACAAGTTGCTCACCGATTCGACCTGCTACGGCGAGAGCATGCTGACCCGCTTCCGCCGGGACGTGCTGGACCAGCCCGGGGTGCGTACGGTGATCGTCGCGGCCGGCATCAACGACCTCGGCACCAGCGAGCTGCCCGACTTCGGCTGCGGTCCCTCGCCGAAGGTCGACGAGCACCACCTCGTGGCCGGTTACCGGGCGTTGATCCACATCGCCCGCGCCCGGGGGATCACCGTCGTCGGCACCACCCTGTCCCCGGTGGCGGGCAGCGTGTACGGACGGGCTGAGGAGTCCCGGGTCGCGGTCAACCACTGGATCCGCAGCAGCGGCGAGTTCGACGCGGTGGCCGACGTCGACCGGGCCCTCGCCGACCCGGAAGGCCCCGGGCTGCGGCCGGCGTACGACTGCGGCGACCGGCTGCACCCGAACGACGCGGGGGCGCAGGCCATCGCCGACGCCATCGAGCTGCGCCACCTCTGACGGTCCGGTCGCCACCTGACGGCCGCGCGTGCTCTCGTAGCCGCGCGGCCGCCGCGGCGCGTGCGGGCGGGCGGGCGGCATGAGGTCGGGCGCCGCGACGAGGCCGGCGTCGAGCGGCGGTCGGTGCGCCGCGCGGATAGGGTCGGGCCTGTGGTGGCGTACTCCGACTCCCGTCCCGCCGGCCTCACGGGGCTGGCCGACCTGCTCGCCGGGCCCGTGGTGCCGGCGGCGCGGGGCCTGCTCGGCTGCCGGCTCTCCGCGGGCGGCGTCACCGTCCGGATCACCGAGGTCGAGGCGTACGCCGGGACGGCCGGCGACCCGGCGTCGCACGCGCACCGGGGACGCACCCCGCGCAACGCGGTCATGTTCGGCCCGGCCGGGCACGCCTACGTCTACTTCACCTACGGCATGCACTGGTGCATGAACGTGGTCACCGGGCCGGACGGTGAGGCCTCGGCGGTGCTGCTGCGCGCCGGCGAGGTGGTCGACGGCCTCGACGAGGCCCGGGCCCGCCGCACCGCCGTACGCCGGGACGTCGATCTCGCGCGCGGGCCCGCCCGGCTCTGCGCGGCGCTGGGCATCGACAGGAGCGTCTACGGTCGCTACCTGCTCGGCGACGGCCCGGTCCGGCTGCGCCCGGCCGACCGGCCGGTGCCGGCGGACGCGGTGGCCGACGGCCCGAGGGTGGGCGTGACGGGGGCGCACGACGTGCCGTGGCGCTTCTGGATCGCCGACGACCCGACGGTCAGCGCCTACCGCCGGCACGTTCCCCGCAGCCGCGCCTGACCGGCGCCGCCGGGCCGGGGTGACGGCGCCCACCGGCGGCGGCACCCCTCGCGGAATAGTTGACTCGTCAAATATGTTGTGCGGTGCGTCCGGGAGCCGCTCCGGCCCCGGCGGACAACGCGAGGAGCTGGTCATGCAGTTCGGAGTCTTCACCGTCGGCGACGTCACGGTCGACCCGACCACCGGTCGGGAGCCGACCGAGCATGAGCGGATCAAGGCGATGGTCACCATCGCGCTCAAGGCCGAGGAGGTCGGCCTCGACGTCTTCGCCACCGGCGAGCACCACAACCCGCCGTTCGTGCCGTCGTCGCCCACCACCATGCTGGGCTACGTCGCCGCCCGCACCGAGCGGCTGCTGCTGTCGACGTCGACCACGCTGATCACCACCAACGACCCGGTGAAGATCGCCGAGGACTACGCGATGCTCCAGCACCTCGCCGACGGCCGGGTGGACCTGATGATGGGGCGCGGCAACACCGGCCCGGTCTACCCGTGGTTCGGGCAGGACATCCGCAACGGCATCCCGCTCGCCATCGAGAACTACGACCTGCTGCGCCGGCTCTGGCGCGAGGACGTGGTCGACTGGTCCGGCCGCTTCCGCACCCCGCTGCAGTCGTTCACCTCGACGCCCCGCCCGCTCGACGGCGTGCCGCCGTTCGTCTGGCACGGCTCGATCCGCAGCCCCGAGATCGCCGAGCAGGCCGCCTACTACGGCGACGGCTTCTTCGCCAACCACATCTTCTGGCCCAGGGAGCACACCCAGCGGATGGTCGAGCTCTACCGGCAGCGCTACGCGCACTACGGCCACGGCTCCGCCGACCAGGCGATCGTCGGCCTCGGCGGGCAGGTGTTCATGCGGCGCAACTCGCAGGACGCGGTGCGGGAGTTCCGCCCCTACTTCGACAACGCCCCCGTCTACGGCCACGGCCCGTCGCTGGAGGAGTTCACCGCGCAGACCCCGCTGACCGTCGGCAGCCCGCAGCAGGTCATCGACCGGACGCTGGGCTTCCGCGACTACGTCGGCGACTACCAGCGGCAGCTCTTCCTGATCGACCACGCCGGCCTGCCGCTGAAGACCGTGCTGGAGCAGCTCGACCTGCTCGGCGAGGAGGTGGTTCCGGTGCTGCGCAAGGAGTTCGAGTCGCTGCGCCCGGCGCACGTGCCCGAGGCGCCCACGCACGCCTCGCTGCGGGCCGCCGCCGCGCGTGCCGAGCGGGCCGGGTCGGAGGCGGGCCGATGACCCGCCGCACCCTCGCCGTGGTGTCGGCCGGGCTCGGTCAGCCCTCGTCGACCCGGCTGCTCGCCGACCAGCTCGCCGCCGCCACCCGCGACGAGCTGGCCCGGCGGGGCGACGACGTCGACGTCCGCCCCGTCGAGCTGCGCGAGCACGCCCACGACATCGTCAACCACCTGCTCACCGGCTTCCCGTCGGCGGCGCTGCGGGAGGTGCTCGACACGGTCACCGGCGCGGACGGGCTGATCGCCGTCACCCCGATCTTCAACGCGTCGTACAACGGGCTGTTCAAGTCCTTCTTCGACCTGGTCGACGCCGGTGCGCTGGCGGACCGGCCGGTGCTGGTCGGCGCCACCGGCGGCACCGCCCGGCACTCGCTCGCCCTGGAGCACGCCCTGCGGCCGATGTTCGCGTACCTGCGGTCGGTCGTGGTGCCCACGGCGGTCTTCGCCGCGCCGGAGGACTGGGCCGCCGGCGCCGCCGACGGCGCGCTGCGCGCGCGGACCGACCGCGCCGCGGGCGAGCTGGCCGACCAGATCCGGCGGCGCCCGCCGTCCGCCGGACCCGTGGACCCGTTCGCCCTCACCACCAGCTTCGAGGAGCTGCTCGGAGGGCGCGACCACTGACCGACGCCCGGCCCGCCGACCCTCTTCCCGGGGGCCGGCGGGCCGGGGGCGGTTCAGCGGGCGTGGCCGTACGGGCGGGCGACCAGCACCGGGCAGTGCGCGTGCTGCACCAGCGCCTGGCTGACCGAGCCGAGCAGCAGCCCGGCGAAGCCGCCCCGGCCCCGCGAGCCGACCACCACCAGCGCCGCGTCGCCGCTGGCCTCGATCAGCGCCTGCTCCGGTTTGGCGGCCGACAGCACCCGCTCCTCGACGGGCAGCCCCGGGTGGCTGCCGCGGACCGCCGCCGCGGCCGTGGCCAGCAGCCCGGCCGACTCCGCGTGCGCGGCGGACCCCGTCTCCGTCACCTCGTCGGGCACCCGACGCTCCCCGTCCGGCGGCCGGACGTGCGCCAGCACCAGGCCGGTCCCGCGGCGGGTCGCCTCGTCGGCGGCGTACCCGACGGCCAGCTCGGCCGGCTCCGAACCGTCCACCCCGACCAGCACCGGCCCGGCGACCGGGATCGGTTCCTCGGCGGGACGGACCACCAGCACCGGGCAGTGCGCGTGCGAGGCCACCTGCGTGCCCACCGAGCCGAGCAGCAGCCCCGCGAAGCCGCCCAGACCCCGGCTGCCCACCACCACCAGCTCCGCCCGACGGGACTCCTCGACCAGCGTCGCGCCCGGCCCACCGGCCACCTGGCGCACCTCGACGGTCAGCCCGGGCCAGCGTTCCGCGAGGTCGGCGGCCGCCTGCTCCAGCATCTTCTGCCCGTCCTCGGTCGGCGCCGGCAACCCCAGGTCGTACGGGTTGACCGGCACGCCGTAGCCGAGCGGGTGCAGGTAGCCGTGCACCAGGTGCAGCGGGCGGGACCGCTGCACGGCGGCCCGGGCGGCGTGCTCCGCCGCCACCAGGCTCGGCGGCGATCCGTCCACCCCCACCACGACGGGTCGGTTCATCAGCCCTCCCAGAAGTCGATCAGGTCATTGTCGACGCGGTCGCGCCGGCCCACCGGGATTTCCCCGTCGCGCCGCGCGCCGGAACCGGGCCCGTCGCGCGCGTGTCCCCGCCGGGCCTCCCGTCGCGCCGCGCGCCGGAACCGGCCCCGTCACGCCGGCCGGGGGAGCGGTCGGCGCGACGGGATCGGCGCTCGGAGAGGTCAGGACGCGGTGGCCCGCTTCGGGTGCCGCACGATCACCAGCGGGGAGTGCGCGTGGTGCAGCACGGCGTGGCTGACGGAACCGAGCAGCAGCCCGCTCAGCGGGCCCCGGCCGCGCGCCCCGACGACCGTGAGCTGGGCCGCCTTCGACTCCTCCACCAGCACCCGGGCCGGGGTGCCGCGGACCAGCCGGTGCCGCACCGGCACGTCCGGGTAGCGCTCGGCGAAACCCGCGAGGGACTCGGCGAGCGTCCGCTCCTGCTCCGCCGCGTAGGCGTCGAGGTCGTACACCAGGGGCAGGATGTCGCCGGGGCCCACCGGCGTCGGGTAGAGCCAGGCCTGCACCGCGAGCAGCGGGGCGCCCCGGCGGGACGCCTCCTCGAAGGCGAACCCGACGGCCTCCATGGAGCACTCGGAACCGTCCACGCCCACCAGGACCGGCCCGTCGGCGCGCTCCTCGCCGCGCACCACCAGGACCGGGCAGAGCGCGTGGGCGGAGACCTGCACGGTCACCGAGCCGATCAGCAGCCCGGCGAAGCCGCCCAGCCCGCGGTGGCCGAGCACCATCAGCGCGGCCTCGCGGGACTCGTCGAGCATGACGGGGGTCGCCGCGCCGTCGACCACCGCGCCGGTCACCGCCACGTCGGGGGCGACCTTGCCGGCCTCGGCGACCGCCTCGGCGACGTAGCGCTCGGCCTGGTTGCGCAGGCCGGCGTCGGCCGGCGCGCCCGGCACCGCGTCCAGCGGGGCGTTGGGGATCAGCGGCCAGATGAAGGCGTGCACCACCCGCAGCGGGCGCTGCCGTTGCGCCGCCTCCCGCGCCGCCACCCGGACCGCATCCAGCGCGGCGGCCGAACCGTCCACACCCACGACGACCGGGGCACCGGTGTTGATGGTCATCTTTCCTCCCTTGCTACGCCTTCAGCCTGCTCCGCCCGAACGCTACCGGTCAGAGGCGGTCGTCCCGGCCGCCGGGCCGTTGGTCCCGAACCGCCCGCCCGAACGGCGGGCCAGCCGCAGCACCAGTCCGGGCAGCACGCTGACCGCGGCGCAGGCCGCCAGCTCGGCCGCGCCGAGCGGCGCGGTGCCGAGCAGGTCCCGCAGCGGCGGCAGCAGCACACCGGCCACCTGGAGCAGCGCCGACACCGCCACCGCGACCGGCAGCGCCCGGTTGCCCCGCCCCGCGCCGCGCGCCCGCGGCGCCCGGACCGCGAGCGCGACCCCGAGCTGGGCCAGGCCGAGCACCACGAACACCACCGACTGCCAGGGGCGGCCCCAGTGCGCGGCGGCGACGCCCGCGCCGAGCACCACGGCGGCGATCAGGGCGCCGGTGACCAGCACGTCCCGGCCCAGGCCGGCCCCGAGCACCGACTCCGAGGGGGAGCGCGGCGCGCGGCGCAGCGTGCCCGGCTCCGCCGGCTCCGCGCCCAGGGCCACGCCCGGCACGCCGTGGGTGAGCAGGTTCACCCAGAGGATCTGCGCCGGCAGCAGCGGTACGGCCAGCCCGAACAGCGGCCCGAGCAGCATCACCGCGATCTCGGCGACCCCGCCCGAGAGGGCGTACCGCAGGAACCGGCGGATGTTGTCGTAGATGCGGCGGCCCTCGCCGATCGCGGCGGCCACGGTGGACAGGTCGTCGTCGACGAGCACCAGGTCGGCGGCCTGCCGGGCGACCTCCGTGCCGCCGCCCATCGCCACCCCGATGTCGGCGCGGCGCAGGGCGGGAGCGTCGTTCACCCCGTCGCCGGTCATCGCCACCACGTGGCCCCGGGACTGCAACCCGGCGATGATGTCGAGCTTCTGCTCCGGCTGCGTACGCGCGAACACCCGGGCCCGCGGGTGCGCCCGCGCCGGGTCGCCGTCGTCGCCGCGTACCAGCGGGTCGCCCTCGCGCCACAGCCCGAGCTGGCCGCCGATCGCGGCGGCGGTCGCGGGATGGTCGCCGGTGATCAGCACCAGCCGGACCCCGGCGTCGTCGAAGCTGCCGGCGATGTCGGCCGCCCCCGCGCGCAGCGGGTCGCCGACGGCGACCAGCCCCGCCGGCCGCAGCCCGGCCGGCCGGGCCGGGTCCGCAGGCGGCGCGTCGGTGACGGCGGACGCGACCGCCAGCACCCGCAGCCCTTCGGCGGCCAGCCGGTGCGCGGTGGCCGTCAGCTCGGCGATCTCCTCGGCGGTGGCGTCGACCAGCGGCGCGGTCAGCACGTTCTCCGGCGCGCCCTTGCACACCACGAGGTAGCGGCCGTCGCAGGAGCGGTGCACCGTGGTCATCCGGCGAAGCTCCTGGTCGAAGGGGTGCTCGGTGACCCGGGGCCAGGCGGCGCGGGTGGTCTCCGGGTCGAGGCCGCAGCGGGCGGCGAACGCGACCAGCGCCGCCTCCAGCGGGTCGCCGACGGCGGCCCACTCCGGCCGCTCATCGGTGGGCGCCGCGAGGGTGGCGTCGTTGCAGAGCAGCCCGGCCCGCGCCAGGCGGCGCAGATCGTCCGGTACGGCCACCGGCTCGCCCCGGTGGTGCACGGCGCCGCGCGGCGCGTAGCCGGTGCCGGTGACGCCGTAGCGGGAGCCGTCGGCGGTGACCGCGTGCTGCACGGCCATCCGGCCCTCGGTGAGCGTGCCGGTCTTGTCGGAGGCGATCACGGTGACCGAGCCGAGCGTCTCCACGGCGTGCAGCCGGCGGGGGATCGCCCGCGCCCCGGCCATCCGGCGGGCGCCGAGGGCGAGGGCGAGGGTGACCACCGCGGGCAGCGACTCGGGTACCGCCGCCACCACCAGGCTGACCGCGGTGACCGCCATGTCGACGACGGGCCGGCCGCCGACCACGCCGACGACGAAGACCAGCCCGGAGAGCACCACCGCGGCGAAGCCGAGGACCCGGCCGAGCCCCGCGAGGCGGCGCTGCAACGGGGTGGCGGCGGGCCGGGTGGACGCCACCAGGGCGGTGATCCGGCCGAGCGCGCTCGCCGCGCCGGTGCGTACCACCGTGCCGGTGGCCCGCCCGGTGGTCACCACCGTTCCCGCGCTGGCCTCCTCGCCCGCGCTCCGGGCCACCGGGACGGACTCGCCGGTCAGCGCCGACTCGTCGAGGGTCAGCCGGGCGGCCTCGGCGAGGAGCAGGTCGGCGGGGACCACGTCGCCGGCCTCCACCCGCACCAGGTCGCCCCGGACCAGGTCGGCGGCGGGCAGGACGAGGTCGCGGCCGTCCCGCACGACCCGGGCGGTGGGCGCGGCGAGCTGGTCCAGCGCGGCGATCGCCCGGTCGGCCCGGACCTCCTGCACCACCCCGATCGCGGTGTTCACGAGCACGACCAGCACGATCACCGCGGTGTCCGGGTAGTCCCGCAGCACGGTGGTGACCACGGCGGCGGCCAGCAGCAGCGCCACCAGCGGATCGGTGAGCTGGTGCAGGACCCGCGAGGCCAGGTGCCGGCGGGGCGGCGCGGCCGCCGCGTTGGGACCGTCGGCGCGCAGCCGGGCGGCGGCCGCCGCGGAGCTGAGCCCGGCGGGCGGCCTGGTCGAGGTGTCAACGGGCACCGGTACGCCCCCGCCCCCGCCGTGTCCCGGACATGCCCACGTCGCCCTCCGCTCTGCCGTGGCGCCGTGGCGGCGCCCTCACCGAACTCCACCCTCGCCCCGACCCGACGAAACCGGCAGAGGAGTTCCGCCCGCGCGGCCAGGGACCAACGGCCCTTGCCGCCGGGGGCCGGCGCGCGGTGCACTGGGCGCCAGGACGGACGACCGCGTCGCAGGCCCGGCCACCGCCGGCCCGCCGGGCGAAGGAGGCACCCGCATGACCACCCTCGACGTGCTCCGCGCGCACCCGTTCCTCGCCGGGCTGCCCGAGCCGTGGCTGCCCCGGCTGGCCGGCTACGCCCGCCCGGTGGTCTGGCACCCCGGGCACCGGATGTTCCGGGCCGACCAGGCGGCGGGGCGCTTCTGGCTGGTCCGCGCCGGGCAGGTGGCGCTCGACTTCCCGGTGCCCGGCCGCGGCGACGTCGAGATCGAGACGATCGGCCCGGGCGGCGTGCTCGGCTGGTCGTGGCTGTTCCCGCCCTACCGCTGGCAGTTCGGGGCGGTGGCGGCGCAGCGCAGCACCGCCGTGGAGTTCACCGCCGAGGGGGTGCGCCGGCTGATGGAGTCCGACGACGCGCTCGGCCGCCAGCTCACCACCCGCTTCATGAGCGTGGTCGTGGACCGGCTGCACGCGGCCCGGGGCCGCCTGCTCGAGCTGTACGGCTACCCCGCGGTGACCCCGCCCGCCGCCTGACCCGCCCGGCCCGTCCCGCCGTCGACGGGGCGGCCGCGTACCACCAGGTCGTCGATCACCAGCCGGCCGACGCGCAGCTCCCGCACCACCGCCCGCCGGATCGCGAGCCGCCCGATCGCCAGCGCCCCGACGGCGACGGCCCCGACCGCCAGCGCCCCCACGGCCAGCGCGCCGAGCGAGGCCGCGCCGGCCGCCCGCGCGCCCGTCGCCACCGCGCCGCTGGCCCGCGCCCCGGTCGTCCGCAGCGCGCGTACGTCTCGTCCCATCCCGCCATTGTCCGCCCACCGCCGGCCGCGCGGGCGGCGAACCGGCACGACCGGCGACCCGACGGCCGGCCGCGTACCGCGCGCCGCGGGTCGTGCCCGGCTTTCTCCGGCTGCGGCACCGCCGCCGTGCCTCAGCGGACCGTCAGGCCGCGCGCCGCGAACTGCACGGCCGCCGTGCCTCAGCGGACCGTCAGGCCGCGCGCCGCGAACTGCACGGCGCCGTGCCTCAGCAGACCGTCAGGCCGCGCGCCGCGAACTGCACGGCGCCGCGCCTCAGCAGACCGTCAGGCCGCGCGCCGCGAACTGCCCACGGACCCGGTCCAGCAGCTCCGCCGTCGGCGGCTCGGTGTCGGCGAGGGGGAACCGCAGCCCCAGCTCCGCGTACTTGTGCGCGCCGAGCCGGTGGAACGGCAGCACCTCCACCCGCTCGACCGTGGCGAGCGAGGCGGCGAAGTCCGCCACCCCGGCGACGTTCGACACCGCGTCGGTGAGCCCGGGCACCAGCACGAAGCGGATCCAGATCGGGGTGCCCCGGGCCGCCAGGCGGCGGCCGAAGCGCAGCGTGGGCGCCACCTCGCCGGTGCGGGTCACGGCCCGGTACGTCGCCGGGTCCCACGACTTCACGTCCAGCAGCACCAGGTCGGTG
Organism: Micromonospora citrea; assembly: GCF_900090315.1. NCBI lineage: Bacteria > Bacillati > Actinomycetota > Actinomycetes > Micromonosporales > Micromonosporaceae > Micromonospora > Micromonospora citrea. Next base: position 1,044,455 of record NZ_FMHZ01000002.1, on the reverse strand, counting down.
GCGCCGAGCAGGGCGTCGTCGGCGCGCTCGCCCAGGAAGCCGGACGTGTCCAGCGCGGTGTGCAGGCCCAGCTCGTGGCAGCGGCGCAGCACCTCGCCGGTGAACCGGGGCTGCTGCAACGGCTCCCCGCCGCTGATCGTCACCCCGCCGCCGGCGACCGTGACGAACCGCCGGTACCGCTCGATCTCGGCGACGAGTTCGGCCACCGTCCGGTGCCGGCCGCTGCGCCGGTACCAGGTGTCGGGGCTGTGGCAGTAGCGGCAGCGCAGGGGGCACCCGGCGAGGAAGGCCACGAACCGGGTGCCGGGACCGTCCACCCCGATCGACAGGTCGAAGGAGTGCACGGCCCCGGTCAGCTCCCGCCCGGCGGTGTTCACAGCGCGCCGTGGAACGTGCGGGACACCACGTCCCGCTGCTGCTCGGGGGTGAGCCGGACGAAGTTGACCGCGTACCCGGACACCCGCACCGTCAGCTGCGGGTACCGCTCGGGGTGGTCCATCGCGTCGAGCAGCGTCGCCCGGTCGAGCACGTTGACGTTGAGGTGGAACCCGCCCGCGTCGGCGTACCCGTCGAGCACCCCGGCCAGGTTGGTGATCCGCTCCTCCCGGGTGTGGCCCAGCCCGTCCGGGGTGACCGTGCCGGTCAGCGAGATGCCGTCCCGGGCGGCGTCGTACGGCAGCTTCGCCACCGACAGCGCGGCCGCGACGAGGCCGTGCGTGTCCCGCCCGTTCATCGGGTTGGCACCGGGGGCGAACGGCTCGCCGGCGCGCCGCCCGTCCGGGGTGTTGCCGGTGTGCCGGCCGTACACCACGTTGGAGGTGATGGTCAGCACCGACAGCGTCAGCTCGGCGTCGCGGTAGGTGCGCTGCCGGCGCAGCTTCTCCGCGAACGTCTCCACGAGCCACACGGCGATCTCGTCGGCCCGGTCGTCGTTGTTGCCGAAGGTGGGCGGCTCGCCCTCGACGACGTAGTCGACGGCCAGGCCGCTGTCGTCGCGCAGCACCTTCACCCGGCCGTACCGGATCGCCGCGAGGCTGTCCACCGCGACCGACAGGCCGGCGATGCCGGTGGCCATGAACCGGCGCACCGGGTGGTCGTGCAGCGCCATCTCCAGCCGCTCGTACGCGTACCGGTCGTGCATGTGGTGGATGACGTTCAGCGCGTCGACGTACGTCTCGGCCAGCCAGTCCAGCGTCCGGTCGTACGCGGCCAGCACCTCGGCGTGGTCGAGGACCTCCCCGCCGACCGGCGGCGCGGCCGGCGCCACCTGCTCGCCGGTCAGCTCGTCGCGGCCGCCGTTGATCGCGTAGAGCAGCGCCTTGGCGAGGTTGGCCCGGGCGCCGAAGAACTGCATGTCGCGGCCCACCCGCATCGCCGACACGCAGCAGGCGATCGCGGTGTCGTCGTCGTACGCGGGGCGGATCAGGTCGTCGTTCTCGTACTGGATGGCGCTGGTGTCCAGCGACACCTGCGCGCAGAACCGCTTGAACCCCTCCGGCAGCCGCGGCGACCAGAGCACGGTCAGGTTCGGCTCCGGCGCCGGGCCCAGGTTGTAGAGGGTCTGCAGGTAGCGGAAGCTCGTCCGGGTCACCAGCGGCCGGCCGTCGGCGCCCATCCCGCCCAGCGACTCGGTCACCCAGGTCGGGTCGCCGGAGAAGAGCTGGTCGTACTCGGGGGTGCGCAGGAACCGGATGATCCGCAGCTTGATCACGAAGTCGTCGACCAGCTCCTGGGCGGTGGTCTCCGTCAGCCGGCCCTCGGCGAGGTCCCGGCGCAGGTAGACGTCGAGGAACGTCGCGGTGCGCCCCAGCGACATCGCGGCGCCGTTCTGCTCCTTGGTGGCCGCCAGGTAGGCGAAGTACAACCACTGCACGGCCTGCTGCGCGGTGGCGGCGGGCGTGGACACGTCGACGCCGTAGCCGGCGGCCATCTCCTTCAGCTCGCCGAGGGCGCGGGCCTGCTCGGCCAGCTCCTCCCGCTCGCGGATCACGTCGTCGGTCGACGGCCGGGCGTCCAGCGCCGCCTTCAGCGCCCGGCGCTCGGCGACGAGCCGGTCCACCCCGTACAGCGCCACCCGCCGGTAGTCGCCGATGATCCGCCCGCGACCGTACGCGTCCGGCAGCCCGGTGATCACGTGCGAGCGGCGGGCCGCCAGCACGTCGGCCGGATAGGCGTCGAAGACCGCGTCGTTGTGGGTCTTGCGGTACGTGGTGAAGATCCGGTGCACGACCGGGTCCGGCGTGAAGCCGTACGCCCGCAGGGCGGCCTCGACCATCCGCAGGCCGCCGGCGGGCATGATCGCCCGCCGCAGCGGCGCGTCGGTCTGCAGGCCGACGATCAGTTCCCGCTCCCGGTCGATGTACCCGGGGCCGTGCGACGTGATCGTCGACGGGGTGGCGGCGTCCACGTCGAGCACGCCCCGGCGGCGCTCGGCGACGAAGAGCTCCCGCAACGCCCCCCAGACCGCCAGGGTCCGGTCGGTCGGTCCGGCGAGGAACGACCCGTCCCCGGTGTACGGCTCGTGGTGGCGCCGGATGAAGTCGGCCACGTCGACGGAGTCCCGCCAGGCGCCGCCGGCGAAGCCCCGCCACGGGTCCAGGTGCTGGTTCGCGGTCATGTCCGGTCCCTTCCGGGCGTCGGTGGGGTGGCGCCCGGCCGCCCTCGGGACAGGCGGCCGGGCACCGTGGTCAGGGCTGGAGCACCAGCCGGGCGGCGACCCGCCCGGCGAGCACGTCCTCGATCGCCTCGTTGATCTCGTCGAGCTTGCGCACCTCGTGGACGACCCGGGTGCGGCCGGCCGAGTGCAGGCGGAACACCTCCGCCAGGTCGGCGCGGGTGCCGACGATCGAGCCGATCACGGTGATCCCCTTCAGGACGGTCTCGAAGACCGGCAGGCTCATCGTGTTGTCCTTCGGCAGCGAGACCAGCACCAGCCGGCCGCCGCGACGCAGGCAGGCGTGCGCCTGCGCGATCACGGTCGGGCTGGCGGCCAGCACGACCGCCACGTCGACGCCGCCGAGGGCGGTGATCGCCTCGACCGGGTCGACCCGGGCGGCGTCGACCGTGTGCGTCGCGCCGAGGGAGGTGGCCAGGGCCAGCTTCTCCTCGGTGACGTCCACGGCCACCGTCTCGGCGCCGTGCAACTGGGCGTACTGCTGGGCGAGGTGGCCGAGGCCGCCGATGCCGAAGATCGCCACCCGCTCGCCGGGCCGCACCCCGGCCACCCGGACCGCCTTGTACGTCGTGACGCCGGCGCAGGTCAGCGGGGCCGCCTCGACCGGGTCGACGCCGGCCGGCACCCGGACCGCGTAGCGGGCCGACGCGAGGGCGTACTCGGCGTGCGCGCCGTCGATGGCGTAGCCGGTGTTGCGCTGGGACTCGCACAGCGTCTCCCAGCCGGTGACGCAGTACTCGCAGGTGCCGCAGGCCCAGCCGAGCCAGGGCAGCGCGACCCGGTCGCCGACGGCGTGCTCGGTGACCCCGGGGCCGATCCGCTCGACGATGCCGACGCCCTCGTGGCCCGGGACGAAGGGCGGGTTCGGCTTGACCGGCCAGTCGCCGCGGGCGGCGTGGATGTCGGTGTGGCACAGGCCGCTGGCCTCGATCCGGACCAGCACCTGGCCGGGCCCGGGCTCCGGCACCGGCACGTCGAAGATCTCCAGTGGACGGTCGAACGCGGTGACAACCGTGGCGCGCATCGGGGCCTCCCAGCTCGTGTCTCGCTTCCACCACCAGCGTGCCGGCCGGGGCCGGACCGGGGCAGAGGCGCAGGACCGTCCCGGCCCGGGACCTCCGGCCCCCACCGACCGGGCCGGTCGCCGGGGCGTCCGTGACCGGCGTCGCCGCGCGAGCCCGCACCGGACGCGTCGGCCGGGCCCGGCGCGGAGGGATGCTGGCCGGTCGGCCCGGCGCGGTGCCGGCCGGGCGCGGTGCCGGCCCGGCGCGCGCGTCGGCAGCCGGGTCGCCGGGGGCGTCCGGGGGCATGGCGCTGTCCCGGACGACGCGGCCGGCGGGGGTGGACGGCCGCGTCGTGCCGGGACAGCGGGGCCGCACCGGGGTGCGGCCGGTGTGCGGGCGCCGGAGCGCTCCGGCGCCCGCGGGCTCAGCGTTCGACCACCAGCCGGCGGGCGCGCAGCGCCCGGGCCCACCACGGACGGGGCGCCCGTGGCGCCGGGAGGGGCAGGCCCTTGAGGCTGACCCAGCCGCCCGGCCCCATGCTGAGCGCGCCGATGGCCGGCGGCCGGCGCCGGCCCAGCGCCGCCACCCCGGCGGCGGCCAGACCGACGGCGAGCACCCCGGCGGCCGCGCCGAGCAGCCGGTCCGGGTCGAACACGGGCCGGTAGCGGACCCGACCGCCGTGCAGGACGAACGCGCCGACCGGGCGGCCCCGGTGGGTCACCGGCACCAGCGCCGCCGTGGGCGTGCCCGGCAGCTCCAGCACCGGCCCCACCGGCACGGGAACCGGCGCCGGCGGGGGCGTGGCGTCGCGGGCCGGCGGTGCGGCCGGCGCGGGAACCGGGCGGGCCGGCGGCGTGAACGGGGCGGGCCCGGTGGGGTTGAGGATGGCGGTCATCGCGGACACCTCCTAGCGGGAGTCGGGGACGGCGCCGCCCCCGGTGGCGGCCTGCCCGGCCGCCAGCCGGGCGATCGGCACCCGGTACGGCGAGCAGGAGACGTAGTCCAGGCCGGCGTCGGCGAAGAAGCCGATCGAGTCGGGGTCGCCCCCGTGCTCCCCGCAGACGCCGACGGTCAGCTCCGGGCGGGCGGCCCGCCCCTCGGCCACGGCCAGCCGCACCAGCCGGCCGACCCCCTTGGCGTCGACGGTCTCGAACGGGGAGACGCCGAACACGCCGCGCTCCAGGTAGGTGCCGAAGAACGAGCCCTCCACGTCGTCACGGGAGAACGCCCAGGTGGTCTGGGTCAGGTCGTTGGTGCCGAAGGAGAAGAAGTGCGCCTCGGCGGCGATCTCGCCGGCGGTCAGCGCGGCGCGCGGCGTCTCGATCATCGTGCCGACCGGGATCGGCGGGATCCCCGGCACACCCGCCAGCACCGCCGCCGCCTCGGCGCGCACGGCGGCCAGCTCCCGGACGTCGCCGACCAGCGGCACCATGATCTCCGGCCGCGGCTCGCCGCCGGCGCGGACCCGCCGCGCCGCGGCCTCGGCGACGGCCCGCACCTGCATGGCGAACAGGCCGGGCACCACCAGGCCGAGCCGCACGCCGCGCAGGCCGAGCATCGGGTTGCTCTCGTGCATCCGGCGTACCGCGGCCAGCAGCGTGCCGTCGCGGCCCGGGTCCTCGCCCCGCGCCTCGGCGCGGGCCACCCGGGCGGTCAGCTCGTGCAGCGGGGGCAGGAACTCGTGCAGCGGCGGGTCGAGCAGCCGGACGGTGACCGGCAGCCCGTCCATCGCGGCGAGGATCCCCTCGAAGTCCGCTCGCTGCAACGGCAGCAGCGCGTCCAGGGCGGCGTCCCGCTCGGCCGGGTCCTCGGCCAGGATCAGCCGCTCCACCAGCTCCCGCCGGGCGCCGAGGAACATGTGCTCGGTGCGGCAGAGCCCGATCCCGGCGGCCCCCAGCTCGCGTGCCCGCCGCGCGTCGTCCGGGGTGTCCGCGTTGGCACGTACGCCCAGCCGGCGGACCGCGTCGGCGTGCGAGAGCAGCCGGTGCACGGCGGTGACGAGGCGGTCGCCCTCGGGTGCCAGCTCACCGGCGAGGTAGCGCGCGACGGGGGAGGGCCGCACCGGCACCCGTCCCGGGTAGACCCGGCCGGTGGTGCCGTCGATGGAGATCACGTCGCCGGCGCGCACCACCCGGTCGCCGACGGTGAACTCTCCGCGCTCCGGGTCGATCCGCAGCGCGTCGGCCCCGCACACGCAGGTCCGCCCCATGCCACGGGCCACCACGGCCGCGTGCGAGGTCTTCCCGCCGCGCGAGGTGAGCACCCCCCGCGCGGCGATCATGCCGGGCAGGTCGTCCGGGTTGGTCTCCGGGCGGACCAGGATCACCGGCTCGGTGGCCGCCGCGGCGGCAGCGGAGTCGAAGACCACCCGGCCCACCGCCGCGCCCGGCGAGGCGCCCACCCCGGTGGCCAGCGGCGCCGGCGCGGCGGCGAGGTCGAAGGCGGGGAACATCAGCTGGGCCAGTTGCGCCCCGGTGACCCGGTGCAGCGCCTCGTCCAGGGTGATCAACCCCTCGTCGACGAGCTGCGCGGCGATCACGAACGCCGCCGCCGGGGTCCGCTTGCCGACCCGCGTCTGGAGCATCCACAGCCGCCCACGCTCGACGGTGAACTCGACGTCGCAGAGGTCGCGGTAGTGCCGCTCCAGCGTCACCATGATCTCCGTCAGGCGGCGGTAGCTGGCCGGGTCGATCCGCTCCAGCTCCGGCAGCGCGACCGTGTTGCGGATGCCGGCCACCACGTCCTCGCCCTGCGCGTCGACGAGGTAGTCGCCGTAGACGCCGGGCTGCCCGGTCGCGGGGTCGCGGGTGAACGCGACCCCGGTGCCCGAGTCCGGGCCGAGGTTGCCGAACACCATCGCCATCACGGTGACCGCCGTGCCCAGGTCGCCCGGGATGTGCTCCTGCCGGCGGTAGAGCACCGCCCGCTCGGAGTTCCACGACTCGAACACCGCCCGGACGGCGAGGTAGAGCTGCTCGTGCGGGGCCTGCGGGAAGTCGTGCCCCACCTGCGCCGCGAACACCTTCTTGTACGTCTCGACCAGCGCCCGCAGCTGCGCCGCGTCCGGTCCCGCCGGCCCGGCCGTGGCGCGCACCGCCGCCAGCTCCCGCTCGAACTCCTCGGCCGGCACGCCGTGGACGGTGCGGCCGAACATCTGGATCAGCCGGCGGTAGGAGTCCCAGGCGAAGCGGGGATCGCCGCTCTGCGCGGCCAGCCCCGCCACCGTCGTGTCGTTGAGCCCGATGTCCAGGATCGTCTCCATCATGCCCGGCATCGAGTACCGCCCACCGGAGCGGACGGCCAGCAGCAGCGGGTCGCGGGGGTCGCCGAGCCGACGGTCCAGCCGCGCCTCGACCTCCCGCAGGTGCGCGTTCACCTCGTCGAACAGCCCCACCGGCGGCTGCCCCTCGGCCAGGTACGCCCGGCACGCCTCGGTGGTGACCGTGAATCCGGGCGGCACCGGCAGCCCCAGCCGGGTCATCTCGGCCAGGTTGGCGCCCTTGCCGCCGAGCAGGTCGGCTCTGCTCCGGTCGCCCTCGATGAAGTCGTAGACGTACTTCGCCATGATGCCGGCCTCCTCCGCGTCCGCCGGGAACGTCGTCCCTCCTCGTTGGTAGCAACGCGGCCACCGCGCCCGACAGGGCCGGACGGGACGTCGACCGGGCCGGAGGTCCCGGAATGTCGGCCCCCGGCCCTATCCTCGGGCGGTGACCGCCGACCTGCGCCTGCGCCCCGTGCGCGACGACGACCTGCCCGCCTTCTTCAGCCACCAGCAGGACGCCGAGGCCAACTGGATGGCAGCCTTCGGCCCGGAGGACCCGGCCGATCGCGCCCGGTTCGACGCGCACTGGCGCCGGCTGCGCGCCGACGAGCGGATCGTCGCCCGCACGGCGGTCGTCGGCGACGAGGTGGTCGGCTACGTGACCGCCTTCCCGGTCGACGACAAGACCGAGGTCAGCTACTGGATCGACCCGCGGCGCTGGGGCCGGGGGCACGCCACGGCGGCGCTGACCGCCCTGCTGCGCGAGCTGCCGCGGCGGCCCGTGCACGCCCGCGCCGCCAAGGACAACCGCGCCTCCCTCGCCGTGCTGCGCAAGTGCGGCTTCGTCGTCACCGGCGAGGACAAGGGGTACGCCAACGCCCGCGGCACCGAGGTGGAGGAGTGGGTGCTGGAGCTCGCCGACCGGTGAGCCGCCCCGCGCGCCACCGCCCACCGAGCGGCCTGACCAGGGCGGCCACTACTCTCGCGGGGTGAACTGGCTGGAACTGATCGGCTGGACCGGCTCGGCGCTGCTGGTCTGGTCGCTGCTGCAGACACGCATCCTGCGGCTACGCGCCCTGAACCTGCTCGGTTGTCTGATCCTGATCGGTTACAACGCCGCGGTGCAGGTCTGGCCGATGGTCGGGCTGAACGTCGTGCTGGCCGTGATCAACGTCTGGTATCTGCGCGCCATGCTCGCCACCCGCCACGACGACGCGACCTACCAGGTCGTGGAGGTCGGCGTAGACGACCAGTTCCTGGCCCACACGCTGCGCGTGCACGCCGCCGACATCGCCCGGTTCAACCCCGGTTTCCGCTGGCCGCCCGGCACCTCCGCCGAGCGTTCCGCCTTCCTCGTCCTGCGGGCCGACGAGGTGGTCGGCGTGGTGCTGTCGCACGCCGAACCCGACGGCGTGGCGCAGGTCGACCTCGACTACGTCACCCGCCGGTTCCGGGACTTCACCCCGGGCGAGTTCGTCTACCGGCGCAGCCGCCTCTTCACCGACCGGGGCTTCCGCCGCGTGGTCACCCCGCCCGGCATGGTCGCCCCCTACTACCACCGGCTCGGGTTCCGCCCCGAGGGCCGCTCGTACGTGCTGGATCTGCCGGCTTCGCCGGCCCCCGAGCGAGCCTGAGCACTTCCGGGCCGCCGAGGATTCACCGGCCGGCCCGGTGGGCACAGAACGGCCTACGCCGGTCGGCCCTCGGCCGGCGGTGCCGAGGGGCACCGGTCCGCGTGAGGAGATCCGGGCGTGCAGAGCATCTGGAGCCAACTGGCCCTGGTAGGCGTCCTGGTCGTCCTCAACGCGGTCTTCGCGGGCAGCGAGATGGCGCTGGTCTCGCTGCGGGACAGCCAGATCCAGCGGCTGGAGCGCGCCAGCCGGGCCGGCCGGGTGCTGGCCCGCCTCGCCAAGGATCCGAACCGGTTCCTCGCCACCATCCAGATCGGCATCACCCTCGCCGGCTTCCTGGCCTCCGCCGCGGCGGCCGTGTCGCTGGCCAGGCCCCTGGTGCCGCTGCTGTCCGCGCTGGGCGGCGCCGCCGAGACCGTCGCGATCGTGGTGGTCACCCTGGCGCTGACCTTCGTCACCCTGGTCTTCGGCGAGCTGGCCCCCAAGCGGATCGCCATGCAGGCCGCCGAGCGGTGGGCGCTGCTCGTGGCCCGCCCGCTGGACCTGCTGGCCAGCATCACCCGCCCGGCGGTCTGGGCCCTCGGCGCCACCAGCGACCTCGTCGTACGCCTGGTCGGGCTCAACCCGAAGCACGAGCCCGACGAGATCGGCCCCGACGAGCTGCGGGACATCGTCTCCGGCAACCACGGCTTCACCAAGGAACAGCGGACCATCATCGCCGGGGCGGTGGAGATCGCCGACCGGCAGCTCAAGGCGGTGCTCGTACCCCGGTTGCAGGTCTTCACGCTCGACAGCGGGACCACCGCGGAGTCCGCGCGGCTGCTGCTGGCCGCCACCGGCCACTCCCGGGCGCCCGTGACCCGGCACGGCGGCCTGGACGACGCGGTCGGGGTGATCCACCTGCGCGACCTGGTGGGCGTCCGCGACGACCGCCCGGTCGACGAGTGCGTGCGCCCGCCGATGCTGCTGCCGGACTCGCTGCCGGTCGTGGACGCGCTGCGCCAGTTCAAGGCCGAACGGCAGCACATCGCCCTGGTGGTCGACGAGCGGGGCGCGGTCGACGGGATCGTCACCCTGGAGGACATCCTCGAGGAGATCGTCGGGGAGATCTACGACGAGACCGACCGGGACGTGCGGGCCGTGCGCACCGAGCCGGACGGCGCCCTGCTGCTCCCCGGCACCTTCCCCGTGCACGACCTACCCGACGTCGGCGTGGAGCTGCCCGGCCGCCCCGCCGGCGACTACACCACCATCGCCGGGCTGGTCCTCACCTGCCTCGGGCACATCCCCACCGTCGCGGGGGAGAGCGTCAGCGTCGACGGCTGGGAGCTGGAGGTGACCGGCATCGACCACCGCGCGATCACCGGCGTCCGGCTGCGCCGGCCCGCCGCGCCTGACGAGGCCGAGGAGCCGACGCTGGACGAGGCCCGCGGCTGACCGGCGTCTCGCGGCGAGCCGGCGCGACACGCACGTCGCCGCGCTCCCCGGGTGTCCCGGCCGGACGTCCCAGGCCGCGTCGGCTTCCCGGCCGCGCCGGTTTCCCGGCCGCGCCGGTTTCCCGGCCGCGCCGGTTTCCCGGCCGCGCCGGTTTCCCGGCCGCGTCGGATCAGGCCGGGGCGAGGTTCTGCAGCCGCACCTGACCCCGTGCCACGAGCCGGCCGTCGGCGTCGGTGATCTCCACCTGCCAGAGCTGCTGGCTGCGCCCCCGGTGCACGGGCGTGCCGACGGCGGTCAGTTCGCCCTCGCGGACCGCGCGCAGGAAGTCCGTCTGGTTCGACACGCCGACGACCCGGCCACGGTCGCCCAGCCACAGCGACCCGCCGACGCTGGCGGCCGTCTCGACCACCGCGCAGTAGACGCCGCCGTGCTGGATGCCGAACGGCTGGTGCAGCTCGGGGCGGACCTTCCAGCGGATCACCACGCGGTCCCCGCCGACCTCGTCGAACGTGAGGCCGAGCAGGGCGACGAAGCCGCCCGACAGATCCGGCATCTCCACCGCGTTCCCCTTCCCGATCATGGTTTCGCCAGCCTACGCCGCCCGGCGCGGCAAACCCGCTACGGTCGACGCCCCGTCATGGGGGAGAATCGGTGACCGTGACCGACAGCAGCCTCCCGCCATCCGGGCGGGACTCCCTGACCGATGACCTGCGGTGGCGTGGCCTGATCCAGGACTCCACCGGCCTCGACGAGCTGCGCCCGCTGCTCGACGGCGGTGCCGCCGCTTTCTATGTGGGCTTCGACCCGACCGCGCCGAGCCTGCACGTCGGCCATCTCATGCAGGTCGCCACGGCCCGTCGGCTCCAGCTCGCCGGGCACCGGCCGCTGCTGCTCGTCGGCGGCGCGACCGGCCAGATCGGCGACCCGAAGGAGAGCGCCGAGCGCACCCTCAACCCGCCCGAGGTGGTCGCCGGCTGGGTGGCCCGGATCCGCGACCAGCTCGCCCCGTTCGTCTCGTACGAGGGGGAGAACGCCGCGCGGCTGGTCAACAACCTCGACTGGACCGGCGAGATGTCGGTGGTCGAGTTCCTCCGCGACGTCGGCAAGCACTTCCCGGTCAACAAGATGCTCGCCCGGGAGGTGGTCAGGGCGCGACTGGAGAGCGGGATCAGCTTCACCGAGTTCAGCTACCAGCTCCTCCAGGCCAACGACTTCTTCGAGCTGCACCGCCGGTACGGCTGCCAGCTCCAGTTCGGCGGCTCCGACCAGTGGGGCAACATCACCGCCGGGGTGGACTACATCCGTCGGCGCGGGGCCGGCCCCGTCCAGGCGTTCACCACCCCGCTGGTCACGAAGTCGGACGGGACGAAGTTCGGCAAGACCGAGGGCGGCGCCATCTGGCTCGACCCCGAGATGACCAGCCCGTACGCGTTCTACCAGTTCTGGGTCAACGTCGACGACCGCGACGTCAGCCGCTACCTGCGCTACTTCAGCTTCCGCTCGCGCGAGGAGCTGGAGGCGCTGGAGAAGGAGACGGCGGAGCGGCCCGCCGCGCGGGCGGCCCAGCGGGCGCTGGCCGAGGAGCTGACCACGCTCGTGCACGGCGAACGGGAGATGGCGCAGGTGGTCGCCGCCAGCCAGGCGCTCTTCGGCCGGGGCTCCCTGGAGGAGCTCGCGCCGGCGACGCTGCGCGCCGCGCTGACCGAGGCGGGCCTCGTCCACCTCGACGAGCTGCCGGACGTGGCCGGGCTGCTGCGCGACTCCGGCCTGGTCCCCAGCCTGAAGGAGGCCCGCCGGGTGATCGCCGAGGGCGGCGCCTACGTGAACAACACGCGGGTCACCGAGACCGACGCGAGGGTCGGCGCCGAGGACCTGCTGCACGGCCGTTACCTGGTGCTGCGCCGCGGCAAGCGGTCGTTCGCCGGGGTCGAGCTGCGCGGTTAGGCG